>NZ_JBHRXY010000056.1:0-13168 GCF_042648745.1 Paracoccus angustae
GCCGGTTACAAGCTGCTCATCATCGATGAGCTGGGCTTCGTGCCGCTGTCCAAGACCGGTGCCGAATTGCTGTTCGAACTGATCTCGCACCGCTACGAGCGCGGCGCGACCCTGATCACCAGCAATCTGCCCTTCGATGAATGGACCGAGACCTTCGGCTCCGAGCGCCTCACCGGCGCACTACTCGACCGGCTGACCCACCACGTCAGCATCCTCGAGATGAACGGCGAGAGCTATCGCCTCGCCAACAGCACTGCCCGAAAGCGGCAACAAAAGTCCTGAGATCAGATCGCTCGTCTTGGCCCAAAGAGGCCAATGCGCCATGGCACGCGCCAGCTATTGGTAAGCGCGCGCGCCATGGCGCCGGCCACCGCCACCTGACCTGGTTTTACCCCGCCGCGTGGCCGGATTTTACGCCGCCGTTGACAGCCTGGCGGGATCTGGCCCAGCAGTTCGGTCAGCATCGGCGCGTCGCCGATCTCGCTGGTGGTGAACTCTGCGGCCCGGATTTCGAGTGATTTCTCGTCGATCCCGATGGGGATCTTGCGCCAGACGCGGCGCTTGGTGCCACCATGCTTGCGGGCGTTCCACTCCCCTTCGCCCTCGACCTTGATCCCGGTGCTATCGACCAGCAGATGCAGGGGGCCGTCCGAGCCACGGTAGGGGATGTTCACCTTCAGGGTCTTCTGGCGCCGCGACAGCGTGCTGAAGTCGGGCACAGCCCAGTCCAGGCCGATCAGGCGCACGAGGCTCTCGACGAACCCTGTCGTCTGCCTGAGCGCCATCCCGAACAGCACCTTCATCGTCAGGCAGGTCTGGATCGCGGCATCGCTGTAGTCACGCTGCCGCCCGCGCTTGCCGGTGGGCGCTGCCTCCCAGGTCATCGCGGGATCGAACCAGATCGTCAGCGAGCCTCGGCGCTTGAGCGCTTCATTATAGGCCGGCCAGTTCCTGGTCTTGTAGGTCGGGGGTGTCGGTCTGCTCATGGCCTCCAGCTATCACGCTGGATTCACGACATGAATCCCCTTAGGCGATTTGTGCAACAGAGCCCTTGGCCGCCGCAAAAATATGGCTGCCATACTTTGTCAACAGGGCCTAATGTCGATTGGTCCTAGGCCTGACCCCGCCCATCTAATCATAAGACTTCCAGCCAACATGCTCACTCCAATCGCGAGGAGGAGGGGGCCGGCGAACTCCTCGGCCACTGTACCCGACGTCGAGGAAACCGATAGCAACATCAGGCTGAATTCTCCCCCGTTGGCCAGGATGACTCCGGTCCGCAATGAGGTCTGAAGCGCTTCGCCGAATAGTCGGGCGACGACGAAAACAATCAGCGTCTTTCCGCAGAGTATTATTGCAAGCCAGACCAGCACGGCAGGCCATTGAGATGGAAGGATCCAAAGTGGCAATTGAGTCCCGATACCGATAAAGAAAATCCCGACAAACAAATCGCGGAAAGGCCGTATCTCGTTCTCGACAGCATGGCGCGCGTCTCCCTCGCCGATGATCATGCCGGCCGCGAATGCGGCGAGTGCCGGAGAAAGGCCGGCGGTGGCCGCGACAATCGCAGACCCTAGTGCAATGGTGAGCGCGAGAAGCTGGGCAAGTTCCGGATCGCCACGCGACGCTACCCAACGGGCAAGTACCTGCAACGGGCCACGGGAAATGAACAGAGCTGCAACCAATGCCGTTGCACTGGCGATGACCGTTATCACGCCATACCCTTCGGCGGCACCACTCATTGCATCGTGCAGAAGCAGGAATGCTACAGCTGCCAAGTCTTGAAACAGAAGCACTGCAATGGCCAGACGCCCTTGGGCCGATCCCAGAGCGTTCGCGCTTGCGAGCACCTTGAGGCACATGGCCGTGGATGACATGGCAACGGCCCCGCCGATGAGGATTGCGGGGACGGGCGCGAGATCGAAGATCAGACTCGCTATCAACGACACCGATATCGTCGTGACTGCAACCTGCGCGGCTCCAAGACCGAAGACATGCTTTCTGAGCGTTACGAGCTTCTCGAACGAGAATTCCAGGCCAAGAGCGAACAGCAGGAGTACTACTCCGATCTCGCCGATGCTGCTCAGGGCAGCGTTTTCGGCAATCAGGCCGAGGCCGGCAGGTCCGATGACTATGCCGGCAAGAATGTAACCGACGATACTGGGCACGCCGATCCGTGAACATATCGTCACGAGCACGAACGCGGCAAAGACCAACAAGGCCGCACTTTCAATAAATCCGGTCACGCCATGCATGTTCTTGTCCTTCTTCTCCTGATGGCATGGCGCAGGTAAGGCCAATACCTGTAAACTCTAGACGTGCGACCGCGCCCACTGCGCTATCTGCGCGGCAGGCATTGCACCGCTCGTCCTCGCGATTTCCTTGCCGCTCCTGAACAGGATCATGGTGGGAGTGCCGCGGATCCCGTAGCGGCCGGCAATCTGCTGTTCGGCCTCGGTGTCGAGCTTGCCCAGGCGGACATGGGGTTCGAGCGAGCGCGCCGCCGCCTCGAACTGGGGCGCCATCATCTTGCATGGCCCGCACCACTCGGCCCAGCGTGAATCTACCCGGTCCGAGCCGATCTTCGACGGCGGGGCCGAAGATCCACAGCGTCCACATGTTCAGTATGAGGTGCAGCCAGCCCCCGTGCAGGAAGATATTGGTCAGGAACGGGGTCCAGTCCGACGGGGCGACGAGGCGGAGCTGACCGAAGACGCGCGACGGCACCAGCGCGAACTCGAACAGGAACCGGTCCAGCACGCGCGGCGGCAGGCCGCCCTGGCAGAGGAAAGCGAGAAGGCTGATCCCGACGACTGACCAGACGGCCACGGGGGGTATCTGCGAGCAACGGTATTGGCCCATGGAAACATCTCATTTCCCCGAGCGCATGCAGCTGGCCGTCATCACGTCGTCTTTCTTGCAATTGTCACAGCCGTCCACGCCGGAGGATCAGAGGCGGGGAAGGATTCGAGCGAGGCTTCGAGGACCGGATCGAAACTCTCCCTGTCGCTGGTAGACGGGTCGGGCGTGCTCTCATGCTGGACGCCTCTTGAGAGGCGGCGATCGGGGCGGAACGGGACCCGGAAGGCTCCCGGGGCATCGACGCCCCTGTGCAGCCGGTGGCGCGTCTCACCCGCCCAAGGGTTCGCCATCCGGGCTCCCCCAGCGTCCTCGCGCACGACATAATGCCAGTCCTGCCGCTCTGCGAAGTCCACGGCACTGTCGCGATCCGGAAACTTCAGCCGAATCGGACGATAGGGATCGCCGCTGGACGTGTATCCCATCAGCGGCTCGATCTGCGGCGGCCGCGACGGCTCGAACTCGAGGACCCAGTAGTTGGGCCGAGGCGCCGATGTCATCGCGGAACGGGCAGGACGGTAGATGATTGCCGTCGGCACGTCCCAGGATGGCAGATCGGTTCCGGGAATTTTCGGCGGGAATGGTGGGCGATTATGGCCGCGCATATCAGTTCTCCCGGGTGTCGGTGGATACGAGAAGGTGACGTTTGAGATCGCCGAGTTTTTCCATTCGCCTCGAATTCAGGCGAACGGCGCGTTCGGTGTTCTGCGAAGGGAAGGCAGCAGCGTGCAGGACGTCCGACCGCATCGCTATCGTGAGATCGGCGACGGCATTCATCACGCCCTCTCCGTCCCCGTCCGAGAGCGTGCCGTCAGCAAAACCGGACTGCAAGCTCTCCAGTACCTGCTCGAAGCTGGACACGACCCCTGCACTCGCGACCACAGCCAGCTTGTGGCTGAGAACACGCAATTCATCGATCAGCTTCGCATCGTGCCTTGCGGTTTCCACGATCTCTGCGACCTTCTCGATGCAGGCCATGTAAATGTCGCATTGCTGCTGGAGGATGATGACCCTTCCTTCCTTGCGAAGCTCGAGATCGGTCTGGCGATTGAGAAGCGCCGCGGTCAGAATGATCGTCACGACAGCGCCGAGGAAGATGAGCGTCATCTCCTGCGCGAAAGGCAGTATGTCTTCGGCAAGATACATCGAACGAAAAACGAAAACGATGCCGATGCCCAAGGCAGCGGCCGCAGCAGCAAATGCCAAGTCAGGCAGGCGGTTCGACATCAGCACCTCGCATTTTCGGTGTCAGGTGGCATGCACGGCTTCGCATCGGCGTCCGGCGCCTCTGCGTCCCGGTGCCGCAGGAAGATTGGCGTCGGACCGCTGCCGAACGGATTGAAGCCGGTGCTCAGGCAACGGTCGAAGATCGTTTCGTCCCATCGGGTGAAATCGTGCTCCTCGCCGGCAAGTCGCCCGTCATCCACCACAGGGCACCTCACGCCTTTGCCGATGGGGGAGCGTTATCGAAGGCCGCACCGTCCGAACGATCCGCCTTGCGAAGCCGTAGCCCGAGGAGGATCATCATCACCCCGAAGACCGCGGCGTAGAAGCCGATCAGCCAGCCGAGCGCGAGGAAGCTTTCGACCGGGCGCGTCAGCAGCATCCAGGTCACGACGACACCGAGAACGACCGAGAGAAGGCCGCTCAGGATCAGCCAGATTTCGCCGTTGATTTCCTTTCGCAGGCGGATCGCTGCCGCGATCTCGAGGGCACCCGAGAACACGGACCAGAATGCGATGCTGGCCCAGAGGAATGTCGCAAGCACAAGCGTCGCGACAAAAGGCGAGACAACCACGGCGATGCCCGTGGCGATGCCCAGAATGCCGCTGAACATCAGCCAGCCCCAGCGATCACCCCCGCGGATGTTGCGGACGGCGGCGACGAGGCCGAACACGCCATCGGCGAAGGCGAAAGCGCCGAAGACCAGCGTCAGAGCAAGCAGCGACTCCGCAGGCATGAGGAAGGCGAGAACCGCGATCACCAGCGCCAGGACACCGCGCAGCACGAACAGCCACCAGTTCCCGGAGAGGCTGCACAGCATGTCCTGCATCGTGTCGGATTGCTTTGCAGAGGTTGTCGTCATTGGTCCATCTCCTGTTCAGGTTTCAACTCAGTAGTGCCGATTGTCTCCGCGCCGGCCAGGGCGGCCGCCACGCGGCGGCGGTCCTCGACCGGTTGAGGCAGACACTGCGTCCGGGCAATTTCCCTTTCCACGGGCGCGCGCCCCGATGCCTCGCCGATCAACCCGGCTTCGACCAGCGTGCCGCGCAGTGTCTCCGCCGCGTTCTCTGCAATCTTCAACACTTCCGCCTCAGTGAGATCCAGGAGGTGCGCCGTCTCCGCGATCGTGGCGTCTTCCAGGTACATCCGATACAGGACGCGGCGCTCGACCGGAGCAAGATCTGCGATAGCCCGGTGCAGTGCCATGGCGATATCATGACGATCCACTTCGGTCTCGGGGTCTGTGCCGCCGTCGTCGGCGATGAGGTCCTCCAGCATCAGCACTTCGTCGGGCTGGTAGAACTCGAACATCGCCTGATCCGCCTCGGTCGGATCCTCCGCCGGGGCCTCGGGTTCCGCCTCGATGGAGGCGGCATCCTCAGGCACGGCGCGGCGGGCGGCGCGGGATTCTTCCTCGATGGTCTCAAAAGCCAGCCGTTTCAGCCAGTCGCCGACGGAAAACTCCGAAGGCCGATCCTCGAAGCGGGCCAGCCCCTTGAGGATCGTCGCATCGAAGAGACCGCGAACGCTCAGATATCCCTCCGGTACCGATCCGCTGCATTCGAGATAGGTCAACTCGCGCCTGACGGTGTCATAGATCGTATCGAGATGATCCTCGATCAGGTCAAAGAAGAGCTGGCGCCGGTCCGCTTCCGCCGCATCCCGCGCGGGCGGCAGCGGGGCGCCGATCCGGCGCCGGCGGGCGGGACGCTTGTATTCAGGCTCGTGCTTGAGGCGCGCCACATGCCGATCGACCTGGTGGCGCAGGTCGGCAAAGGCCTTGCGCAGGACAGGCTCGATCTCGAATCCCTCTTCCCGCGCCGCGATCACGCCCGACGGCAGTTGCAGGCGCAGGCTGACTTTGATGCGTTTCTTGCCCCTCGTCTGCGAGGCAACGACTTCGAGCCGGACCAGATCCTCGCGAAAGCGCGCAAGGTGCGGTTCAAGTTGCCGCACCTCCTCCTCGATGACCTCAGGCGCGCGCTGTTGGCCGTGCCGGTCGAGATTGCGGAATGATCTAATGACGTTCATGCCGTGGACCTTCCTATAACTCTCCGAAGAGATGGCCCGGCGCGACCGATATCGCGCCGGGCCAGTCTTTTGCGCTGTCACTCGGCGGACTTGTCGTCCTTGGACTGCACCTCATCCCCAACGCTGGGCTTCGGAACGTCCGTCCTGTCTTCGGCAACTTCGCTGGGCTCCTCGATCCCGGCCTTGGCCTGATCGTCCGGGCTGTCGTCACCGGTGTCCTTTACGATCTTTTCGAACATGACCCTCTGTTCGTCTTCCGACCAGGCGACGCGGACCTTGTCACCATCCTCGATCCGCCCGGAGAGCATCTCGCGGGCCAACTCGGTCTCCAACTCCGACCGGATCAGCCGGCGCAGCTCGCGGGCGCCGAATTCGGGGCGGAAGCCGACCGCGCCGAAGTGATCCACGACGCTCACGTCGAATTCGAGTTCGACGCCCTGGGTAAGGGCGGTCCGCTTCACCCGGTTCAGCTGCAACTCGACGATCTGGCGGATCTCCGACTGATTCAGCGAATGAAAGACGATGATCTCGTCGATCCGGTTGATGAACTCTGGCCGGAAATGACCGCGCAACACCTCCATCAGTTCGGATTTCTGCTTGGCCTCGTCGAACTCACTGCTGCCGCGTTTCGTGAGGTTGCGCTGGATGATGTCCGAACCGAGGTTCGAGGTGGCGATGATGATGGTGTTGGTGAAGTCCACCACGCGGCCCTTGCCGTCGGTCAAGCGGCCGTCGTCGAACACCTGAAGCAGGATGTTGTACACATCCGGGTGTGCCTTCTCAATCTCGTCGAGGAGCACGACCGAGTAGGGCCGACGGCGGACCTTTTCGGTCAGCTGCCCGCCTTCGTCGTATCCGACGTAGCCCGGAGGCGCGCCGACGAGCCGTGCCACCGCGTGACGCTCTCCATATTCCGACATGTCGATACGGATCATCGCGTCCTGATCGCCGAAGATCACCTCGGCGAGCGTCTTGGCCAGTTCCGTCTTGCCAACCCCGGTCGGCCCGAGGAACAGGAAGGTCGCGGTCGGACCGGAACCTTCGCGCAGACCCGCACGCGCCAGGCGCACCGCATCGGCCACGGCGCGGATCGCTTCTTCCTGGCCAATGACGCGCTCGTGCAGCTTCTCCTCGAGCTTCAGGAGCTTGTCCTTCTCCTCGGCGGTCAGCTCCGTGACCGGAACACCCGTGATCTTGGAGACGATCTGCGCGACATGATCGGCGCGCACCTCAGCGGTCGCCGAAGCCTGGTCGCGCTTCCAGATTTCCAGAAGCTCGTCAAGCTCCTTCTGCTTCTGCTCGAGTTCCTTCTTCAGTTCCGCTGCCCGGTCGAATTGCTTGCGGGCGGCGGCATAGTCCTGTTCGCGCTTGATCTGCGCGACCTCGGCTTCGAGCTCCTGCACGTCCACGGGCCGCGCAGTGGCCGAGATCTTCACCCGCGCCGCGGCCTGGTCGATCAGGTCGATCGCCTTGTCGGGCATGAAGCGACCGGTGATATAGCGATCCGAAAGCTCCGCGGCGGCGATGATCGCCTCGTCGGTGATCGTCACCTTGTGGTGGCTTTCGAGCGTGTCGCGCAGCCCGCGCAGAATCATGATCGTCTGTGCGACCGTGGGCTCGTCCACATAAACCGGCTGGAACCGTCGCTCGAGCGCCGCGTCCTTCTCGATGTATTTCTGGTACTCGTTGAGCGTCGTCGCGCCGATCAGGTTCAGCTCGCCCCGCGCCAGCGCCGGCTTGAAGGTGTTGGCGATGTCGAGACCACCTTCGCCACCGCCCTGGCCGGCGCCGACGATGGTGTGGATCTCGTCGATGAACAGGATCAGGCTGTCCTTCTCCTCGGTGATCTCCTTGAGGATCTTCTGGACTCGCTCCTCGAACTCGCCGCGATACTTCGACCCGGCCACCATCGAGTTGATGTTGAGTTCGACCAGCCGCTTGTCGCGCAGCGCCTCTGGCACTTCCCCCGCGACGATCCGTTGTGCAAGGCCCTCGACGATGGCGGTCTTGCCCACGCCGGGCTCGCCGATCAGCACCGGGTTGTTCTTTTTCCGGCGGGCCAGCACTTCGATCGTCGTCTCGATCTCGCGGGCGCGGCCGATGACGGGATCGAGCTTGCCCTCGCGGGCGAGCTTCGTCAGGTCACGGCTGAACTGGTCGAGATCGGGGGTGTTCGACGGAGTCTCGACGCGGCCTTCCTCGGCTCCCTTGCCGACCACCTTCGTCACCTGCTGACGCAGCGCCTGCGGCGTCAACCCCAGCTTGCGCAGCATCGCCGCCGCGAGGCCTTCCCCCTCTTCGGCAAGGCCGATCAGCAGGTGCTCGGGACCGACATAGGAATGGCCGAGTTCGTTCGAGGCGATGAAGGCCCGGTTCAGCGCGTCCTTCAGGCGAGGACTGACGCCGATTTCGCCTTCCGTCTTGGCGTCTCCACGCTTCGCTTCCTTCTCGATCTGGCGCCGCAGATCGTCCACATCGACCTTGAACTGTTCCAGGATCGTCTTGACGACGTCAGACGAGGTCAATGCCAGAAGCAGATGTTCGGTGTCGACCTCGCTGCGCCCGAATTCCCCGGCCTTCTGTGCGGCATCCTGCAGCAGCTTGTTGCCCTGTTCGCTCAGCCGGTCGGCGATGGTGCGTCCGCCGCCGCGCCGCGATCCACGCCGCGGCGCGCCCTCGCCGAAAGTGGCGTCGACGACAGCGTCATCGCCGTCACCCATGGAGCCGAGCGTGCCGCCTCGCAGCGGACTGTCACCAAAGAGGCTGCCGAAACCGCTCTCGCCGAAGAATTCGTCAAGAAGGGAACGCCGTCCGAACAGGGACTCCAGCGGCGAGGCGCTGCGCCCCGACCGGCGGGCCATTTCGCTGTAATGCTGGTCGCAAAGCTCCATGTTCTGAACCCTGCCGTTCACCGAGGCGCGCACGCGCGCCGTCGCCGGGCGACCGCAAATATCGCAAGCTCCGTTTGCCATTCGTCTTCTCCGTTTTCATTATCCAGTCAGGGTTGTTCGCCGATCATCTGCGCCAGTGACAGTGTCACGCAGCGACCGCTTCCGTTCTTTTCACCTTGGACCCAATTGCCACAAGATAGGGCTCGTCCAGTGTCTCTCGTTGCAGGAGATCCTGCGCCGATTGCTCGAGAAGATCCCGATTGGTTTCAAGAAGGGTGAGGGTGCGCTTGAACACGCCATCCACGATGTCGCGCACCTTCGCGTCCATCCGCTCAGCAGTGGCGTCGCTGTAGCGGCGGTTCAGCCAGGACGACTGGTCGCCGGTGCCGAGAAAGCCGGGCCGATCGGTGTCGTAGCTGACATGCCCGAGGTCTTCGTCCTGCTGGATGTGCTGGGCGACCCGATGGATCGTCGTCCCGATCAACGCATGGTCGGATGCAATCATCATTTGACCTCCAAGGATCTGTTGGCCGTCGCGAAGCTCCATCAGACGCCGCTAGAGATTGAAATGCTAGCATGAATTATGCCTGCGTGGTATTCTTATGAGCGTAGAATTGAAAAGGTTTCGGGATCGATATCTCTTGCCGTGGCGATCGAACCGCGAAAGCAGTGTTTTACTGCACGACGTCGTTGAGTCACAGGAGACCAACAATGCTCTATCCAACATATCTGCGCCGCAGCGACCCCTTTGCGCTGATGCGCTCCATGATGCGCGATCTCGACCGCGGTCAAGGACAACGTCCTGACGATTTCGGGCGAAGGAACGGCGCCCGAGGTGTCCGAGGGCGCGCGCTGGCACCGCAGAGAGCGCGGGTATGGCAAGTTTTCTCGCGCGATCCGTCTGCCATTCGCGGCCTCGGATGACAAGGTCGAGGCGAAGATGGCGAACGGCGTACTGCGGATCGTCATCTTCCGGCCTGAGGAGGAGAAGCCGAAGAGAATTGAGATCAGGGCAGCCTGAGGAGCTGGAACGATGAGCACCGACATCACGCCAGCCACCGAAAAGACGCCGACTGACGCGCCTGAAACCGCCGGCGGCGGCCGCATCTACCACCCGCTGACCGATATCGTCGAGACCGATCAGTGTGTCTCCATGATGGTCGAAATGCCTGGTGTCGCCGCCGATGCGGTCGAAATCACGCTTGAAAACCGCGTGCTGACGATCCGCGGCAAGGTTGAGCCGATGCGGCCAGAAAACCTGGAACTTGCCTATGCTGGACGTGCCGAGGGCGATTTCGAGCGTGACTTCACGCTTTCCGAGAACTTCGACCCCGACAAGATCGAAGCCGAGATGCGTGGAGGCGTCCTCACTTTGACGCTCCCCCTTAGCCCCTGAGGCGCAGCCGAAAAGGATCGCCGTCAAGGGCGCCTGAAAACCGAAGGAGACCATATCATGCAGATCAAAGACCTCATTCCCTGGGCTCGCAAGGACGGCACGCCAGATGCCAAGAGCATCGAAGACAACCCGATAGCGACACTCCAGCGCGAAATGAACCATGTGTTCGAGAACTTCTGGAACCGGGTCGGTCATTTCGAATGGCCCTTTGGTAGCGGCGAGGCGAAATCCGACGTGGTCGAGACCGACAAGGCGATCGAAGTGTCGATCGAGCTGCCGGGCATGGAGATGAAGGACATCGAGGTGACGGTCAACGATGACATGTTGACTGTGAAGGGGGAGAAGAAGATCGACCGCCAGGAGGAGAAAAAGGGATACTACCTCTCCGAGCGCAGCTACGGCGCGATCTACCGGACAATTCCACTCCCGCCCGGTGTGGATGGCGAAAAGGCGCAAGCATCCTTCAAGAACGGGGTTCTGACGATCAAGCTGCCGCAAACGCCCGAAGCCCAAGCCAAGGTCAGGAAAATCGCGGTCAAGGAGGCCTGAGCCGGGCATTGATCGTGCCAACTCTGCGGCGAAACCGCCGTAGAACCAATCACAGCCGAAAGGAACAGACTGATGAAACTCAGGAGTCTTTACGCGGGAACAGCTTTGGCCCTGCTGATTGTCAGCGCCGGCCCTTCCTGGTCTCAGGATACGGCTCAGGCGGAAGCTGAAGCGCAGGCGGTCAACCGGGAGCAGGTCGAAGAGAGCGTGACCGCCGAAACCGATTCACAGCTCGCCGATAAACGCACCGCCCTGATCCAGGAGGCGGTCGACGCGCTCGATGAAACGAACGCTGCGATCGCCGCGATCGAGAAGGGCGATACAGATGCGGCGATTGCTGCGCTCGCGTTGGCCACGGGGAAGCTCGAGACCGTCGTCGCGCGTGAACCGGATCTCGCTTTGGCGCCCGTACGGATCAATCATTTAACCTATGACGTTCTGGGCAGCGTCGAAGCCGTCCGAGAACTCGGCAAACAGATCGAGGACTTGGTCGACGATGGGAAGTTCCAGGAAGCGAGACCGCTGCTGAGCGGGTTCGCGTCCGAGGTTGTCATCCAGACAACCAGCCTTCCGCTTGCGACCTATCCCGACGCGATCCTCGCAGCGACGGCACTGCTTGATGACGGAAAGACCGACGAAGCGATGACGGTACTCAACGCCGCACTGAGCACCCAGGTGGTGACCGACACAGTGATCGCCCTGCCTCCGCTCAGAGCCGTAGCGATGATCGAGAAGGCCAAAGCTCTGCTCAATGACGACGGTGAGGCGGCAAACGACAAAGCCGCTACTGAAGATGCCGATCTGACGGCCGCCGACTATGTTGAGGCGGCACGCCAGGAACTCGAAATCGCCGAAGCGCTCGGCTACGGCCGCGAAAGCGATTTCGAGGATCTGCATGAGGCGCTGGATGAGTTGGACCGTCAGATTGAGGCGCAGGAGGATACCGGAGGGATCTTCGAAACGATTGCGACCCGGTTCGAGGAACTTCGAACGCGCATCTTCAACTAAAAGAGAACCTCTAATGGAGCCCCGCCGCAAACGAGACCAGCGGCGGGGCTCTTTCGCAGGAAGACTGAGGAACGATCGATAGTCTGGGCCCGGAGTCCCGGCTCTCGACACATAACAATTGGTTCCTGGCTCCATCGCAGGTAAAGAATTCCCGAATGATCCCGGTCTGCGGCGAAGCCAGGGAGAGCTTGTCTATTCGGGGGGAACTTCGAGGGGTACTGATGAAAGACCTGAAACCATCCCGGCTAACCCGTGAACAATGGTCGGCGATGACGCTCTACGAGAAGTTCGAACAGGTCGTCATTTTCGTCCTCAGCGCCATCATTGCGGTTATCGTCGTGGCGTCGGTTTGGGCGCTGATGCGCGAGGTCGTGAACCGGTTGGTCTTGGGAGCGTTCAACACGCTCGATTACGCCACCTTCCAGGTGGTGTTCGGAATGATCTTCACCGTTGTAATTGCGCTCGAGTTCAAGCGCTCCCTTCTTGTGGCGACAGAACGCAGCTTCGGCATTCTCCAGGTCCGCACGATCGTGCTGATCGCGCTCCTCGCGATCGCGCGCAAATTTATCATCCTCGATCTTGGCGAGACGGAGCCAGCCAAGATTGCCGCCCTCGCGGGCGCGGCTCTTGCGCTCGGAGCAGTCCACTGGCTGGTGCGCGATCAGGACCGGCGCGAAGAGCCCGGTGCTAAAAATGCCGAAGGCGATCAATGAGCCGAAGCGTTTTCGTTCGACTTGTTTCATCAACCTCTGCCGCACTCATCATCATAAGGGCACCTCGATTTTTGACCTTTTCCGGTCGCGGGTCGCGGGCTCGGCGGCTTGAAATGGGCGTGATGCCACCCGTCAGTGCCCTTGTGCGCTACGAGGTCTTTGATGCTTTGCCTGTCGCGCGCGGCGTTTCGCACGACTTGATTTCCGCGCCCCTGGGTTAGCTTGCGGCGCTTCCGCTTGCGCGAGGCTGGGTCCAAGCGAGGCCAAGACCGCCAAGGTGGTGTTCAAGATATTCATGGTTCTTCTTCTGAAAGCGCAGGCTACCCTGGGCTACTCTGCCATTTCTGGGGTCTTGTCGCTGTTGTCCTCTGATAGCGCGAGGCACAGCCCTTCAATCCTGGCTTGGGGAAGTTGCACAGGTGTCCGTCGTCGAATGATTTGGAACAGGCGGCCTGATGTTGGTCTGGAGGGCTCTGGCTCTGTGGGTTGAGGTTATG
>NZ_JBHRXY010000057.1:0-12619 GCF_042648745.1 Paracoccus angustae
CTCGACCAGTGCGCCGGAATAGGGCGACTTTGGCGCGGGCGCGGCATCGCCGCCGTCCGCATGGGCGGCATGGCCGGCGAGAGTCCCGGCCTCGATGGCTGCGGCCCGGTCCTCGGTCCGCACCCACGGGCCGCTCAACTGCACGGTCCCGCTGTGGCTGACATAGACATAGTAGCCCGCCACGGCGCGTTGCGCGTCGGTGAAGTCGCCCTTGATGATCGCGTCCAGAGCCTCAAGTTCGGCTTGCCCGGCCTCGTCCAAGGCGTCGGCGTTCGCCAGTTCGGCCAGTTCGTCATACCGCTCGGCCTGTTCCTCCGTCAGATCACCCTCGACCGGATAAAGGCGGGCCAGCTTCTCGGTGACGGAATATGAGACATATTCGTCGGCCATGACCTCGGCCCATTTCCAGCCTGCCGCCAGCTTCCCGGCCTCGGCGTTCAGCCGCTCGGTGAACAGGTCCTGCAACAGGTCGGCATCGTGCAGCGCCACGGTGTCGCTGAACAGGTCACGGGTCAGACTGCCGCCTGCGGCCTCGTAGGCGTCCAGTCCGACAAAGTGGGCGCGGCGGTCGGTGGCGCTGACGGCTGCGGGCTGCAACGCCTGCTTGATGCGGTGTTCCGACACGTCGCGGCCCTTCACCTCGGCCAGAACGGTCAGGGTCAAAGCCTCGTCCTGCGACAGGGTAAAGGCTTTCGCCATGCCAAGGCTGATGGTGCCCTCTTTCAGCGCGTCCAGAACCGGGGCGGGCAGGGCGGCTAGGGCGAGGCGGCGATACACATGGGCCTCGGTCTTTCCGAAGCTGCGGGCGATGGCCGACACGTCCGCGCCTGCCTCCTTCATCCGGCCATAGGCGCGGATTTCGTCGGCGGGGGCCAGATCCTCCCGCGCCGCGTTCTCGGCACTGGCCCATGCGCGGGCGGTGGCCTCATCAGACGCGATCCGAACCGGGATGGAGGCCAGTTCCGGGTGGCGCTCAGACACGGTGGCGTCACGCTCGACGGCGCGGGCGATGGCGCGCAGCCTGCGGCCTCCGGCGACAATGCCCACGCGGCCCTCGCCATCGAGGATGCCGGACAGGTTCTGGATCAGGCCAATGGTGGCAAGGCTGTCGGCCAAGAGGTCGATCCCCTCCGGGTCGGCGTCCTGACGCGGGTTCAGATCGGACACGTAGAGTTGGGCCAGCGGAAAATACTGGATGGAAGCCGGGGCGATGGTTTCGCGTTTCATGGGAATGATCCTTTTGCGACGGATGGTTTGTTGCTATGGGTGCCCTGCCCTCATGGCCGTGGGGGCAGGGCGGGCTTTTTCAAAGTGCGCCGTGCTGGATCAGGAAGCGGCGGCCGATACCGAAGGTGTCGCCCTTCCTGACAAGCGCCCACGCTTCTGCGAGGCGGCGCTGCAAGGTTTCACTGCTCATGAGTTCACCCCCTTTCAGGCTGACTGTGCGGGACGGTTCGGCCTGCTGACGGAGCCACAGCAGGCCGATTGCGGGTCAGTGTTCGGACGGCAGGTAAAGCGTCAGAACACGGCGCGTCTGCTCGGGGTCGGAGGGGGTTTCAGCGCCGAAGTGATAGGCGGTGTCGTAAAGGTCGATCTTCCAGAAGATCGCGGTGCCATGCGCCTCGACGCGGCCAAAAGAATGATCCTCGTAAGGGTCGTTGTCCTCGGTCCAGTCCGTGAAGGTGATAACCGCGTTCATCAGCGCGGCCTGGGTGCGCTCGGGAATGGCGAGGAAGCCCGGCGTGGCGACGGTGCGGCCTTTCAGATGCTGGCCGCGCCAAAGGGCCGCAAAGCCCAGGGCGCGACGGAAAGCATCGTTCTGTTCCGCGATCATAACCCGCAGCATCTGGTCGCGGGCCTGCTCGGCGGGGTTGCAGATCGGGCAAAGGCCGGGGCCTGCATCCTCGGACTCGTAGTGATCCCGGCAGGACGCGCAGCGAAAAACGCCAGTGTTCGTGTCTGCCGGGGCGGCATTGAGATGTGCCATTTGTGGCTCTCCTTTAGCGACGGGGCGGCCGGGTCTTCTGCCCGTTCCGCCGATGGGCGAGCCTTCCTGATCTGCTATCTCGAAAGGCCCATGCCTTTCGGAAAGCAGAGCGGGGAGGGCGCAGCCCTGCCCGTGGCCCCGGCCGAGACTGTCAAGGGGTCGGGAAGGCGGGGTGGTGCGGCCCGCAGCCCGGCAACGGGCGAGGACACGGCCCGCCTGGACGACGACGCCCAAAGGGCGGCGCTTGCCCCTTGACCGGCTCGGGCGGGGATGCGTGGCGGACAGGAAAACAAAAAGGCTGCGGACGGGGGGTGAGCGGGCGAAAGCCCGTCGATCCCCCGGAACGACAAAAGATCATCGTGGCCCGCGCCGCGCGCGGGCCTCTCGGTATCTTTGTAAGGTCGAACCTCCCCAGCCGGCGCTTGAGCTGGGTTCATGCTATCGACGCGAAGAGCCCAAAGCAGCTATTGTGGCAATGGGAGGTGACCACAGATGAATGACCTGCGACAACAGCATAGCGCCGCCTGTCATTGCGGTTCTGTGCAGTTCAAGGTTCGACTGACGGATGAGTTCAACACGATCCGTCGCTGTTCATGTTCGTTTTGTCGGATGCGTGGTGCCATTGCTGTTTCGGCACAGCTCTCAGACATCGAGTTTATCAAAGGCGAGGATAATCTGGCGTTATATCAGTTCAATACTGGGACCGCGAAGCATTATTTTTGCAGAACTTGTGGGATCTACACCCATCATCAGAGGCGCTCCAACCCAAATCAGTTTGGCGTCAACGTCGCCTGCATAGAGGGTGTCAGTCCGTTCGATTTCCGTGAAGTCATGGTTATGGACGGCATTTCTCACCCCTCGGACTCTGGTAGCAGACCTAAGGTTGCGGGGATTCTACGGTTCAGTCCGACTGAATAGCCGTTGCAGTGACCAGCCGCTTTGTCCGCGTCGCTGCCTTCCGTCTCTAGGAAGGCAGCGGAGCTAAGAGCCTGTTGCCGTCACTCAAAGCCGTGCTATGTTCGCGTTGTGCTTGATCCGAATGGAAATGCTTCATGGCTGCACTTGCTCGTAGGGCGAGCCGTGCATACTTATAAGCGCATCCTGCGGCTTCATTGGGATTCCTATGGAAAACCCGGGGACATAAATAATTGGCTCCTGAGCTTTGCAGTGGCTGGAGCGTTCCTGCTGATCTCTTATCTGGTTTTTTCCTGAACGTCCGGTTTGAGCCCTTTCCCGACGCTCGTCGGCCTTGCAGCGAATGCAGCCGCAGCAAAAGGAGTCAGCTCAAGCCGTCTGTCGTCCGGACCAGAGAATGGCAGCGCGAATTTTTCAAAGCGGCCATTCACATACTCCGCAGCATTTTGACCGGTTTTGCTCATCCGAAGCAACAGGGTATGTCGACGAAGCGAACAACCAAGTCCTCATCAACGATTTCGTCGCAGCAACTTCCAAGCGGCACTCCCCACCAGAAGCATTGCCATGGACAGGTCGGCTGTCGGTGAGGAGGGGACAGCGCCACTTCTGGCACTCTGACCATGATCTTGCCTGCCTTGGCTTCGGCCGGACAAGCTGCGGGTACCGGGCGGGGGCGTGTCGGCCTTGACTGCGTCACGCTGCCCCATGGGCAGAGGCGCGCCACTTGTTGTGTCTCTTTCCGTCTGCTGCTCGGTCTCGGCGTTCAACTCGGCACCGGCAAGGATCACGAAAGCCGACAGCCACATCCAAGTCAGAAGCACGATGACACCTCCAAGGGCGCCATACGTCTCGGTATAGCTGCCGAAGTTCCGGACATAGATCGAGAAGCCGACGGTGCCGACAATCCACAACGTTGTCGCAAGGACTGCCCCCACGCTGATCCACCGCCATTTCGGTTCTGCGCGGGAAGGGCCGAAACGATAAAGCGCGGCAAGTCCCAGCATCGCCAGCGCTGCCATCAGTGGCCAGCGCAACAGGCTGAACGCGGTCTCCAGCGCCGATGGCAAGTTCCCGAGGGCAATCAGTGATGGGAGCAGGACCATCAGCGCGATGCCTGCCACAGTGCCGAGGATTGCGCAGGTCGTGATCGCCAGCGCCGTCAGGTACAGCTTGACCATGCCGCGTGTCTCCTCCTCGTCATAGGCAATGTTCAGCCCCTCTATCAGGGTCAGCACGCCCTTCATTGCGCCGTAAAGCGCCACCGCCAATCCGAACAGTGCGACAAAGCCCGTTCCGGACTGGCTGCCGCCAACAACTTTCGTGACTTGATCCTGCAGGATGGATGAGGCTTCCTCGGGCAACAGCCGCACAACCGTCTCCAACTGGTCCGCTATGTCTGCCGGATCAAGAACCAGCCCTGCGATCGAAACCAGGGCTGCGATGGCGGGAAAGATGGATAGCAGCGCATAAAAGGCAATGCCGGCCGACACGACCGAGATGTGGTCACAGGAGATCTCGTCCTTGACCCGCCACAGGATCTGCTTCCAACCGGCGGCCGGAATGCGGGCAGGCGTCTCCGCGCTTCTGCCGGAACTGTTGCGGGAAACGCTGCGATCATGTCGTGACATGGCGTGTTCCTTCGCTGCCGGTGCGGCGCTGCAGAGGGAGCGTATCTGCAAACGCCGGGAAAACACATTGCCTTGCTGCGGTGGAACGCGTGGGAAGCAGTTGTTGGTTCCATGGGTTGTCTGGCCAAGCCGCAGCGGGAACATTCGCGAAACTGCGTCGTTGTGACCATTCATGATGGAGATTTGGACGCCGCATCACGGCGACAACGTCTCAGACATCGGGAGGATTCCTATGAGTTCAGATGATCATCATGCTTCGGCAGGAAACGACAAGTCCACCTTGGGTAGTCTCAAGGAACAGGCGGGCGAGAATGTCAGCCAGGTTGCCGATACCCTGAAGCAAGAGGCTGCACGACGCGAGGAAGGCATCCGAGGCAGCCTTTCCAAGCAGGCGGACCAACTGGCCTCGGCCTTGCGATCCGCCAAATCCGAAATCGATCCGGACTCCAGCATCGGCAGGATTTTCGATTATGCCGCCGACAGCGTCGGCAGCCTGGCGCAGAGCATGAAATCCACGGACACGACCGATATCGTTCACGGCATCCGTGACTTTGCACGCGAACGTCCTGGCGCATTCCTTGGCATCTGTGCCTTGGGAGGCTTTGCGGCCGCACGCTTCCTGCTGGCCAGTGCCCCCGAAGACCGGCGACAAGGCGCCGGCAGCCGCGGCGGCTCAGGCTATGCGGGCAATTCCTCGGGCTCCGGCTATAGGGGCAATACGCGCTCTTACGGGACAATGAGCGGCTCGGGCAGCCAGGCACGCACCATGACCGGCAGCATGTCGGGTAGCGGGCTTGGGACGGGACAGGCGGGCATGGACCCCGGCGGAACCGGCGGTCCCGGCACCACCACTGGATTTGGAACATCCAGCACCAGCATGGCGGGCAGCGTGTCCGGAACCGGCTCATCCGGCACAAGCACGGGCGGCACCGGATCTGGGACCACCCCGTCACGCAGCAGCATCGGCGGCACGACGCCTGCCACGGGAACGTCCAGGGGCGGCAGTGGCGCGGGCAGCGAGGTTGGCGGCGATCTTTCGGGCCAGTCCACGGACCAGGGCAGCGCCGGTAGGACCTCGCAGAGCCAGACCTCTCGCGACGCATCCGCTCCCGGCGGGCATGGAGGCCGACATGAGTGACTACTCGACCAATAATGGGCGCATGGACGATCCCGCCCGGCCGAATAACCCTGCGTCGCTGGCCTCCGAAGCGATCCGCCTGTCGGGCGACCTCGTTCGCAAGGAGATCGCCCTGGCCAAGGCTGAGGTCAGCCAGAACATCCAGCGGGCCGGTGTCGCTATCGGCTTTGTCGCTGCTGCAGCGGTGATCGCCATCGTCACCATCAATGTGCTTGTCGCTGCGTTGGTCGCCGCGCTTGCCGAGACCCAGCTCGGCCCGATCTGGAGTGCGGTGATCGTCGGCGTCGTGCTGGCGCTGCTTGCCTATATCCTGCTGCGCAAGGGCATGAACGATCTGAAGCCCGAAGCGCTGATGCCGTCTCGCACTGTCCAGAATGTGCAGCGCGACGCGCAGACCATCAAGGGGGCCTACAATGACAAATGAGGCAGACAATCCCGAACGCATTGAGCGTGAGATCGAACAGGATCGGGACGCACTTCGCCGCACGCTGAACGACCTGCAGGATGAATTGTCGCTGGACGGCTTTACCCGCCGCCTGACTGACAAGTTCCGGGAGAACGGGTCGGAATGGGCCAACGCGGCCAGCGACGCGGCGCGTTCGAACCCGGTGGCGCTTGCGCTGACAGGAGTGGGGCTGGCCTGGCTGATCTTCGGTCGCGGCTATGATCCCACACATCGGGCGATGGATTACCGTCCCCATCGCCGGAGCAGCAACTGGGACAGGACGTCAGAGCCTTATCATGTCAGCCCCACCGGCACCGACGCCGACGGCACGGGCAATATCGGCATCCAACCGGCGCCTTCCTCTGAACGCGGGGGGTCGAGTTCGACCGGATCCTGGCACGGTTCGGACAGGGGTTCGGGTGGCAGTTCCGGACTGGGCAGCATGACCAAGGGGCTGCGCCAGAAGGCCCACGACTGGAAGGATCGCATCAGCGACGGCACCAGCAGCCTTCATGACCGGCTGAGCGAGGGAACCGAAGGCTTCAGTGAAGAAGCCCGGCGCCGCGTCTATGACGCCCGCCGCCGTGCGGTCGAGGCCCGGGACACCGCAGCACGCCGCCTTCGTGAAAGCAGCCGCACTGTCTCGAAGGGCTATGACAGCGAACCCCTGTTCTTCGGCGCAGCCGCCGCCGCTATCGGCGCCGGCCTCGCGTGCCTGCTGCCGCGGACCCGGCAAGAGGACGAGTTACTCGGCAGCTATAGTGATCAATTGTTCCATGAGGCCGAGAGCATCTTCGAGGAAGAAAAAGCTAAAGTTCAGAGTGCGGTATCAGCAGGCATCGAGGAGGCAAAGTCGGCAGCTGCACAGGTGACTGCGGCCGCGCAGAAGGAACTTGGACACAGCACGACCGAAAGTCATAGCGGCGACTCCGGCCAAAGCTCACGCACTGATCCAAGCTCTGCATCCGACGGCCAATCCGATCGCCTCGGATCTTCATCCTGATCCTAAGGCCATAGCTTGCGTTATGCCACGATCAAGAATGCGCTGCGGGAGAAGCACGCTCTCGCGGCGCAAGCTGCTGCCTTTAGCTTGGCTTTACAATGCCGACTGTGTTTCGGCACTGCAATGAACGGCCGCTAACCGGAGTTTCTGCGGCTGTCCTGCCAACCGCAACTGTCGGCTTGCCGCCGCCCTCGGCTGCAGTCGATGGGGTTCAGGGTCCGTCAATGCAGCCGCAGCGAATGACCGGAAGGTCCGCATCACTGACGCTCACGGCCCGCGTCAGCGGTCCCGCCCGAAGGGACGAGATGGGCAGGGCAGCGCGACCAGGACCGGCGGGCGAGGGACTGGCTCGGGACGAGACAGGCATCCGCACGCCGCAGCCGGGAGCATCGCCCTGACCAGCTCGGGTGGAGGCCGGCTTGCCGCCCGGAACCGGGGACGCGACCCGAAGGGGGACGCCCTGTCTATCCGAGGAACAGGGCCGAAACCTGCATCAGCAGACCAAGGGCCGCGGTCCAGATGAACAAAGCCCCCAGGCCGCTTCCGCCTGACTGTTCACCCTTCTTCGATCCATCTTCGCTCGGCACGGTCGCACCTCCGCAGCAGGGACATCCCCCGCCGAGGTAGCTGTCTCGTCCGCAGGAAGCGCAATCAAATCCCATTATCTACCACCTTTACAAATCGTCTCTGGACGGCTTCAAGACGCCAGCAAGTATTTCGAGTCCTGCACCAGCTTTGGCACTTCATCCGCAGGTTTGGTGTTCTTCTCCAAGGCCAGTTCAAGAGCCCGACGCGCGATCGCCAGGATTGTCTTGGGCTGCTGCGGCAACCCTTCGCGTTCCAGACATTCGAATGCGGCAAGCACCGCCTGCTCATAGAGATCAACCTGGCCTTCCAACTTGCCGGTGATAAGCCAGTGAAAATCCCGACCTGACACACGCGCCGCAGTTCTCAAGACACTCACAGGCGCCTCCCGCGTCGCCTTCTCATAATGATGATAAGACCTCGATGACACACCAAGCGCCTCCGCAAACTGCGCCTGACTCAGACCGCTATCTTTCCGGCAAGTCTTCAGCCGCTCCCCTATTCCCGAAACTTCATTGTCGATCATCGCCTGCTCATGCTGCGCATCGGTGACTAACCCTGGATGGCTCATCATACGCATAAATGTGCGAATTATCGCCCGAAATCGCTAAATCATATGCAGATTTATGCAGTTCAACACCAACAATGGCTTGGTGGGCCATGGACGGCGCGGCCGACAGGCCGCGCTGATCCTTTTCCTTACTCCGGGATGGCCTTGATCCTGGCGAACAGCCAGGATCTCCGCTTGCCCTAAGCTGGGCTGGCACAGGCGCGCGTTCCGAGGGTATGGCAAGCCAACAAAACAGCAAAGCAGTTGGAAGCATGGAAAACGCGGTTGTTCCCGAACTTGCCGTAACCGACTGGCAGGCCAGCAAGCGGTTCTATTGTGACCGGCTTGGTTTTGAGTGCGTCTATGAGCGGCCAGAAGAAGGGTTTTGCTACCTTCGCCGGCAGGAGCCGCATCTGCTTCCAGAAGTGCGGCAATATCACAAGGTCGAGCTGATGCTGGATCAGATTGGCTTGGGTCGCACCTTTGATAACGGCACCGGACCTTGGCAGCGTCCGCTTGGTCGAGGCATGAACCTCCAAATCCGCATCCTCAACTTGTTACCTTTGCATCTGAAACTGACCGCAGCAAAGATACCGCTGTTTCTGGATTTGGAAGAAAAATGGTATCGCACAGGGGACGGCGAAACCGGCGTTCTGCAGTTCGTGGTTGCCGATCCCGATGGCTACCTACTCAGGTTCTATGAACCGCTGCCGCCGCGCAGGGGCTAAACCCGGACGGTCGGCAATTCGCTGATCCTGGTGGTGTAGCGGGGCGAGCGGTGATCGGCGCGCAGGCGCCATTCACCGGCGAAGCCCTCGCGCGCCAGCACCATCGTCTTTTTGCCGAAACGGTCGTTGATCGCATCGAGCGCGTCCGTCAGGCGCGCGTCGCGCGGCCGGACAGGCTGGAACAGCATGGCTGGCCGGTCGGCCTCGGGCAGCAGGTCATCGAGGATAACGCCCGCCTTGGTGTAGCCGCAGCCATTACCGGACGGATCGCCGCGCCAGCCTCGGCGCGCGGCGGAGACGGCGGCGTCCACCAGGTCGAAGGTGTGGTTGGACATGGGCCGCAGCCGCACGCTGCGCGAAGCGGAGTGCTGCGGGCGGTCCGGCTTGTGCGGGTTGGTGTGGAAAAACACGGTCAGCGTCCCCGCGACAAGGCCGTGCTGGCGCAGCTTCTCGGCCGCGCGGGTGGCGTGGGCGGTGACGGCCTGCGCCAGAACATCGAATGTCGTCATGGGCGTGCCCGAGGATCGGGTCACGGCCATGCCCTTTCTCTGCGGCGGCACATCCTCGAAGTCGATGCAGGCGATGCCGCGCAGCTCCGCCACCAGCCGTTCGAGAACAACCGTGCCGATCTTGCGGGACAGCGCCATTGGCAGGTCGCGCAGCGCAGCCGCGGTTCTGACGCCTTGGGCGATCAGCTTGGCCTCGGTCGCCGGGCCTACGCCCCATATCTCCCCAATGGGAATGCGGTCCATCACATAGTCCCGGACCTGGGGGTTCATCAGATTGCAGACGCCCCCGAAGATCGGGTTCTTCTTGGCCGCATAGTTTGCCAGCTTGGCGAGGGTCTTGGTGGGCGCGATGCCAACGCAGGTCGGGATGCCCACTTGCGTCCGCACCGCCTGGCGCATCCGGGCCGCGTGCGCCTCCATCCGCTCACCAAAGCCGGACAGGTCAACGAATGTCTCGTCGATCGAATACACGTCCAGGCGCGGCGAGTAGCCGTGCAGGACTTGGGTCACGCGCGCAGAAAGATCCCCATAAAGCGTATAGTTGGAGGACAGCGCCTTTACGCCATGCCGCTCCATGAAGTCGCGCATCTTGAAGGCGGGCGCCCCCATCTTGATCCCGAGCGCCTTCGCCTCGTCAGACCGCGCCACGGCGCAGCCGTCATTGTTGGACAGCACGATCACGGGGATGCCGTGAAGCTTCGTGTCGAACAGCCGTTCGCAGGACACATAGAAGTTGTTGCAGTCGATCAGGGCTATCGGCTTGTCGGACGCCTCAAGCATGGCCCTATTCGACGGGCAGGCGGCGCACGACGCCCGCCACCACGCCCCATATCTCGGTCGTCTCGGTCACGGGAATGGTCTGGTAGCCGTCGCTGCGGGCGCGCGGGTCCAGGAACCACCGGCCGTTGCGCTTGGCGAGCTTCTTCACGGTGATCTGCCCATCGACCACGGCCAGGACGATGCGCCCGCTGTGCCGCCGCCCGGCCCGATCCACGGCGATCAGATCCCCGTCCAGGATACCCTCGGCTTCCAGGCTGTCGCCCGAAACGCGCCACCAGAAGGTCGCGTGTTCATGGCGGACAACCCACTTGAAGGGATCAACCGTGTCCTCCAGGTCATCGGCCGCAGGCGAGGGAAAACCGGCTGGCACCCGGACGGCGGCCAGCGGCATGTCGCGGTCGATCAGCGTGACGCTGAGAGGATGAAGATCAAGTGACATGGCCCAGAACAATCCGTGAACTTATGGCATAGTTCCTGCACCCCCCTGGTCGTCAAGGCTTAGGAGCCATGCCGGGTCAGAAACTTAGGCATGAGGAGCCAGTGTCTTGGTGGACCAGGACACGATGAGCAGAATGTTTTGAAAATTTACTGTCAGAATAGGCCAGAAGCTACTTAGGCCGCGGCTTGCACTTCCTCGGACGGGTAGAGGGTAGCAAGCGCCTCGTGGAGCGCATGAATGGCAGTGTAGCCAACCTCATCCGAAAGCCCGCGAATATCATATTCGCGACAGAAGGCGATGTCGCTGGCAGACATATAGAACTGCTTTACCAAGACTTCCTCAATCTGCTGATCATCATCGGTATATTCGCGCACCTCAGGATCCTGCGAGGCAACCAGAAAAGATTGATAGCCCTCGCCGATGGCCGGGGCACTATGGCTCTGGATTTCCTCGACCGTGCGCAGCACATCGCGCACCTTGCGGGCCAACTCGTCTTCCGAGTTGAAGAAGATGTTGCCATTAGCATGCGCAGTGTCGTTGCGTTCATCCACCAGCTTGGCATAGGTGCCGATTTTGGCGTTGTCGCACTGGATCAGTTTCAGGAACCGCAACACCGACCGCTCGCTGACGGCGCTGAACACGAATGGCGACGATGCCGACATCAGGTTCTTTTCAACATCCTTGCTGAACCCGACCATCGCCGTTTCGAACGGACCCGGGCGGATCAGCCGGATCTGCCAGATGTTGAAATAGACAAAGCTCATTACCAGCATGTGATAGGCAAGGAAGGCGAACTGGTATTTGCCGTGCTCGACATTGGTATCAAACGCCTCCCAGAGGAACCGGACATAGTCGCGCTCCTTGGGCGTACGATAGGACATCGGCAGATAGGTTTCCAGCCGGGCGGCCTCCTCGATCATGCGGCGCCCTCCGCCTTGGCCTCGCCCCAGACGCGGGCGATGGCGGCGTCGATCTTTTTCTCGAAGCGGTCGATCAGGTCGCGGTTGCCGTTGACGAGGGCTTGCTCGGCTTCGATTTCGGTGACGATGGCCTGTTGCACATCCAACTCCGGGAACCTAATCGGGTATTCCTTGAGTTTCGAGAAATGGCGACGATATCCGTCTTGCGCCAGCGGGTAGGCTTGCAGGTAGAGCGCAAGATACTTGGGCAAGAGGGCTTGGCGGGTTCGAAGTATCTTGATGCCATCGGCCCCCTGCGCGAAGGGGCGATCAACGAACTTCACCGCACAGGTATGGTCACCGAAGACAACAAGGCCGTCTTGTGGATCAATTGCGGCGGCGGATTGGTTTGTCCATCCAGCAATGTAATCCTGCGATTGGTCGATGATCGGGATTTCACCCGTCGTTGCATATTCCGATGTTTGCAGTTTGAGCGGTGGAGTCACCGTGTCCACAAGGTTCTGCAATTCGTTGGTTTGCCATTCTGGATCAACCGGAATGTGGGGGCGGTAGTTGTCGAGGACGGCGCGGGCACCGTCGATGACGCGCTGATAGCCCTCAACTTCAGCCACAATCTCGCGCTGCACCTCAAGCCTCGGGAGGGGAATGCGGATTTCGGCGACGGCCTTCGGGTTGGCTCGTGATAGTGAGCCGCCGACACCGGTGACGGTTTGCATAAATTGCGCGTGGAAGAAATCTGAAATCAGCACACGAGCCAAATATTCGGGGACGAAGTCGTCGCCACGGAAAACAATCCATTCACCTGATGCGATCTGCCGCTCCGCGTTCCGCGACGGGGCAACAACCCAAGTTCTGCGGATGTGCGGAACAATCCGCGATAATAGAACGTCATTCGGCTGAACACCCTTCTTCGCAGAGCTATGGCTGAAAATGGGTGATGGGGCCTGAGAAGGCGGCGTATCGTGGCGGGTGTGTGAGCCTGCCAGAACCTC
>NZ_JBHRXY010000058.1:0-12602 GCF_042648745.1 Paracoccus angustae
CTGGACCTGTGGATCATGTGGAACACCCTCAAGATCGTGCTGGGCTGCAAGGACGAAAGACCCAGAAGGCGGGGGCGGCCCTAGCCTTGGCCGGTCCGCCGCCGGTTCCGGCCGGAATGCGTGATTTCCCTTGCCTCGCCCGGTTCGGGACGCCCCCGCCTCGGACGTCCCGCCTCGGGCGCCGGGATCGGCGCTTGCCGTCAAGGCGCGTTGGTCTTAGCTGTCCGGCACCCTGGAAATGCGAAGCACGAAGCACATGCCCCCTCACGATCTGAAACTTGCCGCCGTTGTGGTCACGCACAACCGTCTCGACAAGCTGACGGCGACGGTGGGGCGCCTTCTTGCCGAGGATGTGCAGCATGTGATCGTGGTCGACAACGCCTCGACCGACCGGACGGCCGAATGGCTGGCGGCGCAACGCGACCCGCGGCTGATCCTGCACCGCTCGGCCCGCAACGGCGGGGGGGCGGGCGGCTTTTCGGTGGGGATGGAGCTGGCCCGCGACCGCACCGACGCGGACTGGATCGTCGTCATGGATGACGACGGCCGCCCGCAGCCGGGCGCCTTCGCCCGGTTCCGCCGGCTGGATCTGCGAGGCTGGGACGCGATCGGCGCGGCGGTCTTTCATCCCGACGGCAGCATCTGCGAGATGAACCGCCCTTACCGCAATCCGTTCTGGAACCCCGGCCCGTTCCTGCGCACCCTGACCCGGATGCCCTGGGGGCGCGGCCGCGCCGGATTCCACCTGCCCGACGCCGCCTACGGGGCGGACGGCCCGGTCCGTCCCGTGGACATGACCAGCTTTGTGGGCTTTTTCCTGTCGCGCGCGGCCCTGGAACGGGCGGGCCTGCCCGACCCGCAGCTGTTCATCTATGGCGACGATCAGCTTTATACCTTGCAGATGCGCCGCAAGGGCCTGAGGATCGGCTTTGCCCCGTCCGTCCGGTTCGACCACGACACGGCGGCGCAGCAGGGCCAGACCGGCCTGGTGCTGCGGCCCATGTGGAAGGTCTACTACATGTACCGCAACGCCCTGATCGCCTATCGCGTGGCGGCGGGCCCCTGGTTCTGGCCCCTGGTTCCGGTGCTTTTGCTGAAATGGCGCCGCAAGGCGCGGGATTACGGGACGGACGCGGCCTTGTTCCGCGCCATCCTGAGGCAGGCGGTGCGCGACGGCCTGGCGTCCCGTCTGGACCGGCCGCATGACGAGGTTCTGCGCCTGGCCGCGCAGGGTTGATCGCCGTCCCGGATCGACCGCGCCCCGGCAAGGCCAAGATCGCCCTTGATCCGCATGTACATTGCATGACAATCGACCGGATTCGTCAGGCCCAGGGGTTTGCAGGCAAGATGCCGGTGCGTCACGACCAAGCACTTCCATGCCCGAGGAAAGCCCGTCGGCGTGAAAGCCATCGACAACCAACCAAAGATCGCCAGCATGGACATCAGCTTGTTGCAACACGATGAAGAAACCGCCTCCGGCTCCGGGACACCTTCGCTGGTCGTGGTCGGCGGCTCGAACTCGCTGCTGAAGAACGGATGGGCGGACAAGCTGAAGGAGGTCCACCCGGACAGCGGCCGGGTTCTCAACCTCAGCATCGGCGCGGCGACCTCGGCCATGGGTCTTTACCGGCTGCTGACCTGCGCCAGCCTGCCGGACGATCCGGTCATCATCTGGGAATATGCGCTGAACGAGGCGAACTACTTCTCGCACCGGCAGCCCGCAAAGGTGCTGATCCACCATACGCAATGGTTCCTGGAGATTTGCGCCCGCCGCGGCTTTCGCGTGCTGCCGGTCGTTCTTTACAACAAGAGCGAGGCCGGCAGCGCCGAGCAGGTCAAGTATCGCGAGTTCCTGGCGCGGACCTTCGCAGCCTATGGCCTAAAGCCGGTCGATGCCAGCCAGCTTTGGCGCAAGGATTTCGGCCACCTGCCCGTGGACCGGCTTTACGCCGACAATCCCCATTATTCGGTGGAAACCGAATTCCCGCTGGCCCTGGCCCGGACGGTGCTGCAACAGTCCCGGTCGGCAACGGTGCCGCAGCGCGGCGGCGACCTGGAAAAACAGTTTTCGGACAAGGATTTGCGGATCGTGTTCCCGGATTCCAGAACGCCGGAACCGTTTGTCAACCGGATCCTCAGCTGCGACATCTTTCCGCTGGGGACGGACCTGCATTTCAGCCTGTCGGGCCGGCTTCTGGCCTGCTTCCTGATCGCCTCGCGGATGGAACCCGCGATCACCTTTCATTCGGACCGCGGCCAGAAGGGGCCTTATTCGGCGCAGATCAGCGCAAAGGCCGGGGGGCCGGTCCGGCAGTTGAAGCACCTGCTGCTGTGGTCGCCGCAGGATCCGCCGCTGGTGGCGCGCGGCGACCTGTTCCTGTCGCCTCAGCCCAGCCTGGGCACGACGCCGATGGTCCAGCACACCATGGCCTGGAACCCCCTCGAGGAAGGCGGCGCCCCGGGATCCGGGGGGCTGATCGGCCTGCTGGCCGAGGTGGACGCCTGACGCGGGTCCCACGGGGTTCGGTTACGGGGTTCGGCCACGGGGTTCGGTTACGGGGTTCGGCCATGGGCTGCCGATCGCCCAAATCCGCCAACGGCCCGGCGCGGGCGCAACTCTGCGGTTGCCGATACTACCGCTGGGCCGCGGTTTCGCTTATAGCGATGGGCGGTTGCGGGCACCCATCGCGGTGTGTCCCGCGATCCGGGCCGGAACGGGCCGGATGTCGCGGCCCATGACCGGCAAGGCGGGATGAAGCCCGGATTACAGGATCGAAGAAACGGCTATGACGATACGCGAAGATCAGCATGGGCAGGCGCAGCCGTCCGACCTTTACGCACGTTTTCTTGAACTGGTCGGCCGCGACGGCGCCCCCGGCGTTCCGGATTTCCGGGAAGCCCTGCTGGCCCAACGGCACCGGCCCCATCGCATCGGCTTTCAGCGCCGGAACCTGAAAACCGCGTTTTCGGCGAACCTGCCGCGGCTGTTTCCGAACCTGATCGCCCTGGACGAAAAGGGCATCGACGGCGACGCCCCGGTGCTGATGTACGGGGCGATCCTGGACGACCTGTCCAAGTCGCATGACAGCACCCGGAACCTGCTTCCCCATGTGCGCGCCGACGACCGGGTGTTCTTCTTCGAGATGGGCTTTCTGGCCTCGACCACCAGCTGGTCCGAGGCGCTGGCCTCGCGCGATCCCAGGCAGGCCTGCCTGGGCTACATCTTCGACGACCGCGCCCAGTACTACATGTCGGATTACGAGACCCGCCTGGACGAGAAGCTGAACGGCGACTTCAGCCTGACCGCGGAACAGCGCGCCCGGGCCGAGCGCGCGATGGCGCGCATTGTCGACGCGCGCATCTCGAAATACAATTCGCAGCCCTTCCACCGGCCGGCGGTCTCGCCGGACTTCAAGCGCCGCGTGCTGGTCGTGGACCAGAACTTCTCGGACGCCTCGACCTTCTACGGGCGCGCGTCCGACCAGGACTTCAAGGCGATGCTTGACGCCGCCGTGTCCGAAAACCCGGATGCCGAGATCCTGGTCAAGACCCACCCGGACCTGAACTGGGTCAAGGGCGGCACCCGGCGCGGCTATTTCGACCACCTGACCTCGGAAGGACGCGTCCGCATCCTGCGCGACAGCGTCAATCCCTTCGAGCTGTTCGACATGGTGGACAAGGTCTATGTCGGCACCAGCGGCATGGGGCTGGAGGCGCTGCTGGCCGGAAAGCCGGTGGTCTGCTTCGGGGCGCCCTTTTATGCAGGCTGGGGGCTGACCGACGACCGGACAACGGTGCCGCATCGCCGCCGCACCCGCGACCTGGCCGAACTGTTTCACGCCTTCTACATCTGGTACACGATCTACCACCTGCCGGAAGGCGAGACGCCCGCCCAAATCGAGGACGTCCTGGACTTCATCGAGGCCAACCGGCCGGTCCGTCCCATTCCCCGGGCCGTGCAGGACATCCCCGACGTGTCGGTCGTGATCCCCGTTCATGGCGTGGAACGCTATGTCGCCGAATGCCTCGGCTCGATCCAGCGCCAAAGCCTGCAAAACTTCGAGGTCATCCTGATCGACGATGTCAGCCCCGACAGGTCGGCCGAGATCGTCGAGGGCTTTGTCGCGCACGACCCGCGGTTCCGCCTGGTCCGGCGCACCGAGAACGTCGGCCCGGGCTTTGCGCGCAACCAGGGCATGGACCTGGCGCGCGGGCGGTTCGTGCTGTTCATCGACCCCGACGACTACATGCCCGATCCCGGCCATCTGCGGCGCGTCGTGGACATGGCGGACGCGGACAAGGCCGACATGGTGCGCTATCGCAAGCGCCGCGAGCAGATCGAGGACGAAGAAGGCAACGTGCTCAGGATGCGGCGCGACGCCACCGAGGCGTTCTTTCCCGACGAGGTCCATCGCACCTCGCTGGCCGAACATCACGCGATCGCCCATTCGCGGCATTTCTGGAACTGGCTGTACCGGCGCGACTTCCTGGACCGCAACGGGATCAGGTTCCTGACCACCTATCGCGAGGAACGCGCCTTTCTGTTGCAGGCCTACATGGCCAATCCGGTGATCTCGCTCAGCGACAGCGACGGCGTCGTGTACCGCATCCGGTCCGACTCGGCGGTGAGGCGGGTCCAGACCATGTCGGATGTCGATGACCAGTTGCAGAACTTCGACCTCGTGGTCCGGCACCTGCGCGACCACGGCGCGCTGGACCCCGGATCGCCCCATTGGTGGCTGGCGCGGTTCCAGGTGTCGCAGTTCCTGCATTACCTGTATTTCGGTTTCGCCTGGAAAACCGCAAAGGCCGAAGGGGCCGAGGACGTCTTCATCGACCGGCTTGCCGCCACGCTGGAGCTGGCCGGGCTCGGGCCCCAGGATCTCGTCAAGGATCCCTCGCAGCTGTCGGCGTCCCACCTGCGCGCGGGGGCCTATGGGCTGCTGCTGACCGCGACCCGCCTGCGGCGGCGCGACTATATCGAACGCGCGCGCGCGCTGGAGCCCGTCGAGGCCGCCGAGCTTTACAAGGAATACCTGCGCGATCCCCGCAACAAGGCAGAGCGCGACTTCCAGCAGGCGCTGAACGCCTATGCCCGCAACAGGCTGGTGAAACCGTCGGCGGCCCCGGACGCCGCCCCCGGCAAGCTGCCGCGCATGATCCTGCATCTTGGCGCCACCAAGACCGGCAGCACCGTGCTCCAGCACCTGCTGGAGGACAACCGCCCCGAACTGCTGCGCAACGGGATCTGGTATCCCGAGGTCGGGCTTTTCTGGCAGGCCGACCGTCCGCACAAGCAGGCCGGCCATGTCGGGTTCATCGGCGAGGCTTCCGGGAACCGGCAGGTCCTGCGCCAGCACCTGCTGGACGGGCTGTCGCTGATGGAAGGGCGCATCCATACCATCGTTCTGTCCTCGGAAGCGTTCTTTCTGAACCGCAGTTCTCTGGCGCTGGCCGAATACTTCAAGGATTTCAGCCCCGAGATGGTGGTCTACCTGCGGCGCCAGGACGAATGGGCCAATTCCCAATATTGCGAATTCGTGGCCGGAGGCGCGATCAACTCCACCGGGGAAAGCTTTGCGGCATGGCTGGCCAGGAAAAAGACGCAGGAACTGCTGGACTACGATGGCCTGTTGCGCGGATGGGAACAGCACCTTCCCCGCAAGGCGATCCATGTGCGCCGCTATCTGCGCACCCGCGGCCGTGACTGGAGCATCATCGACGATTTCGCCGCGGTCACCCGCCTGCCCCTTGTCGCCGAACTGCCGCTGCCGGACCGGCAGAAAACCAACGAGGCCCGCGTGTCGGCCACTCATGTCGAACTGATCCGGCAGTTCAACAACCGGCCCTTCCCGGACAAGCAGGTTTATCTGAAGTTCATCGAGGCCGTCACAACCGGCCTGGTCGCCTGGCGGCGGCAGAACAGGCTGCCGATGCCGGGGCCCTGGGTTCTGTCGGACGAGGCAGCCACAAGGATCATGGAGGTGGCGGCGGCCGGAAACAGCCGGATCGCGAGGGACTACTTCGACCTGGAGGCCGAGGATCTGTTCCCCGGGCGCGACGCCCCGCCGCCGTCCTGCCCCATCTATCTGGAGGAGTTTCAGCTGGCCGAAGCCGCCTATGCGCAATGCATCCCCGCGGCCTTCAAGGCCGGGCGCAAGAGCAAGTCCCGCAGGATCGTGAACTACGGACCGTTCGGCTGGCGGCTCTGGTCCTCGGTTCCGCTTCTGGCGATGGCGTATCGCCGGCGCGGGCGCGACGACCTGGCGTCCAGCCTGGTGGAAAACCCGGCGGCCTTTGCGCGCGAACACTGGGCCGGGCGCCATCCCAGGCTGCGCTGGCTGGCCTATTCCAAGGCAAGCCCGCTCGGCCCCCGGCGGATGCTGCGCGCCTGGCTGCCGTTTCTGAAGCCGGTCGTGCGCCGGCGCGGCGGCGACGCGGCGGTCAAGCGCCTGCAAAGCGCCCCCGTCGCCTTTGTCAGGAGCCTCCGCAATCCCGTCGCGCGGGTGGTCGGCCGGCTGATGTTCCCCATGGGCGAAAAATCATGACCGCCGCGGCATCCTTGGGCAAACCCGGTGGCTGATACGGCCAAAGGCCGCAGGATCGTCACCCTCGAAGTTCCCGAAGCCTGGTTCAGGGATCCCGAGGACGGCCAGCGGCACCGTCTTTTCTACAGCTCGCTGCTGGCCGCGCTGGCCGATCTCGGCGTGCTGCTGGATCCCGTCTGGCTTCCGCGCGGGGCCGAACGCGCGCCCCGCCCGGACGGGGCGGGCGACGCCACCATCAGCTTTCATTCCCACGGCCGAACCGGCAACATCCTGCGCTGCAAGGAAGCCTATGTCTCGCCCTACTACACCATGGACCGGATGGGCTATGCCTGCTTTTCGGAACTGGCCAGCCATCCCGAACGGTTCGCCGACGCCATCGCCCGGCAGGATGCCGGGCGGGCGGGCGCCTTTGTGCGGGCATTGGCGCAGGAACTGCGCCAGGAAAACCGGTCGAAGTACCGCCAGCCCGAAAAACAGGATCGCATGGAGCCCGGCTTTCTGTTCGTTCCCTTGCAGGTCGAGAACGACTCGGTCGCCAAGGGTCTTTGGCTGGACAAGTTCAAGGCCCTCCGTTGCCTTGTCGAGGCCGCCGCGGCGCAGGGATCGAGGGTCGTTCTCAAGCGCCATCCCCGTTGCAGAAGCAGGGCGGTCTCGGCCCTGCTGGCCGAGCTTGGCCAAAGGCCGAACGTGTCGCTGTCGGAGGCCTCGATCCACACGCTGATCGCGGATGCCAGGCTTGTGGCGGGTGCGAATTCCGGCGTGCTGTTCGAGGCGCTGATCCAGGGCAAGCCCGTGATCAGCTATGCCGCGTCGGATTTCGGCCCCGCGACCCAGCAGGTCCGCAGCTATGACGAGCTGGCGCGCGCGGTCGCGGTTCCCGCGGCGCCCGATCCCGGTTTCCGCGACCGGTTCCTGTTCTGGTACCTGACCGAATATTGCGTGCGGACGGACGACATCGCCGCCATGAAACGCAAGATCGCGGCGCTTCTGGACAGCGCCGCGGGCCATCGGAGCCGGGACGCCGGCCGTGCATACCGCTACCGCCTTTACGCCTATTCCCTGGCCGACCGGTTGCGGAAAAGGCTGTTCTGACCCCGGCGGCGGGGGCGCAGGGGGTTTCAGTCCACGACAAGGGCCTTGATGTCCCTGGCTTCCTCGGGGGCTATGGAGGTTTCGAAGAACAGCCTGTTTCGCCCGATCCTGTCGTCGGACCAGTTCCACCACGCGATCTCCAGCATCTGCCTGACCACCATCGGCGAAAAGCGCGCCTTCAGAACCTTGGCCGGCACGCCCCCGGCAATGGCAAAGGGGGGAACATCGGCGGCAACGGTCGCGCCCGCGGCCAGAACCGCGCCGTGGCCGACGGTCACCCCCGACAGGATGTTGACCTTGTCGCCGATCCAGACGTTGTGCCCGACATGGACGGGGCCCTTTCTCGTGTACACGGAGGCGAAGCCGTGGCGGTTGTTGAAAAGAACCTGCTGGTTGGGCAGGTCGGTCCGGTGATTGCCGGAATGGATCGAAACGAAGCGGCCGATCGCGCAATATTTCCCCAGGAAGATCTTTCCCCTGGCGTTCAGGTGGCCGCCGATCGTCGTGTGCCTTCCGCAACGGACCTGACCCGCGACCAGCCAGCTTTTGCGTTCGCCCCGGATTTCGCCCGCTTCCACCTGGGCCATGTCGGAAAGGTCGTAGAAATCCTCGGTTTCCTTTTCCGTGAAGATGGCCATGGCTTTCCCTTGCATTTCCCGGTCATGAATCGCGCGGCGCATGCGTGATCGGATGATCCCCCGGCCGCATGCAGGGGACGCTTCCGTTCTGTTCGACGATCCCCGGCTATGACACGGGTGCCTTGCCGGTTTCCATGTTCTGCAAATGCGCGGCGATGGCGTCATCGATGTTGTCGAAGAAGGTCAGCTTGCCGTTTTCCAGCACCGCCCCCGCCTGGCAGTTCCTTTGCAGCATCCGCATGGAATGGGCGACCACGATGGCTCCTGCGTTTCTCATGCGTTCCTTGAAGACGCGGTTCGACTTGGCCTTGAAGGCGGCATCGCCCACGGCCGACACCTCGTCGACCAGATAGGTGTCGAAGGGAACCGCCATGGACAGGCCGAAGGCCAGGCGAGAGCGCATGCCCGAGGAATAGGTGCGGATAGGCAGGCGGAAGTGGTCGCCCAGTTCGGCGAAATCCTCGACGAAATGCAGCAGCTCCTCGGTGTCGACGCCATACACGCGGGCCACGAAGCGGCAGTTCTGCTCTCCGGTCAGTTCGCCGTTGAACGATCCGGCAAAGCCCACCGGCCAGCTGATCGTGCCGGTGGACAGGATCCGCCCCGAGGTCGGCAGCATCGCCCCCGAGATCATCCGCAAAAGCGACGACTTGCCCGCCCCGTTCCGGCCGAGCAGCGCGACCGACACGCCCGACGGAAAGGTCGCGGTGATGTTGTCGGCCACCACCTTGTGACGGCCCTTCAGGGTATAGGTCTTGCAGATGTTCTGCAGGTGGATCATCGGCGGTCGCGCAGGCTGTAGAAGACCAGGCTGCCGATGATCCAGATCAGCGACAGAAAGCCCGCGATCATCACCATCAGCTTCAGCCGCTGCGGAAACTCGGCCTCCTGGGCCAGGGTCGGGCGGATATAGGCGGCCAGATAGCGCGACTGGCGCACGGCCTCGGCCCGGGCGGTCTCGTAGCTGGCAAGGGCGGCGGTATAGGTTGTCTCGGCGAATTGCCGGTCCACGGCCAGGGTTTCGTACTGGCCCACGACATCGGACAGCGCCACGTCGCCGCCGTTCGAGCCGAACTTCTGGCGTTCCGCCTCGATCTGCTCGCGGATGACCTGGATGCGCAGCTCGGTCTGGGTGATGCGCGGATCGTCCGGCTGGGCATTGGCGCGCAGAAGCCCCAGCGAGACAAGCTGCTCGGCCAGCTGCTGCTGCAGCGAACTGACGACGCCGATCTGCCCCTGCACGTCCGCGCTCGGATCCACCAGCTGATAGCGGTGGCGGAACTCGGACATGGCCTGGCGCGCTTCGCGCAGCCGCTCCTGGGCGCGCTCCAGCTCGTTGCGCGAATAGCGCAGCGCGTCCTCGCGGGCGATGTCGTTCAGCTGGTTGATCAGGATCCCGCCCTCGTCCAGGATCGCGTTCGCGATGTTCCGGGCATCCTGCGGGTCGAAGGCCAGGATGCGCAGGTCGATCATGCCGTTGTCGTAATAGATGCGGACCTTGCGGTCCCATTCCGCCATCAGGTCTTCCAGCGCGTTGTCGCCGCGGAACCCGAAGATCGGGTCGTCGGGCGCCTTGGACCAGATCGCGCGCAGGTCCAGCCGTTCGTTCACCCGTTCGACCAGATCCCGGCTTTGGATGAACTTGTAGAGAACGTCGCTGTCCGTGGTGGAACTGGCGCCGACCAGCGACCCCAGGCCGCCCAGCACCTCGACGGGATTCGCCGCGGCCTCGCTGCGCACCGAAAAGCCCACATAGGACGCGTACTGATCGGCCGCGCGGGCATAAAGGTAGAAGGCGCTGATGATGGACGGGATCAGCACCACCAGGATGAAGCTGATGGCCATGCCGTAATGGCGCGGCTTGAGCTGGGCCGGACTGGCGGGCGGCAGAACCGGTTCCTGAAGGGCGGCCTGGATGCGCTTCTGCATCAGGGCGCCCGGCCTGCGCCGGCCGGCGGCCGCACCGGGCACGGGCTTGCCGCCCTGGCGGGCAAGCGGGGCCGGCGCCTCCCGTGGCGGAACGGTTTCTGCGGGTTTCGCGGAAGAAGGAGAGGACGTTCCGACAGCCTGCACGACCTGCGAGCCGGGGTTCTGGTCTTGGGCGGACATGCGCTTTTCCCGCCTGTCTTGTTGAACTCTTGGCTGCCGGCATACATAAAGACGCCGAACAGTTCCAGCACCGATGCCTTTCAGGATCGTGTGATCAGCACAGGGCGCCACCGCGCGGTTCCATGTCCGACAGCCTTTATCACGACACCCCGTCAATCCCCGCGCCCTTGCCGCAGCGGCGCGGTCGGCAAGGACCGTCCGTCCTGAAGGAGGTGCGCAAGCACCGCAGCTTCGCCAGCCTGCGCACGATCGGCGCGCTGGTGCTGCGCGAGATGCAGACCAGCCACGGCCGCGCCTCGGGCGGCTATCTTTGGGCCATCGCCGAACCCGTGGGCGGCATCGTCCTGCTGACGCTGATCTTTTCCGTGGGCTTCCGGTCGCCGCCGATCGGCACCAACTTCGCCATCTTCTACGCCACCGGGGTGGTGCCGTTCATGGCCTATCTGGACATGTCGAACAAGGTGGCCAATTCGATCCGCTATTCCAAGCCGCTGCTGGCCTATCCGGCGGTGACCTTCACCGACGCCCTTCTGGGGCGCGTGCTGTTCAACACCGTCACCCACACCATCGTAACCGCGCTGATCTTCACGGGGCTTTGCTGGATGGTCGAGACGCGCACTGATCCCCAGCTCGACCAGATCGCGCTCGGCATGGCCATGGCGCTGCTGCTGGCCACCGCCGTGGGCGCGATGAACTGCTTCCTGTTCGAGGCCTTCGCCTGGTGGCAGCAGGCATGGGGCATCCTGATGCGGCCGCTTTTCCTGGTGTCCTGCATCTTCTTCATCTTCGACAACGTGCCTCAGCCCTACAACGACTGGCTGTGGTGGAACCCCCTGGTTCATGTCGTGGGACAGATGCGCCATGCCTTCTATCCCAGCTATGCCGGCGACTACATCAGCTACGCCTATGTGTTCGGCCTCAGCCTGGTTCTTCTGGTTCTGGCGCTGACCTTTCTGGGGCGGTACCACCGCGACCTCCAGAACAGCTAGAAAGCCGTGCGCCTTCCTGCCCGGCGTCCGGCAGCCAGGGGCGGGTCGCCCCGCCGCCGGACTTCAGAATGCTTGCGCGCGGCTTTCCTGTCGGGAAAGCGCCGGCGGGCATGACAGGTCGAAAGCGTTTCATGGGCTGAGATGATCAGGCTTCCTGAAAAGCCCGCCCGGGCTTTGCGCCAAGCCGCGCCTCGCCCCCCGGCGCCCTTCGCGAACCTCCGACATGCAATGCAGCGGGTGCGGGCCCCTGCGCCTCTTGGCCGAACAAGGCGTGCGCCGAAACCGGGGCGGTTCGCAGTGCTTCGGATCACCCCGCGCCTTCCGCGCTGCCGGTCCGCGTTCCAATCGCGAGCAGGACCTGATCCGCAAGGCTGCGGGTGAACGTCTCGTCCAGCGGCGCGTGCCTCGCGAAGGCGCGGAAATAGATCGGGCCGGCGTAAAGGTCGATGATCAGTTCGCTGTCCAGGTCGGCGCGGAAATGGCCTTCCTGCTGGCCCCGCGCGATGAGGCTGCGGCCGCTGTCGCGCCGCCGCCGCAGAAATCCGGCATGAAACCTTTCCATCAGTCCCGGATCGCTTTGCGCGCGTCCCAGTATCTCTGCGATGACCCGCCCCACCCGCCCGCCGAGAAACCGCCCCAGCGAGACGATGTAGTTTCGAAGGGCATCCGGCGGCGCAAGCGCGTCGTCGGTCTGAACGGCTCCTTCGACATGGTGCAGGAAGGCGTCGATGACGATTTCCTCGACCGAATGCCACCGTCGATAGATCGCCGGCCTGCTTGTCCCGGCGCTTTCGGCGATCTCGATGATCGTCAGCGCCGCAAGGGGTTTTTCCGCCAGCATGCGCCAGGCGGCGTCGGTGATCCGGTGGCCGAGCTCGTCGTCCATCTGCCTGCCCGGGGATCTTTTCGCCAAGGTCGTCATGGCTGCCTCTCGCACCGCTATTGACTCGATTCGTTACACTATGTAACGTGACATATTGTAACGTAATACCAAGGCGACCGCAAAGCCATTTCGGAACGCGGCATCCAGGAGGGAAGAATGGCGGGAACATTTCTGGACAACGAGACCTGGCGCTATTTCTGGCACCCGGTCTGCACGGCAAGGGAGCTTGCGGAATCGGACACGGGCCGCGGCCAGCTGCTGCGGGTGAAGCTTGTCTTAAGATTCTTCCTGGCTCCTGTGCGATACGGGAGCCGCTCTCCGGCACCTTATACATGCCGGAGAG
>NZ_JBHRXY010000059.1:0-12194 GCF_042648745.1 Paracoccus angustae
ACGGGGTCGTCGCTGACGATGCCAGCCAAAGCCGCGCCGCCTGATCAAGTCGCGTCACCCAGATTCAGCCATAGTTCGGCGGGACTTGCAGTGGCCCTGTGGCATTCGGGTCTCTACGCCGGACTGATTCCGGAAAGTGTCAGCCCGTGCACTGAAACTGGACCGTCCTGCTCGGACCGAACCCAGATGACCATTCTGGGCTTGCCCATCCCTTATCTCTCGCTCGGTGCTTTTAGCGCAACCGCGCTGTGTTTGATCTTCATGAAAGGAAAGCGACCGTGAACCGAAGAACCGTTGTTGTGGGCGCCGTTGCCCTGGGTGCAGGCACGTTTGCCGCCGGCTCCTGGTTTGTTTCGCGCCAGCGAGAAGCCGAACAGGCCGCTGCCGTGCGCGAAACCCTGCAAGCTCAGCCCGATGCGCTGATCCGGTCGCATTCGCCGATCTTGGGACCGGCCGACGCGCCGGTCTCCCTGGTCGAATTCTTTGACCCTTCCTGCGAGGCTTGCCGGGCATTTCATCCTGTTGTCAATGAGTTGCGCCGCGAATATCCCGTTCAGCTTCGCGTGGTGTTGCGATACACCCCGTTCCACGAGGGGTCTGACGAGGCGGTGCGTATCCTTGAGGTGGCGCGTCGTCAGAACCTCTTCGAGCCGGTGTTGGACATCCTCTTCGACCAGCAGCCCGCTTGGGCGCTTCATGGCCAGCCACGCATGGACCTGGCCTGGAAAATGGCCGGGGAAGCCGGGCTCGATCTGGCACGCGCCGAGTCTGAGCGCCTGCATCCCGAAATCACCGGCGTGCTGAATCAGGACATGGCGGATGTGGAAGCCATGCAGATCAAGGGGACACCCACCTTCTTCGTCAATGGCGTGCGGCTGACCGAACTCAGTATCGCAAACCTGCGCGCAGAGATCTCCAATGCGATTTCAGAGCTTGGATAAGGCACGATACTGATGAGCGTGAGAACAATCCGTCTAGCCCTCTGGGGATTGGTCCTGGTGGCGGCAGCGGCCTTGGCGGTCCAGCAATGGGCGGGACGGGGAAAGACCGCGGAAACCTTCAGGCCAGACTTCGCTCTTCAGGACGGAAAGGGCCAGACCCATACCATGGCCGATTTTCGGGGAAAGTTCAGCCTGGTCTTCTTCGGCTTCACCAATTGCCCCGATGTCTGCCCGACCACCATGTCGGAAGTCGCCCAGGTGATGGATGATCTGGGCGCCGAGGCAGACCGGGTGCAGCCCTTGTTCATCTCGATCGACCCGGAGCGGGACCGCAGACAGGGGCTGACCGAGTATCTGGCAGCCTTTCATCCGGCAATACTTGGCCTGTCAGGGGACAGTGCTGCAACGAAGGACGCAGCAGAGAGCTTCAAAATCCATTTCGGACGGGAAGAGGACCCATCGGCTCCGGATGGCTACACGATGTCGCACAGTTCAGCGCTATATTTGATCGGACCGGATGGTGAATGGCTGCGCCTGTTCGACTATGAAACCCCTGCTGCCGAGATACTGGCGGATATCGAGGATAGAATATGACCATCAAGGTGTTCGCGCTTGCCCTGGGATATGCGATGCTGCTTCCCGCACTCGCCTCGGCCGATTGCTCCAGCGTGTCAGCCGGCGATCTCACCATTTCAAAGGCATGGTCGCGCGTTACTATCGGCACGCAGAGGCCAGCGGTCTTTTATGTCGAAATCCGCAACAATGGAGGATCTGATGATCGCCTGATGGGGATTGAAACGCCAATCGCTGGAATGCCTATGCTGCACCAAACGGTCATCCAGGATGGGGTCGCCGCTATGCCGCATGCCGAAGCCGTAGAGGTTCCGGCAGGCAAAACGGTCGCTCTGGCGCCGGGTGGCTATCACGGCATGCTGATGGAATTGAGCACAGCGCTCTCCGAAGGCGAGACTTTCCCCGTCACACTGATCTTCGAGAAGGCGGGGGCCGTAGAAATCGAAGCTCAGGTTCTCCCGATGCGTGCCCAGGAAGCGCAATGCGACGCCGCAAGCTGATCCTCGGCGGAGCAGGCCTTCTTGGCGCATTCGGCTTTACCCTGGGGGTAGGGGCATGGCGCAGCGGAGATCTGCAACGATTGGTGGAAGACAGAGGGACTGGGGGAAACCGGGCAAACCTGTCCGGGATGTCATGGCAGCTGATCAATGATCGGGGCGATCCTGTGGATCCAGAGGACTGGCTTGGGCAGGCCAGCATGGTGTTCTTCGGCTTTACCTGGTGCCCCGATGTCTGTCCTACGACGCTCATGGACATTGCCGATTGGCTGGAAGGCCTGGGACCGGACGCCGACCGCATAAGGGTCTTCATGATCACTGTCGATCCTGAGCGCGATAGCCCGGAGATCCTGGCCGAGTACCTGTCGAACTTCGACCCTCGCATTCGCGGCCTGACGGGTTCGCCTGATGACATCGCCCGTGCAGCCCAGGCTTTTGGCGTGAAGTATGAGCGCGTCCCGCGAGAAGACGGCGATTACACCATGAACCATACGTCCGGCGTGTTCGTCTTTCAGCCCTCGGGCGAGCTTGCCAGCACCATCGACTTTCACGAAGGGCGCCGCTTTGCGGTGCCCAAGATCCGGAGAGCCATCGGATGAACAGTGCCTTGCTGATCTCACTTGCCCTTCTCGCTGCACCTTTGTCTCTGGGGGCGGAGGAGGCCTCTTCCGCCATTCATGTCGTCGAAGGGCAGGGCTGCGAATGCTGCACCAAATGGACCGAATATCTGCAGCAGCAGGGCTTCGACGTGACGTCTGAAGAACGCTTCGGCGTGCTGCTGTTCCAGCACAAGATCGACCTTGGCGTTCCCGCCGAGCACTCTTCTTGCCACACCGGCCAGATCGACGGATATTTCCTGGAAGGTCATGTGCCAGCCGAGGATATCCGCAGGCTTCTGGAAGAACGACCCGATGCCGCAGGCCTAGCCGTGCCCGGTATGCCCTACGGTAGCCCTGGCATGGGGCCGGAAGCCAAGCGCGAAGCTTATGACGTGCTGCTAATCCGCAAGGACGGCAGCAGCGAAGTGTTCACCAGCTATCCCGCCGGCAACAGCATTTAGAAAATTATTCTACACTTGGGACGGAGCATTCCTGAATGGCCAGTTTGAACCGGCGTCATTTTTCCCTGGCGGGCTTGGCAGTCCTGGCGGCATGTGGCGCTCCTACGCCGCAGACGCCGGCGTTCAAGGTCTATTCCGGTCCCCCTGTCACCCAGGTCGTCGTTCAGAAAGGGCAGCGCCGCATGCATCTTCTGAACGGAACCACGGTCCTGAAATCCTATGATTTCGGCTTGGGGTTCCAGCCGGTAGGCCACAAGCAGTTCGAGGGAGACGGCAAGACGCCCGAGGGGCTTTATTTCGTGGACCGCTTCAATCCTCGCAGCCGGTATCACCTTTCCGTCGGCCTGTCTTATCCGAATGAGCGCGACCGCGCTTTCGCGGAACAATTCGGTCGCGATCCCGGCGGCGATATCATGATCCATGGCCGGGGACCTGAAGGCAATCGGCTGGTGCGCCAGAAAAGAGACTGGACGGCCGGGTGCATCACCGTCAGCGATGAAGAGGTCGAGGATATCTATGCCATGCTGCAGCCCGGCGTCCCTATCATGGTTTATGCCTGACAGATGGATGAGACGGGCTCAGAATGTTGTGGTCCAACATTCTTGAGGCTTCTTGGAGGAATGCCAGCGAACGGGTTCGTTGGCATTCCTGTAAGGATAGGCTTTTAGAACACTGTCACCTGCGTTCCGATTTCGGCCATCTCATAAAGCCGGGTAATATGCTCATTATAAAGGCCATAGCAGCCGTTTGAGGATTTCCGGCCAATCTTCCGGGTGTCATGCGTGCCATGGATCAAATAGGCGGGCCATGACAGATAAAGGCCGTAAGGTCCCAAGGGATTGTCCGGACTTCCACCTTCGACACGCTGAGGCAGATCGGGATCCTTTTCCCGCATGCTTGGCGTTGGCGTCCAGGGCGGATTTTTTGCCTTTCTGACGATTTCGGTTTCGCCTCGGCGGGTCAGATCTTCCGTGACGGGGATAGAGCAAGGAAAAACCAGACTGATTGACCCGTCACCTGACCAGTAATGCACCGCACGAGAGGTCACGTCCGCAAGGATCACCCCTTTTCCCAGGCTGGGGTAAAACTCGCTCCAGTGTCTCGCGCGAAACGACGACTGATTGCGCGCAGTATCTGCCGTCGGATCGATCTGATAGGCACCAAGATCCGGCGCCCCGCCGGTCGGGGGTCCGCCATAGAGAGGCTGCCCGGTATAAGGATCGAAACCCTGCGCCAGGACGCCGCCCGGCAAGACCGTCGCTGTGGCCAGCAGGCCTCCCAGAAAGCGCCGACGGTCGCTACCTGTGTCCTTCAGGACCATTCACTGCCTCGTTTTTTATGGATAAGTTTGTCTAACGATTGCAGAAGGATATTCGCCTGAAGGCATTTGGCCAAGGAGACGAAACGCCGTGCAGATCAAGATATTGTGCGCTCCAACTGAAAGCCGCTGCTGATGCTGGCTGTCAAGCTTGTGCGCCGCGATATCGAGTGCGAGGGAGATGCCTGAAAAGGCAAACCACACCAGGAGACAGAAATGAAACTCAGACCCCTCATCATCTTGGCAGTTGTCCTGTTCAATGCCGGTTGCGGAAACATGACAGCCAGGACAGCAACAACAGAAACCGGATCCGAAAGTCTTCCCCCAGAGCTCATCGCGCTCGCTGCGCCCGGTCAGGACGTCGCTTCGGCCCGTCTTCTTTCAGAGGATAATTGCTATTGGTACGAGCATCGTGGGCAGGTGGAAACAACACTTCTTCCGCTTACAACGACTGAGGGCCGTCCAATTTGCATGCAGTCGCAAGCCTGAAGCCGCCGGGGCGTATGGTCAGGCCTGCAACTTCACCAAAGGCTTGGCCTAGCTACGCGTAGTCACACTTTCGGCAGGCGAATAGAGAAACGCAGTCGAGCCGAGTTCTACTTTTGGGTAGAGATCGTTGATATGCGCCATGACCATCCGTACGCAGCCAGAACTGGCGCTAGTGCCGATGCTTCTGGGAAACGGAGTTCCGTGGATGCGCAGGTAAGTATCCTTGTCGCCAACGTAGAGGTAGAGACCCCGTGAACCGAGGGCATTCTCGGGACCGGGCTCCATTCCACCTTCAAATTGCGCATAAATCTCCGGCTCGCGCTCAATCATATTCCGCGTTGGTGTCCAATGAGGCCATTCGACCTTTTGCTTGATCGTATAGACCCCGGGTTCGTATAGGTCCCCTCGTCCGATGGCTACGCCATAGCGCATGGCGGTTCCTCCATCCTCGATGTGGTAAAGATACTTTGCCACAGCATCCACATGGATATCACCCGGTATCAAGCCATCATTGGCCCTTACCCTTTGAGGCAAGAAACGTGGGTGCAAGCCCCAAGGATTGGAAGTTTCTGGGTTGTAACCGGCAGGAGTGACCTGTGCGTCCCAAGCAGCCTTCTGTGCTCCATTTGGCCATGATGCCGCAAACAGAGGGTTAGAAATAGTTGCCGAGAACAGCACTGTGGTCGTGTGAATGAAGTGTCGTCGTGTCAGCATCTTTTATGCTCCTTAACTTTACTCGACATCCTCACGGACTACGCTTTCAAGGCAACCTGCTCAGCCCGCCATTCCCATTTTTGAGATCAAATTCTCTTGTGCCATTCTCACGATGTGATCTCTGGGGTTTGTAGTTCCTGTCTCCGGATCAGTTCGACCCGCACGCCGATGTCCAGGCCGGCCCAAGCCTGGTCTGCGTCAAATCGGGGTAGGCCAAGGTTGGTTGCTAGGGCAAGACAGGCTCAATCCCCAAGCGACAATCCAAAGGCAAGGGTCGCAGGGTGCTGATGACCAATGGCTTGGGCCGCGGCATGCCACCAGTTGAGTTTTACTTCGCGGGTGATGGTCGAGCGATCACGGCCGAGCATCTGCGCAATCTGCGTCTTTGGCACCTTGGCCTGCAACATCCGCGATATCACACGGCGTTCGTCCAGCGTCAGGTTGGTGAAAGGGCGCCTCATCACATCCTCCTGAAGTGCTTCAGAAACTATCGGTTGATGCATTCCAGAATGGAATGTGCCCGAAGGTAGCCTCCGATCATGATAATCGGGGTTATGTTCGCCTTGAAATACTTCATCGTGAAAATCTTGATGAAACACTCCGAGCGTTCGGCGTCGGGGATGATTTTGATCACCATGCGCGCGACGATCTGAATTCGGCATGGGAGCGTTTGCCGCCATGGCCGGATGTTCACGTGGGGATGGCGCGTCTTCGGCCGTTCGGTTTTCTTGCACCTTGCTCGAATGCTTCAATCGCGATGTCAGTTCGGCTGGCCCGCTATGCGGATTTTCGTTGGGATGCAATCGGCGGTGCAGAACTGGCGAAGGATTATAAACCTAGCTCATCTGTATACCTCGCCGCCGCTGAGGCTTTTGCCTTGCCCCCAGAGCGTGTTGTGATGGTAGCGGCACACAACGGTGATCTAGCAGCTGCACGTCAGGCTGGCCTTCGCACCGCATTTTTTCCCAGAGCAACTGAGCATGGACCAGGGCAAAGAACTGATCTCGTCGCAGATGGGGACTGGGATTTTGTAGCGGCTGACTTACCTGATCTCGCAAAAAAAATCGAAGCCTGTTCGTGATCTCTCTCTGACGCTTAGGAAAGAAGTCGACTTAGCATGCGTCTGCTTTGTCCGCATTGCGGCCGCTTGGTGGTGCCGTGGCGGCAACGCTGGGAGATCCGATGGAGTGTCCGTTTGACCATGGGCTACCGAACACCCATCGAAGCGTTTCGAGATGAACTGATACGATTGGAGGCACCATGACACACCCTGCTCCGCAGCACTGGTGCATTCAGAATGGAGCCTGCACCCGGGGACGCCGTCCTGAAAAGCGGCACGGCTTGGCAGCACAGGGCCCGCGTATAGGACATAGTTTCTAGGTGTCGAAGTTGACAACCGGAATTTCGGCACCCTCGGGAATGGTCATGGCTGTGATGCGCGCGATGTTGAACTCCGGATCGTTGAAGACCAACTGCCACTGCCCGTAATAGGTTGCAAACGGCCCCTTGACGATCGACCCGCCAAGCTCGGGCACCTTGTGCGCGATCTCATCTACCGTTGCCCAGTCTTCAACCACGAACGTCACCATCGTGCCAGCGCTGGATGTTGATGTCCTGCGTCTCTCACGATCCTTCAGGCCCAGAAGCTCATAGGCCGGGACGCCGTTGAAGGCCAGCTGGAAGCCGTTGCCTTGCAGAACCCGGTAGATCGGCGAAGAGGCCTCGGGAATGTCGTCCCAACCCAGGATTGCAGCGTAAAATTGTTTCTGTTTCTCCACATCATCGCAGAAGATGTTGTGCATAGGCTGGAACTTGTCTGCACTGGCCATCGGTGTGTCCACGCTCCTCTTGAGATCAGGCATTGAGGTCGCCGTCTGCGCATCGAGACGACATCTTTATGCCCAGCGGGGCCGCCAGTCCCGCATCCATCAGCGTCCCGACAAGCTCGGCGTGATAGGCGGCATAGGCTTTCACTGAAACATAGCGGTCCTCGGGTCTGATGATGTTGAACATCAGCGATCCTTGGCGGACAGTGGGCAGCACCCAGGACTTGTAGGCCCATTCCGGGTCCGCATGCGTGAAGTAGTCCGAGTTCTTCGGTCGCAGCCATCTTGCGCCGTCATGAGGTTGATCGATATTGCCGACCGACGCATTGAAGGCCCTAAGTGCCTTCTCCGGTTCGGCGGTGCTTACATACAAGGCCAACTTTCTTCCTTTCCGTTCCAAATCTATCCGCCTGACAGCTTTCGTGACTGCTCAGTTCAGTAGAACCTCATCAAAGCGCACGTCCATCCACCGGAGGAAGGTTTCCACCAGCCTCGTGTAGTACAGCTTGACCACGTCAGGCGGGATGCCTTTGCCGCCATCGGCCTGAAGTTCGAAGGTCAACGTGCCCGCATCGACGCTTGGCACAAGCCTTGCGCCGATATCCGACACGTCTTCGGAATGCTGGTAGGAGGTATCAGCCTCCAGCATCCAGCCTTCCGCCTTCCCCCACGCTTCTTCCTGGACAATTCTCCGGTTGAACTCCCGAAGCAGCGCATCGGGAGAATTGGTCATGAAATGGACTGACACTGGGATATCTCCTGAAATCCGGCCGAGCGTCAGCCCGCGACTGCTTGCAGTTCAGGGTGAATCCGGTCGCTTTCAAGAACCGGCGTCAGGAGAGCTTTCTCGAAAGCCTCCTTGCCCTGCGCGTGGGCGTTTTCCAGTTCCTTGATCCATTTCCTGTACTGTATCGAGATCTTGTCGGTCACGACCGACAGTTCGTCGTCGTAAATCTCTTCTGGCCACTGCGATTCAATGACCGGCTGGTCCTCGGCAAAGACCAGGTCGTTGAAGGCGATGTGGGGATGATCCGAATCGTTCAAGCTCTTCTCGCGGGCGAAGATCAGGAAGTTCTTCGTTTGCTTCGCGTTCACCGGGCAGGACACGTTGAAGAGGACGTGAAGGTTGTTCCCCACATATTTTTGAACGGCCAAGTTGATCGTGAACGGCATACTGCAATGGTAGGTGAAGTTGCCGATGGGTGCCTGATCGGGAACATCCATGCCCGGAGGGGTGTCATAGACAAAGCGCAGCTGGCCCTTCACGCGATCGATCGGCACGATGGGCGGCTCGGCGTTGTTCGGATCGAACAGCGTGCCCGGGTGAACGAACGCGAAGTGCGAAAAGTCCGTGAAGTTTTCCCAGCGGCGCGGTGCGCTGGCATTCCACCAGTAGGGCTCCTGCACGACTATCTTCATCCTCGGGTCATCAGCGACGCTGAAATACGGGATTTCCGTCACGTTCCACGAGCTGTCCAGACGGACCCAGACCAAACCGTACTTCAGTTCACATTGGTAGCTTGGAACCTTGGCGCGCGAGGAAATCTTCTGCGTCGGACATGCCGGCATATGGGTGCACTTGCCCTCGGCATTGTACATCCATCCGTGGTACGGGCACTGAAGCTGGTCGTCCTTGACCTTGCCGCCGGACAGCTTGGCCGAACGGTGGACGCACTGGTCCTTCATCGCAACCATTTTTCCGTCGAGACGAGCAAGAACGACCTTCTCGTCAAGCAAGGTGACCGCCATGGGGCCATTGCCCAACGGGTCGGCCTTCTCGAACTCGTCAAGGGTCGCGACCGGATGCCAAAAGTGGCGGAGGAATTCCATGTTCTCGATCAAGGGACGTGCGCCCATACCAGCATTCCTTGTGTAGCTTTTGCTGCATAGAATAGATCACCAGTGTCAGCCCAACATGTCCCTGTTACATAGAATTTATATATGAACAGGGTGTCTAAAATCCGCAACATGGCCTAGCTGCCGGGATCGTATATGGTACGGCGCGCTTCATCACGGGCTTTTTTCAAGCCCCATGGCCTTGCAGATGACAGGTTTCGACCATCTTGCTGCTATGCTGGGATAAACTGGCCAAATAGTTCAGCAAAAGGCCAGCAACCCTTGCTCTAGATATCGCAACTCGATGCGCAAGAGCAGTGCGACGTTCAAATTTATGGACTTCAGGTCCAGATAAACTGTCTCCTTGGACAGTGAATAACTGTATTATTGCCTTGTCTAGCAAGACACGTCTGGCGCCTACAATCTCCGCCGCCGGACGGGGCGAAGCCTCGATCCTCCCTCTTTGTCGAGGCTTCGCTAGCATCCTTAGTACGCGAAGATCGCCTATCCCGCATTGGTAGACAGGCATGGAATGAAGGAACAGACAATGAGAACCCGTGCCGCCGTAGCCCTGGAAGCTGGCAAACCGCTGGAAGTGATGGAGGTCAACCTCGAAGGACCGAAGGCCGGCGAGGTCATGGTCGAGATCAAGGCCACCGGCATCTGCCATACCGACGAATTCACCCGCTCGGGCGCGGACCCGGAGGGCATCTTCCCGTCGATCCTGGGCCACGAGGGTGCGGGTGTGGTGGTCGAGGTCGGCCCCGGCGTGACCAGCGTGAAGCCGGGCGACCACGTCATTCCGCTTTACACCCCCGAATGTCGCCAATGCGCGTCGTGTCTCTCGGGCAAGACCAACCTTTGCACCCGGATCCGCGCGACCCAGGGCCAGGGCCTGATGCCCGACGGGACCAGCCGCTTTTCCATGCTGGATGGCACGCCCATCCACCATTACATGGGCTGCTCGACCTTCTCGAACTATACTGTGCTGCCGGAAATCGCGGTGGCCAAGGTCCGCGAGGACGCGCCCTTCGACAAGATCTGCTATATCGGCTGCGGCGTCACCACCGGCATCGGCGCGGTGATCAACACCGCCAAGGTCGAGATCGGCGCCAAGGCGGTGGTCTTCGGCCTGGGCGGGATCGGGCTGAACGTGATCCAGGGCCTGCGTCTGGCAGGCGCCGACATGATCATCGGCGTGGACCTGAACAACGACAAGAAAGAAATGGCCGAACGCTTCGGGATGACCCATTTCGTCAATCCCAAGGAAATCGACGGTTCCATCGTCCAGCATATCGTCGAGATGACCAAGACCCCCTTCGACCAGATCGGCGGCGCCGACTATTCCTTTGATGCGACCGGCAGCACCAAGGTGATGCGCGACGCGCTGGAATGCACCCATCGCGGCTGGGGACAGTCGGTCATCATCGGCGTGGCGGCCGCAGGCGCGGAAATCAGCACGCGTCCGTTCCAGCTGGTCACCGGCCGGGTCTGGAAAGGCACCGCATTTGGCGGCGCGCGTGGGCGCACGGATGTGCCGAAGATCGTCGACTGGTACATGGAGGGCAAGATCGAGATCGACCCGATGATCACCCACACCATGCCGCTGGAAGACATCAACAAGGGCTTCGACCTAATGCACAAGGGCGAAAGCATCAGGTCCGTGGTGCTTTACTGACATTCAAGGTGCGGCGATGCTTGGACAACGAATTCAGATTGCGCGCCAAAGTCTCGACATGGAGATTGCCGAGTTTGCCGCGGCGCTTGGCATGGATGGCAATATTGCTACCCTTGCCAAGTGGGAGGCCGACGAGGCATCTCCGACTATTCGTGACCTAACGGCCATCGCTTCGCTGGCGGGCATCTCGATCTGTTTCTTCCTGCCGCCGCTTGTCAGAGATATCAAGGTGCAGAAATACTTCGGCGACGCTATCGCCTCTCTGCCGATCAGGGCACAGGCATTGGTGGCGACGTATATTTCCGTCGAAAACTATATCTCAGCAGAGTTTCTGGCCACGGGAACCATCGCTCCGCCCGGCAGGATCGACCTTTGCGATCCGCAGTATCGAACTGCCCCTGGCGTGACAGACATGATCCGGCATCGACTGAGGATCGGTTCTCGCTCGTTCCGAAGCCTATCGGATGAGCTTGAGCTAAACGGGCTAAAGATTTTTGCAGCGCGTCTGCCTGTCGGTATAACCGGCATAAGTTGCGACGTCTGCCTTGGAAACGATCCGGCACATCCCTTTTTTGTTGCCTCAAGTATTGCTTCACACCGGGAAACACAGGAAAACCTGTTCGACTGGGCCTTCTCGGAGGGCATAAGCGCAATCTGCGGCGATAGCGCCGAGCTTCATTCGGAGATAAGGACGACTTTCCTTCGGTCGTGCTTTCCGATCTCCAAGCCATCGGAAATCCTTACCTTGCGCCATACCAAGAAGGGCGGCCACACGGATAGGTATACGAGTGCCATTTATCGAAAGGTTAGAGGGGGTACCGCAAGCGGGCGCTTGTCGAAGTCGGATGCCGAGCGTATCGAAGAGATCCTACGCAGCAGCGAAGCCTAGCAGGCTGCAAAAGCCGACACTCTATGCCGTGCAAGAGCATGTTTCATCCTTTGCGTGATCGGAGGCAGGGCGATGATGCCGGGAATGGACAAGGCAAGCGAGTTGCTATTCGGAAGTACCGATTCGGCTCCACCCACTTCGGCGTGACGGTTTCTAGAGCGTGTCGCGGACATCGAGATTCAGGATTCCCAGCTTTCCTATGATGTGCTTCCTTTCTGCTGAGGCAGGCATGGGGGGTCTGATGGGCAAGCCACATCCAATGGAGCTTCGGACTCGGGTCGTCGCCTATGTGGACGGAGCTATGCGAGAGTTTGGGTGACGCGGCCTAATCAAGCGGCGCGATTTTCGGCGACGCTCGCGGCGACACCGTCGG
>NZ_JBHRXY010000060.1:0-11978 GCF_042648745.1 Paracoccus angustae
TTGCAGCCCGATACGACCGGTGCCCGGAAACGTTCTTCTCTGCGATCATGCTCGCCGCAACCGTCTTGTTCTGGCCGTGAAAAGCAATGAGCCTAGGCCCCAGAGCGATGAACCCGATCGCGCAGGGTCTGCCGATCCATGCCGCGGGCCTCCGCCGTTGTTCTGCGATCATTCGCCATTGTCGCTCGGACCAATGGCGCGACATGGCTCATCATCCAGAACAAGAGCAATCGCCAGCATCCGCCGCGCCGCCTTTGCATCCTTTGTGCAAGCCGCCGCCGCCCGAAGTTCGCTTGCCGACATATCCGTGCGGGTGATCTCAACCGCCATCAAAGCCTCCATCCCCCGAAGCCCATGATCCAGAGTTTCAGGTCGAAGAAAATCCCGAGCGAGTCAGAGATCAAGGCGATTGGTACAACTCGCCCGAAAGCGGCAGGTGCGTTGTGCAGCTTGACGTGTTCGGGCAGGCGGTATGCCAGCCAAAAGAAAAGGGCCGGCTGAACCGGCCCCTTCTGCTTCAATGTGCGACGGCGCTTCCAGCCGACCGTTCGTCCCGGGAGGCCGCCGCCCGGGCGGCTTCGGCCGCTTCCTCGGCGGCCTCGTCCCATTCGACCGGCTCGGGCTGGCGCACCAGGGCGTGCTTCAGGACTTCGCGGACATGGTTGACCGGGATGATCGTCAGGCCTTCCTTGACGTTGGCCGGGATGTCGGCCAGATCCTTCTCGTTGTCGGCCGGGATCAGCACGGTCTTGATGCCGCCCCGCAAGGCCGCCAGCAGCTTTTCCTTCAGCCCGCCGATCGCCATCGCATTGCCGCGCAAGGACACCTCGCCGGTCATGGCGATGTCCTTGCGGACCGGGATCTGCGTCAGGACCGACACGATGGAGGTCACCATCGCCAGACCGGCCGAAGGGCCGTCCTTGGGCGTGGCGCCATCGGGAACGTGGACGTGAATATCAAGCGTATCGAACTTCGGCGGCTTGATCCCGATCTGGGGCGCGATCGACCGGACATAGCTCGACGCCGCGTCGATCGATTCCTTCATCACGTCGCCCAGCTTCCCGGTTGTCTTCATCCGGCCCTTGCCCGGCAGCTTCAGCGCCTCGATCTGGAGAAGGTCGCCCCCGACCGAGGTCCACGCCAAGCCCGTCACGACGCCGACCTGATCCTCCTTCTCGGCCAGACCGTAACGGTGACGCCGCACGCCCAGGTATTCCTCGGCCTTGGCCGCATCGACCGTCACGGACTTGACCTGACCCTTGAGGATCTCGGTCACGGCCTTGCGCGCCAGCTTGGCGATCTCACGCTCCAGCGAGCGCACCCCGGCTTCGCGCGTGTAGTAGCGGATCACATGGGTCAGCGCCTCGTCCGTCACCTCGAACTCGTTCTTGCGAAGGCCGTTCGCCGCGATCTGCTTGGGCAGCAGGTGCTGGCGCGCGATCTCGCGCTTTTCATCCTCGGTGTAGCCGGACAGGCTGATGATCTCCATCCGGTCCAGAAGCGGTCCCGGCATGTTGTAGCTGTTGGCCGTGGTCACGAACATCACGTTCGACAGGTCGTATTCCACTTCGAGATAATGGTCCACGAAGGTCGCGTTCTGTTCGGGATCCAGCACCTCCAGCATGGCGCTCGCCGGATCGCCCCGGAAATCCTGGCCCATCTTGTCGATCTCGTCCAGCAGGATCAGCGGGTTGGTCGTCTTGGCCTTTTTCAGGGCCTGGATGATCTTGCCCGGCATCGAGCCGATATAGGTCCGGCGGTGGCCGCGGATCTCGGATTCGTCACGCACGCCGCCCAGCGAGATGCGGATGAACTCGCGTCCCGTGGCCTTGGCCACGCTGCGCCCGAGCGAGGTCTTGCCGACGCCCGGGGGGCCGACGAGGCACAGGATCGGGCCTTTCAGCTTCTGGCTGCGGGTCTGCACGGCCAGGTACTCGACGATGCGTTCCTTGACCTTTTCCAGGCCGTAGTGATCGGCGTCCAGCACCTTTTCGGCAGCGGCCAGGTCCTTGCGGGTGCGCGACTTCACGCCCCAGGGCAGGGACAGCAGCCAGTCGAGATAGTTGCGCGACACGGTCGCCTCGGCCGACATCGGCGACATCGACTTCAGCTTCTTCAGCTCGGCTTCCGCCTTGTCGCGGGCCTCCTTGCTGAACTTGGTCTTGGCGATCTTTTCCTCGAGTTCGGCGATCTCGTTCTGGCCGTCCTCGCCGTCGCCCAGTTCCTTCTGAATGGCCTTCATCTGCTCATTCAGATAGTACTCGCGCTGCGTCTTCTCCATCTGGGTCTTGACGCGCGACTTGATCTTCTTTTCGACCTGCAAGACGGACATTTCGCCCTGCATGTGGGAATACACCTTTTCCAGGCGCTCGGCCACGTCCAGCGTGTCCAGCAGATCCTGCTTGCGGTCCAGCGCGATGCCCATGTGGCCCGCAACAAGGTCGGCCAGCTTGCCGGGCTCCTTCGCTTCGGCCACGGCGGTCACGACTTCCTCGGGGATGTTCTTGCGGACCTTGACGTAACGCTCGAACTCCTCGGCCACGGTGCGGACCAGGGCGGTCACGGTGGCGGGGTCGCCCGGCGTTTCGGCCATGACGATGGCGGTGGCCTCGAAGTGATCGGCGTTGGGCACGAAATCCGTGATCTGCACACGCTCGCGCCCCTCGACCAGCACCTTGACGGTGCCGTCGGGCAGCTTCAGCAGTTGCAGCACGTTGGCCAGCACGCCGGCGCGGTAGATGCCGTCCTCCGTCGGCTCATCGACCGAGGCGTCCTTTTGCGCGGCCAAAAGGATCGGGCTGTCCGATTCCATGACCGCTTCCAGCGCGCGAACCGATTTTTCGCGACCCACGAACAGCGGAACGATCATGTGGGGAAAGACCACGATGTCGCGCAAAGGCAGCACCGGATAGGTCGAAGCAGCGAATTCGTTCATTATGCGTTCCTTTCTGCCCGAAGCCGTGGCCCCGTCTTGGCGACACACGGCCCCTGCGTTCCGACAATCTAGGGAGGTGTCCCGCCGCATTCAATATGACGCAAAAAATGCCCGGCATTTCCGCCGCCATCCTATCGCGGAATGACGATTTCCGCCCTGAGTCCGCCCAACCGCCGGCCCCGGCCAAGCCGCAGCTGTCCGCCATGGGCCCGCGCCACGTCCGCGGCGATGGCCAGGCCCAGGCCCGCGCCGCCGCCATCGTTGCGGTTGCGCGACGGATCCAGCCGGGTAAAGGGCCGCATCGCCGCGTCCAGGCTGTCGTCGGGGATGCCGGGGCCGTCGTCCTCGATGCCGATGCGCAGGCTGCGCGGACCCAGGGTGGCGTCCAGTTCGGCGCGGGTGCCGTGGCGCGCGGCATTGCCCAGCAGGTTTTCCAGCGCACGGCGCAGCATGTCGCGGCGAAAGGTCGCCCGGCCGTTCGTATCGCCCTCCAGTCGGCGCAGCGTGACCTGCTGGCCCGCCCGCCGCGCATCGGCCACGACGCTGTCCACGAAATCCGACACGGGCGTCGGCTCGGGCGGGCTGTCCTGCGCCTCGTCCCGGGCATAGTCCAGAAAGGCGTCGACCATGCGGCTCATTTCGGCGATGTCGGCTTCCATCGCGCGCAGCTCCTCGTTGTCGGGGGCCATGTCGGGCGACATCATCGACAGTCCGAGGCGCAGGCGGGTCAGCGGCGTGCGCAGGTCGTGGCTGATGCCCGACAGCATCATCTTGCGCTGTTCGTTCTGACGCTCCAGCCGGTTGCGCATGTCCAGAAAGGCCGCCCCCGCGCTGCGCACCTCGGTGGCGCCGGACGGTCGATAGGGCACGATCCGGCCCTTGCCGTATTCCTCGGCCGCCTCGGCCAGGCGCCGGATCGGGCGCATCTGGTTGCGCAGGAAGATCGTGGCGATCCCCGTCATCAGGAACGAGGTGAAGACCATCAACACCAGCAACTGATGCGGGTTCGAGGCGCTGACCCTGCGCCGGTCGAAGGACAGGGCATAGGGTCCGGCGGGTCCGTCGATGGTCACGATCACCCGCTTGTCGTCGCGCGCCAGGTCGATGGCGCGGATGGCGGGCAGGTGGCTGCGCAGTTCCTCGATCACCACGCGGCCCGAAAAGTCATAGAACAGCCGCTGGTCGCCCTGGACGCCGGTTTCGGGCGCGCCGATGCTGATGCCAAGGGGCACGGCGATTTCGCGGCCCGCGTCGCGCTGGCCGCCCGCGCGCTCGATCCGAGCGGCGACAAAGGCCAGCTCCTGGGCCATGCTGGCGGTCATCTGCCGGGTCACGTCCTCGAAATGGCGTTGCAGGAACATGACGCTGACCACCAGCGTGACGACCACCACCGGCAGGAACAGGATCAGCGCCGCCCGGCCGTAAAGCCCGCGCGGGAAAAAGCCCTTGAGCCAGCCTTCCGTCTGGTTCGCCATGGAAACCCCTGCCTGTCGTGCTAAGGCTAACGGCATGAACGGACCGACGAAAGACCTGCTGCGCATCCTGGCCCCGAATCCCTCGCCGCTGACGGGGCCGGGAACCAACACCTTTCTGCTGGGCCGCGAGCAGGTCGCGGTGATCGACCCCGGCCCGGACGATCCCGGCCATCTGGCGGCCATCCGGGAGGCGGGGCGGGGGCGGATCAGCCATATCCTGGTGACCCATGCGCATCGGGACCACAGCGCCGGGGCACCCGCCCTGGCGCGGATGACGGGCGCGCCCGTGCTGGCCTTCGGCGATGCCCTGGCCGGTCGGTCGCCCCTGATGCGGCGTCTTGCCGGCGGCGCCACCGGCGGGGGCGAGGGGCTGGACCTTTCCTTTGCCCCCGACATCGCCTTGCGCGACGGCGACGTGGTCGAGGGTTCGGACTGGCGCCTGACCGCGCTGCACACCCCAGGCCATTCCGGCGGGCACCTGGCCTTTCTGTGGGGAGAGCGGATCTTCTGCGGCGACGTGGTGATGGGCTGGTCGTCCACCATCATCTCGCCCCCGGACGGCGACCTGGCGGATTACCTGCGCACGCTGGACCGTCTGGCGCAGATCGGCCCCGGCCGCCTGCTGCCCGCCCACGGCGACCCGATCGCGGATCCGCCGGGGCGACTGGCGGAACTGGCCGCCCATCGCCGCCAGCGCACCGCGCAAATCCTGGCCGCCCTGCGCGACGGCCCGGCGGACGCGGGGACGCTTGCCCGGCGCATCTACGACGTGCCGCCCGCCCTTCTGCCCGCCGCGGCCCGCAACGTCCTGGCCCATCTTCTGGCCCTGACGGAGCTGGGCGCCGTGGCGCCGTCGGGCGATCTGCACCCGGACGCGGAATTTCTGATTTTGTGAAAAAAACGTCACGCTTCCCTCTGGACGCCCCCGGACGGCATTGCTATACGGCCCCCGTGTTCCGGCGTAGCTCAGCGGTAGAGCAGTTGACTGTTAATCAATTGGTCGTAGGTTCGATCCCTACCGCCGGAGCCAAGATTTAATTTTTTGCTACGATTTCAGAAGGGTAGTCCCAAGACAGGGTGACACCCAGGTTGAGAATCGCGCGATGTCACCCCGGTGACATGGCGGGGCCGTCCAAGCAAGGACGCTGCCCATGGCTATCGCAACCCATCTGATCCGCCGAGGACGGTAGTACTCCTGGAGACGAAAGTCCGGGGGGGTCATCGTCCAAATCGCACTCGGCACATCGTGCCCGCGAGCCGCCCGCCGGATTGCCGTCCTTATGACTGCAGCTTCGGAAAGGGTATGGGATCAGATGATCAACCAACAAATCACGCTAGAGCAAGCCATTGCGGTGATCAGAGGGTCCTTGTCGGACAGTGGTCTCCTGGCGGCCGTTGTCGGACAGCCCACGCCCGCGCCTGTTCGGGAAGAGCAGGAAGCGCCTGCTGGTGTCGATCCCTCGATCCGCGCTGTCGCTGACCGGCTCGTGGCAGTCCAGCTCAGGACCGGAGCGGCCAACGCGGATACGTGCGCGGCACTTCAGAAATGCGCGGATTTGATCGCGGAGGCGACGGGCGTTACCGATATTCGGGAGATGAGACAGCACCATGTCGTCGCCCTTTGCGCGATGCTCGACCGCCTGCCGCCGTCCTATCGCAAGAGCGCGTCCGAGCGCGAGATGACCCTGGAGCAGATCGCGGCCAAGGCCGAGGCAGAAGGTCGGTCCGATGGCTTAGCCGTGGGGACCGTGAACCGGATCCTCACCAATTTCTCCATGCTGGTGAAGCGCGCCGATGATGAAGGCCTGCAAATCCACCCGAAGCTGAAGCCGACTTCCCTCCGGCGGAAGAGGACGAAGAAGTCCAGGGCAGACCGCCTCGCGTTTACCCAGGATCACATCAAGTCCATCTTCCAATCCCCGGTCTGGCAGGGCTGCCAGAACGTTGCCCGCCGGCACCGGCCCGGCCCGAACATTATCAAGGACGGCCTGTTCTGGTTGCCGTTGGTAGCCGCTTACACCGGCGCCCGTCGCGAGGAGATTGCGGGCCTGGACACAAAAGACCTTCGGGAGGTGGACGGCATTTGGTGCCTCGACATCCGAGAGAATGAGCATAGAGGGGTGAAGACCGACGCATCGACGCGGCTTATTCCGGTTCATCCTCACCTTCTCGAGCTGGGCATCCTCGACCTCCGAAAGAATGATGGCCTGCTTTTTGACGACATGTATCGCAAGACTGCTGGGGGACCGTTGGGCGAATGTATCGCCTACAACTGGCGCAGGGTTCTTGAAGAGCGCCTGCCGTCATCTGACCTGCCGAAGAGGTGTTTCCATAGCTTCCGGCACAGCGTCATCGATCTTCTCGAAGGGATGGACGACGTGCGAGACCGGACGATCAAAGCCATCATCGGGCATACTCCCGACAGCATCACATCTAAGGTCTACGGGTCCGAGGCCACGCCAGCGGCCATGCTGAAGGCGATCGAACGGCTGCCCCGCGTTTTCTGATTGCCTCACGAATCACCGATGGCTATAATGGGCGCATGATCAACACCATGCGCCCTCTTTCTCGAATAGCGATATCGGCTTCATCAGCAAGCTGATCGGGTAGGCGCGTTCACGCCTTCCCGCTTTTCGGGAAGGGGTGACGAATGGGATCGACGAAGCGAACGCATGTGCTGCCGTTCCGCGCGCCGGAGCAGGCGATGAAGGCGGCCTCGATCCGGGACCGCCTGACCGCACATCTGGAACAACTGCGCGTCAAGCAGATCTCTTCCCGAGTTGGTGACGTATCGGACATGAGCCCGGCCGAGGCCCAGAAGGCCGTATACGATGAAATTCCGTTCGGCGATCTGATCACCCTGGACGACAAGAAGCGCCTCGCCCGAAGGGCGATGAAGCTTCATGCGGCTAGGACACGGGGCGTGCCTGATCTCGGCTGGATCAAGTCCGAGGAAGAGAGGGATCAGATCCTGGCCGCGTCCCGTGGCGTCGATCTGACCGGAATCGTCACGCCGGATGAGGCCGACGAGATCATCGCCAGTGTCCACTCGAAGATGCCCTGGATGAGCCGCGTCACCGTTCCCTTCATGAAGAGGATGCGCCAGCGCGCCAAGCGCGGCGAGGCTTTCCATGTCCAACCGACGCTACTCCTCGGACCCCCGGGCATTGGTAAGTCGACGATCTTTCACATGATCTCGCACCTATACGGTCTTCCGTCTGTGACTGTCGATGTAGGATCGTCGGGAGGCGGGATCTTCGCGGTGACCGGCGCCGAGAGGGGCTGGGGGTCGGGCCACGCCGGCGCCGTGGTCCGCGCTATTCTCGAGCAGCGGGTCGCGAACCCCCTCGTCATCATCGACGAGATCGACCGCGGCGGCCGCGATACGGCAACCGAGAAGGGCACCATTCTGCCCGGCATCCATGGCGCTCTACTCGGGATGATTGAGCCGGAAACGGCGGCGCGGTGGAGGTGCCCGTATTACGGCATCGAGTTCGATCTTCAGCATGTCAGCTGGGTCATGACCAGCAACACCCTCAATGGCCTCCCGTCTGCGCTTCTTTCGCGTGTCCAGATCATTCGTCTGGAGTCCTTCCGCAGTGCCGAAGTGGCAGACGTGACCCGCACCATGTCCTCCGGCCGCCTGGCTCCCGAGGTCGCGGACGCCCTAGCCGCGATGCTGTCGGATCACGCCGAACGACGGCCGGTCGATCTGCGGACAATCCGGCGCGCCATCGAGAAAGCGGAGGAGATGCAGCATGATGAAGACCCTCTTCACTGACAGGCTCCTGGTCGCCGCCGCCTTCGTCTGGGCCGAGGCCCCGGCCGTCGCCGACTGGCTGGATATCGTCACCAGTCTCTATTCCATCATCCCCAACCCCTTCTGAAAGGACTAAAAATGCTGAACCCGAAGCAACGCCTCCTGATCGTCGCCGCCCTGGTCGCACTGTCTGTTCTGGCCGGTTTCTTCTATGCGGCGACCGGCAACGGCGCTGGCGCCGACGGGTTTTCGCGCGCTGATCGCGAGGCGATTGACGGCTACAACGGCCTCGTCGAGTCCTGCAACGCGGGCAACGGCGGGTGCCGCGCGGCCGAGGCTCAGCGTGCGAAATTCAATTCTGAAGGCCTTTGCCGGGCGGTGAACGAAGAGCAAGACAAGGTCGCCTATGGCGGCTTCTACCGCTGCATGCCCCGCTAAAGGCCATTTGAGGTGTCTGGATACCCCACAAATCTGCCCTGAGAGCGCCTTCGTCGCCGATCGCACGTGTGATCGGTCATGAGGGCCGCGAGAGAGAGCGCCTGGAAATGCAAAAAGGCCCCCGTTTGAGGGGGCCTTTCTCGTTCTTCCCGGAAGTCAGCTTCTTGATCGCGCCGACTTCAAGGCAAGCTCAAGCTGCTCAGGGCTGATCGGAGAGCCATATACCGACGAGGTAGCATCCTCATCGTCTATGACCACAAGATCCGGATCGTCCATTTCGATGAAGGGAACCGCCTCGTCGATCTTGCTCGCAGCGATCATTTCCACCGCGCCGCCGGTCTTCCTGACGTGGACGCCGGCCAACGCATAGGTCACGTGCTCGATGTCTTTCTCGGCAAAAGGAGCGCAGCTTAGAAGACCATAGCTCAGCCCGGCGGCGTCAACTTCCACCGAGGACTCGTAGGAGTCTGAAGCGATAGGCGGAAACTCCTCGCCCGGCATGCACGGAATTTCATGCCTTGCCCTTCCGAACGACAGCATCACGGACGACGCGTCCTGATCGTATTCGAGAGACACGGTAGCAGCAGGCGGGATCTTGGCTGCCAGCGCGGACAGCGTATCGGCCGGAAGGCAGACGTCACCGGCACGGTGGACATGCTCGACTCCGACGCGGCGCCGCAGCGACACGCGGTCATCGACCGCCGTCATGGTCAGGCCAGCGGCGTCGGCTTCAAGAAGAGCATGGTGGTAGATCGGCGCGACCGCTGTTTTCCTTCCTGCGACCTTGGCGGCGGCGGTAGCCGCGGCGGCCAGGACCTTGGCGTTGATCTCGATATGCATCAGGCAATCCTTTGCGTGGGTTGATGCCCCATGATCGCCGATACGGCTGAAACCCCTGACCAGGCCGCCGGGGGTTTTGTTCAGAGGATTTTCCTTTACCTCATGAAATGAAAGGATTTTCGGTCTCTTGCGGTCAGACACAAGTTGTTCAAATATTCTGACGAGCCGTCGCAACGCGGCAAGATGCAGAAAATGTCCAGCAGGGACATCCGGTTAAGGACAGTCATGGTCGATCAAGCATTTGTCGCGCACGAAATACCTGAAGAAAAAGTTGATGAGCTGCTCGAGTCTGGAGATGTTGAAAAGTTCATCAAGCTGCTCCAGCCAGTCGAGAAGCCGATCCAGATATTCGCTGATGGTAAGACGGGCGCTCTTTACTGCGAATGCCATGTGACGGCTGAGAACTTGGTCAGTCAAACTACGCCCGACACACCCTTGGACCCTGAGGCATCTGCAGACTACCGGGCGAACCGTGATCTTGTGGAAGATCATGCCGCCTACGAGCAGATGCTTCTCGACGCGCGGTTAGGCAGGACCTTCAGCAACATCGTGTGCGAGTTCATCGCGGGGGATCCGAAGCCGCTGAAGGTCGTAGGTGGTCAGCACCGATTTGGTGCGATCCAGGATGCGTTCGATGAATGGACAGTCAACGGCATTCACGGCGTGAAAGTCTATTTCGCCTTGGATACTGAGCAGAGGCTTGACGTTCAGGTCATATCAAACACCAACATCGAGGTGTCCCGAGATCTTCTCGACCGCATGTTCGAAACGGTTTCCGGCGCCGAGTTGCGGACCTGGTGCCAGAAGGTCGGAATTCTAGGAGAGAAGGAAGACTTTGCTGACAAGCGGAAGCGGGGTGGCTCGATATCGGTCCGCCAAGCCCGCTCCTTCGTGATTAACTACTTCCTCGGCCAAGAGAAGATCGGCGAGACGTTCGATCAGACTGAGACAACACCCCAAGTCCCGAAGACCGGCGTCAGGACAGTTCCAGAATGGGAACAGATCAAAAAGCAGTATCCGGACTTATGGAATGATCCGGGTTTAGAAAGGGCCGGCCGGGAGTTTCAGGCCCTAGTGGACAAGCAGCGTCAGTCTTTCGGAAAGAACAGCACATCAAAGGTTAGCAACCCTGACTTCGCAGAGAAGGCCATGAACGACGCTATCTTGTCAGCGTGGGCGTTCGTGGCCGGCCTCCTTTCACAGAATCAGGTCCGGCTACAGAAGCACTTCGATCTGAAGGAAAAAGGCAAGCCGGACCCGCTGAGGGCTGCCCTGCTGGTAAAAGGAAAGCATATGACCGATCCCGAGCAATATCGGGGCTTGGGATACCGGACAGATCCCAAGGAAAGAGGCCGGTTTGTCGAGCTGTTTTGGATCCAGGCTGAAAAAGGATCTGGCTTCTCCGACAAGATGATTGCGGCGGCTATCGCTGCCTATCACGCCAAGGCTGCGATCTTGGACGCGAAGGCGAAGAAAGAAGCCATCTGATGGAGCCGATTATTGTCGACGCGAACCGGCGCTTCGAGTTTTCGAAAGCGTTGTTGGAGCGTGCGAGGACTGCTGGCGATCCAGATCTCGAGAAGTCGTTTGCAGAAATGGCTGTTGCGGCCGCTTTCTCCTGTCTCGAAGGCATGCTGACCCACATCTTCGAACATTTCATTGAGAGCAGGAATTTCGATGTTTTCGAACAGTCCATCATGCAGGAGAAGTCGGTTAAACTGATCCGGGGTCAGCCTTGCCTTGCTGAGCAAAGATTTCATTCGATCGACGACAGATTGATGTTCCTGTTCTGGAAATTCTCAGGGGTGCAGTTCGACAAGGGTAAAGCATGGTGGCCGCCTTTCGCTGGCGCCGTCGGTATTCGAAACGGAATAATGCATCCGAAAGAGGAGGCTAGAATTACTGCTCAAGATGCGGAGAAGTCCGTGTCAGCGATTGTAGATGCGCTGGACGATCTCATGCTGACCGTTTTCGGGAAGCGGTGGCCGAAAGCCAATAAAGGTCTGGTGCCCAGCTACGCGATTTAGATCAGCGACCCCAGATGCTGGTCCTGGGGGCGGATTTGCGGACCTTTGGCTTGGGGCGCGGGGCCGCGGGCCGGGGCTTGGGGGTAGGCGCCGGTGCCGGTCTGTCGCCCTGCTGTTCGGAAGAGAAGGGAATGCTCAGAGCCGGAGCGGGAAGCGCCGCAGAGAGGGTTCTCGACTTAACCCTGGCAGCAAGCCTCCGGGACCCCTCAAGAACCGCATATGCATATTTCCTGCAGTCAAAAGCCTCGTTCCTGGGCCGGACCTGTTTCCACTGGGTCACCGTTCTGCCCTGTTGATTAATAATGACTCGCTTTTCCGCCGTCATTTGGAGGTGCCATGACTCAGGCCGGTCCGCAGGGACGTGCATATAGAGAGGCCCCGGTTTTTCAGTAGCCATCATGTCGGCGATGCGGTCAGAGATCATCTGTAACCGCCCGATTCCCGCCCCAGTCTGACCGTAGTATGCTCAGTCCATGGAGATTGATCGGGACAAGATCGACGAG
>NZ_JBHRXY010000061.1:0-11123 GCF_042648745.1 Paracoccus angustae
TCGAGGTGGACGAGGCCGTCGCCGCCCCGGCCCGCCGGGCGGTGCAGCGGATGATCGAGATGTCGCGGCAACCGGCGGTTCGGGCATGATGGAGACCCGCCGCGTGGTGATCGTCGGCGCGGGACTGGCCGCGCTTTACGCGGCCCTTGCGCTGGCGCCGCGTCCGGTGCTGATGATCTCGCCCGATCCGCTGGGGCAGGGGGCGAGTTCCGCCTGGGCGCAGGGGGGCGTCGCGGCGGCCATGGACCCCGCCGACAGCGCCGCGCAGCACGCCGCCGACACGCTGCGGGCAGGGGCGGGCCTTGTCGTTCCCGAAGTGGCCCGGCTGGTCACGGCCGAGGCGCGCGGCCACATCCTGGCGCTGGCCCGGCTGGGCGCGCCCTTCGACCGGAACGGGGCGGGCGGCTTTGTCCTGTCGCGCGAGGCCGCGCATGGTCTGCCCCGGGTGGTGCGCGTCGGGGGCGACGGGGCGGGGGCCGCGATCATGGCCGCTCTTGTGGCTGCCGTGCGGGCCGCGCCCTCGGTGCAGGTGGCGGAAGGCTGGGTGGCCACGGGACTGGTGCTGGAGGGCGGGCGCGTCGCGGGGGTGCGGCTGGCGCTGACCTCGGGCTCGGTCTCCGTGGCGCTCGCGGCGCCTGCGGTGCTGATCGCGGGCGGCGGATCGGGCGGGCTTTTCGCCGTCACCACCAATCCCGCCCGCATCCGGGGCGAGGCCCTGGGCATGGCGGCCCGTGCGGGCGCGGTGATCGCGGACGCCGAATTCGTGCAGTTCCACCCCACCGCCATCGCAAGCGGCGCCGACCCCGCGCCACTTGCGACCGAGGCGCTGCGGGGCGAAGGCGCCCGGCTGGTCAATGCCGACGGCATCCGCTTCATGGCGGCGCTGCACCCGGACGCGGACCTGGCCCCGCGCGACGTCGTGGCGCGCGGCGTCTTTGCCGAAACCCGGGCGGGCCGCCGTCCCGCGCTGGATTGCCGCGCGCTTGGCGCCCGCTTCGCCACGGACTTCCCGGCGGTGGCGGCAGCCTGCGCGCGGGCCGGGATCGACCCCGCCCGCCAGCCGGTCCCGGTCGCGGCGGCGGCGCATTACCACATGGGCGGCATTGCAACCGACATGGAGGGCCGCAGCAGCCTGCCCGGCCTTTGGGCCTGCGGCGAGGCGGCCTCGACCGGGCTGCACGGCGCGAACCGCCTGGCCTCGAACGGGCTGCTGGAGGCGCTGGTCTTTGCCCGCCGCGCCGCCCTGTCCATCGGCCGCGGCGGCCCGTCCGCCCCTCCGGTGGCGCTGCCGGAACCTGATCCTGCCCCGCTGCCCGACCCCGCCCTGATCGCGCGCCTGCGCGGGGCCATGACGGGGGGCGCGGGCGTGCTGCGGGACGCCCATGGCCTGACCGCCGCGCTGCGCGCCATCGCCGCCGTCGAGGCCGCTGGGCCCGGCTGCCCCCGGCTTGCCAACATGACCGCCGCCGCCACGCTGATCTGCGCCGCCGCCCTGTCCCGCCGCGAAAGCCGGGGCGCGCATTGCCGCACCGATTTCCCCGACCCGTTGCCCGCGGCGCATCGCAGCCGCATGACCCTGGCAGAGGCCCTGGCCCTGCGTCCCGCCCCCCAGCCGGAGCCCTTATGATCCCGCCCTTGCCCGACATGATCCTGGAACCCCTGGTTCGCGCCGCCCTGCTGGAAGATCTGGGCAGCCATGGCGACATCACCACCCGCACGGTGATCGCGCCCGGCGCGCGTCTGGACGCCGCCATCCGCGCGCGCGAGGGCGGCACGGCGTCGGGAATGCAAATGGCCGCGCTGGCCTTCCGGCTGATCGACCCGGCCCTGCGCCTGGACGTGCTGATCCCCGACGGCACCCCCTTCGCCCCCGGCGACACGCTGGCGCGGATCGAGGGAGACGCCGCCGCCATCCTCTCGGCCGAGCGGGTGGCCCTGAACTTCGCGGGCCGCCTGTCGGGCATCGCCACCCTGACCGCCGCCTTCGTGGCGGAAACGCGGGGCACCGCCACCCGCGTCACCTGCACGCGCAAGACCACGCCCGGCCTGCGCCTGGTGGAAAAGCAGGCGGTGCTGCATGGCGGCGGCTTCAACCACCGCGTCTCGCTGTCGGACGCGATCCTGATCAAGGACAACCACATCGCGGCGGGCGGCGGCATCCGCGCCGTCTTGCGGGCCGTCAAGGCGCAGGCCTCGCACATGATGCGGGTCGAGATCGAGGTGGACCGCCTGGACCAGCTGGCCGAGGTGCTGGAGGAAGGCGGCGCCGATGTGGTTCTGCTGGACAACATGGACACGGACACGCTGCGCCAGGCCGTCGCCATGGCCGGGGGACGCGTGGTTCTGGAAGCCTCGGGCAACATGCGCCTGGCGCGCATCGCCGAAGTGGCGGCGACGGGGGTGGACTATGTTTCGGTCGGCGCGCTGACCCATTCGGTGTCTGTCCTGGACCTGGGTCTGGACGCCTGAGGCGACGGGGAGCCTTGGCGAAACACCCCGGGCCGCAAGGGTTCGGCGCCGCATCTGCCGCCGTCTGACGGCCAGGGCAGTCCAGGCGCAACGCAGTCCGACGCTTTTCCCCATCTGGCAATGGCATGGCCCGACAGGGGCAGGGCAGGGCGTGGGTCAGGGCCGACAAGGGCAGTCCCGGACGATCCGAGCAGGGCGGAAACCAGCCCGTGCCAGACAACGCCGTCGCAGGAAACGCCGTCGCAGAAATCGGGGCGGCACGGGGCGGCGTCATTCTTGTGGCGACCGCCTGGCTGGCAGAACCGGGATCATTTCCGTCCCGGTGGCCGGTCCGCGTGCATCATTTGGTCTGATCCGACCAACAAAGCTGTTGAAAATACGGCGCGGCCATAGATCATCCGCGCTTGGGCACCGGCCGGCCCGCGCGCCGCATCCCGCGGCGCCCCCGGCGGTCGGATCGGCTCTGACCGAAAGGACTCCGCGCCCTTGGGGGAAGGGGCGCAAGATCCTGCCTGAAACGGGACTGCACCAGGGAGGAGACACAATGAAACGCGCGACATTCTGCGGACTGCTTCTGACGACTGCCTTTGCGACGCCGATCCTTGCCCAGGAAGACCTTGAAACGCTGCAAGGCATGCAGCGCACCGACGCCACCTTCACGCGCATCGAACAGACCGGGCCGACCGCCGATGCGCTGGCGGCGATCCTGCCGCACATCAATGTGCCCGACGGGTTCGAGGTTAGCCTTTACGCCGTGGTGCCCGATGCCCGGTCCATGGCGGTGGCGCCGCAGGGCACCGTTGTCTTTGTCGGCACCCGCAAGGACAAGGTCTGGTCGGTCGTGGACCGCGACCGCAACCGGGTCGCCGACGAGGTGATGGATTTCGCCCCCTCGCTGACCTTCGACATCCCGAACGGGCCCTGCTTCTCGCCCGACGGGTTCCTTTACATCGCCGAGCGCAACCGCGTTCTGCAGTTCCCGGCGGCCGAGTTCTTTTTCGAAGGCCCGGACCCGGCCGTGGGCACCGTCGTGGCCCAGGGCGAGCTGATCCCGGCCGAGGAGGAAAGCTTCAACCACACCGCGCGGGTCTGCCGCGTCGGACCTGACGGCAAGCTGTATATCTCGCTGGGCCAACCCTACAACGTGCAGCCGCGCGAAAAGCTGGAGAAATACGACGAGATCGGCATCGGCGGCATCGTCCGCATGAACATCGACGGCAGCGAACGCGAGGTCTTCACCCGCGGCATCCGCAATTCGGTCGGGCACGACTTCGACCCGGCCAACGGCGATCTTTGGTTCACCGACAACCAGGTCGACGGCATGGGCGACGACATCCCGCCGGGCGAGTTGAACCGCCAGACCGAGGCGGGCCAGCATTTCGGATTTCCCTGGGTGAACGCTGGCATCGAGATCGCGGATTACAAGGACGTGCCCCGCCCCCAAGGGGTCGAGTTCATCGAGCCGCAGGTGAAAACGGATGCCCATGCCGCCGATCTGGGCATGAGCTTCTATCGCGGCAACTCGTTTCCCCAGGAGTATCGCGGCGGCATCTTCTCGGCCCAGCACGGCAGCTGGAACCGCACCACGCCGGTGGGAGCGCGCGTGATGTTCACCCGTCTTGATGCCGATGGCAATGCTGCGGGAACCGAGGTCTTCGCCGACGGATGGCTGGACGGGGAAACGGGCGAATATCGCGGACGCCCCATGGACATCGCGTTCCTGCGCGACGGATCCATGCTGGTGTCGGACGACTTCGCCGGGGCGATCTGGCGGATCGCCTATGCCGGCGATGGCGCCGGCGGGGCCGGCGGCGGCGCGATGCCCCAGGACGGCGCGGCGGATGCCGAGGCCGACGGCGAGGCTGCCGGCACGCCAGCCCCCGCCCCCGCCCCCGCGAACTGAACCCGTCCGGGGCGGTTCCTGCCGCCCCGGTTTCCTCAAGGAAAGCTGCACATCATGAGATCATTCCACTGCGCGGTTCTTGCTGCCGCGTTCGGCCTGTGCGCCGGTGCCGCGCTGGCGCAGAGCGACGAAGCCCCGATCCAGACATGCCGGGTTTGCCACGGGGTTGACGGCGTGGGCACCAATCCGATGATCCCCAACATCGGCGGTCAAAGCGCGGAATACCTGTCCAAGCAGTTGCAGGATTTCCGCGCGGGGCGCCGCGAGGATCCGCAGATGTCCATCATCGCCCAGAACCTGACGGATGAGGAGATCAGGGCGCTTGCCCGCTGGTATGCCTCGGTGAGGGCAACCTATACCCTGCCGGAATGACCCCCGCCGTCAGGCCACGCGGTCGGACGGATCAAGGCCGGCGAAGAAGGCGTCCAGGTTGTCCAGCGCCCTGAAGCCCATCGCGTCGCGGGTTTCCTCGGTCGCCGAACCGATATGGGGCAGCAGAAAGACGTTGGACAGGGCGGCAAGCGCCGGGTTGCCGCCCGGTTCGGTCTGAAACACGTCCAGACCGGCGGCGAACAGCTTGCCCGATCGCAGCGCCCCGACCAGCGCGTCCTCGTCGATCAGGGCGCCCCGCGCGGTGTTCACGACGATCGCCCGGTCGGGCAGCATGGCAAGCGTCCGGGCATTGATGATCCCGGCGTTCTGCGGCGTCGCCGGGCAATGCAGGGAAAGCACGTCCGACACGGCCAGCAGGCTTTCCAGGCTGTCGTGATGGATCGCGCCCTTTTCCAGATCGGGGGGCAGGCGGCGGCGGTTGTGGTAATGGATCTGCATCCCGAAGCCGCGCGCGCGGTCGGCGGCGACCTGGCCCACGCGCCCCATTCCCAGAACGCCGAATCGCCTGCCGGTGACCTGCCGCCCGACCATAAAGGCGGGGGACCAGAAATCCCATGCCCCGGACCGGACCAGGGCATCGCCTTCGGCCCCGCGCCGGGCGGCCCCCAACATGCACAGGATCGCGATTTCGGCGGTGGCGTCGGACAGCACGTCGGGGGTGTTGGTGACGACGATCCCCGCCGCCCTGGCCGCCGCCAGATCCACATGGTCGGTGCCCACGGAATGATTGGCGATGATCCTCAGCCGGGGACCGAGGGCGCCGATGACCTCGGCCCCGAACCGTTCGGAATGGCACGGCAGCACCGCGTCCACGTCCCGGCAAGCGGCGATCAGCTCCGCCGCGGACAGAACCCTGTCTTCGGGGTTCAGGATCACGTCGTAATCGCGCGCGGCCCTTGCCTCGACCGCGGGGCGGAGCTTGCGGGTGATCAGCAACTTGGGCTTCGCCATGGCCGCTTCCCTTGCGTCATCATCGCTGCCTTTGGCCGGGGGCGGCCAAACGCTCGAAAAGGCTTCGGATTAATTTACCGTATCGTCAAAAAGTCCAGTTGCGCAAACCCGTTTTGCCGTTTCTACTTGGTCGCAAGAACATGTCGCGCCAAGCGACTTCATCGTCTGGGAGGACACCGATGACCGACTCCGTCGAAGCCGCGCGATTTTCGCGCCGCTCTTTCCTGCGCACCGGCGCCGTGGGCGGAACCGCCGCAGCGGCCACAGCCCTGGCCGCCCCGCCCGTGCTGGCGCAGTCCCCGATCGTCATGAAGATGCAGACCTCGTGGCCCGCCTCGGACATCTGGATGGACATGGCGCGCGAATACACCACCCGCGTCGAGCAGATGTCGGGGGGCCGCCTGACGGTCGACCTGCTGCCCGCCGGGGCGGTTGTCGGCGCGTTCCAGGTGATGGATGCGGTGCATGACGGGGTGATCGACGCCACCCATACGGTGCCGGTCTACTGGTATGGCAAGTCCAAGGCCGCCTCGTTCTTCGGAACCGGGCCGGTCTTCGGCGGCTCGGCCACGACGATGCTGGCCTGGTTCTACCAAGGCGGGGGCGCCGAACTGTACCGCGAACTGACCCAGGACATCCTGGGCCTGAACGTTTACGGCTATATGGGGATGCCCATGCCCGCGCAGCCGCTCGGCTGGTTCAAGAACGAGGTCAGCACCGTCGCCGACGTGCAGGGCCTGAAATACCGCACCGTCGGCCTTGCGGCGGATCTGTTGCAAAGCATGGGCATGTCCGTGGCCCAGCTGCCGGGGGGCGAGATCGTCCCGGCGATGGAGCGCGGGGTGATCGACGCCTTTGAGTTCAACAACCCGTCGTCGGACCGCCGCTTCGGCGCGCAGGACGTGGCCAAGAACTATTACCTGTCGTCCTATCACCAGGCGTCCGAATCCTTCGAATTCATCTTCAACCGGGATTTCATGGACGATCTGCCCGAGGATTTGCAGGCCATCCTGCGTTACGGGGTCGAGGCTTCGGCAACCTCGAACCTGGCTCTGGCGATGCGCGAATATTCCAAGGATCTGGCCGAACTGGCCGCCGGCGGGGTGACGGTCCACCGCACCTCCAAGGACATCCTGGCCGCCCAGCTTGAAGCCTGGGACACGCTGATCGCGGATCTGGAAACCGATCCCTTCAACAAGAAGATCATGGACAGCCAGCGCGCCTGGACCGAACAGGTCGCCTATTACGAACTGATGAACGCGCCCGACCTGGGGCTTGCCTTCGAACATTACTACCCCGGCAAGCTGAAGCTGTGATCGGCAGGGACGGCGCGGGACAATCCCCGCCGTCCCGCCCGCGACGCGGCCCCAGGGAGTTTCCATCAATGCAGAAATACATCCGGTTTGCCGACAGCCTGTCGGCCTGGTTCGGCAAGGCCTTCGGCTGGCTGATCATCCTGATGACCATCGGGATGAGCTACGAGGTGATGGTGCGTTACCTGTTCAACCGCCCGACGCCCTGGGCGCTTGACATCAGCTTCATCATGTACGGCACGCTGTTCATGATGGGGGGCGCCTATACGCTGTCGCGGGGCGGCCACGTGCGGGGCGATTTCCTGTATCGCCTGTGGTCGGACCGGACACAGGCGCGGGTGGACCTTGCGCTCTACATCCTGTTCTTCTTTCCGGGCATTCTTGCCCTGATCTTTGCCGGGTGGAAGTACGCCGGCCGCTCGTGGAGCTATGGCGAGGTGTCGGTCAACAGCCCCGCCGGGATCCCGATCTATCAGTTCAAGACGGTGATCGTCGCCGCCGGGATCCTGCTGTTCCTTCAGGGGATCGCGCAGGTCATGCGCTGCATCCTGTGCCTGCGCACCGGCGCCTGGCCGCCGCTGGACTGGGATGTCGAGGAAACCGAGACGATCCTGATGCAGAAGACCACCGAAGAAAAACCCCACGGCCCGGCCTGACGCCGGTTTGTTCCCCATGCCGATCCGAACCAGGAGTTAGTGCCGTGACCGATCCGCAGATCGCCCTGTTCATGCTGGGCATCTTCATCTTCTGTGTGTTCCTGGGGTTTCCCATCGCCTTTACGCTGATGGCCATCGGCATCGGGTTCGGCTATTACGCGTATTACGATCCGGGCCGCATGTGGCGGTCGTTCAATCGCCTCGAGGACGATGCGGGATTGTGGGAATCCGCGCAGCTGTGGCTTGAAGGGTTCTACAACAACCGGATCTTCGATCTGTTCGTGAACCAGACCTATACGGTCATCTCCAACGAAGTCCTGACCGCCGTGCCCTTGTTCCTGTTCATGGGCTATATCGTCGAACGCGCCAACATCGTCGACAAGCTGTTCGCGACCCTGGCGGTGGCGACGCGCAACCTGCCCGGCGCCCTGGGTATCGCGGCCCTGATCACCTGCGCGCTGTTTGCCACCGCCACGGGGATCGTGGGGGCCGTGGTCACGCTGATGGGCCTGCTGGCGCTGCCTCAGATGCTGAAGATGCGTTACAACCACAGCTTCGCGGCGGGCATCATCTGCGCGGGCGGCACGCTGGGGATCCTGATCCCGCCGTCGATCATGCTGATCGTTTATGCGGCGGCGTCCGGGGTGTCGATCGTGCGGCTTTACGCGGCGGCCATGTTGCCGGGCCTCGTGCTGGTGGGCCTTTACTTCGTCTACATCGTCGGCCGCGCGGTCCTGAACCCGTCGCTTGCGCCCAAGCCCACGCAGGACGAGGTTCCGGCCGTGCCGCTGGGCAGGCTGATGTGGATGCTGGCCACCAGCTTTCTGCCGCTGGCGATCCTGATCCTGTCGGTGCTGGGGTCGATCCTGTTCGGTCTGGCCACGCCCACCGAAGCCGCGTCCATCGGCGCGCTTGGCGGCATCCTGCTGGCCCTTGCCTATCGCGCGATGACCTTCGACCGGCTGCGCGAAAGCGTGTATCTGACGGTCCGCACCACCGCGATGGTGTGCTGGCTGTTCGTGGGATCCTACACCTTCTCGGCAGTGTTCAGCTATCTCGGCGGAGAGCAGGTGATCGCCGAATTCGTGCAAGGCCTGGACCTGACGCCGATCCAGTTCCTGATCATCGCCCAGATCATCATCTTTCTGCTTGGCTGGCCGCTGGAATGGTCCGAGATCATCATCATCTTCGTGCCGATCTTCCTGCCCTTGCTGCCGCTGTTCGGGATCGACCCGCTGTTCTTCGGGGTTCTGGTGGCGCTGAACCTGCAAACCAGCTTCCTGACGCCGCCCATGGCGATGAGCGCCTATTACCTCAAGGGCATCGCGCCGCCCAGCGTCAGGCTGACCGAGATCTTCGCGGGGGTGCTGCCGTATTGCGGCCTGGTGCTGATCGCCATGCTTCTGATGTACACCTTCCCCCAGATCGTCTTCAGCCTGCCGGACGCCTTCTATGGCCCCTCGCGATAAATCGCAGGCGGTGCTGGGACTCGAGGCGGTCGAGATGCGCGACCGGCTGGCCTCGGGGGCGCTGCGGGCCGCGGATCTGGTCCGGGCCTGCCTGGCCCGGATCGCGGAACTGGAACCCCGGGTCGGTGCCTGGGCCTGGATCGACGAGGATCATGCCCTGGCGCAGGCGCAGCGGCTGGACCAGTGGCGGCAATCCGGGCGGGCGGTGGGGCCCTTGCACGGGCTTCCGGTCGGGCTGAAGGACATCATCGACACCAAGGGCATCCCGACCGAGAACGGCACGCCCATCGACGCGGGCCGCGTGCCTTCCGAGGACGCCTGGATCGTCGCGCGGTTGCGCGCGGCGGGGGCGATCATCCTGGGCAAGACCGTCACGACCGAATGCGCCTTTCTGCATCCGGGCAGGACGCGCAATCCCCACGATCTCGACCATACCCCGGGCGGATCGTCGCAAGGTTCGGCGGCGGCCGTCGCGGCCGGGATGGTGCCGCTGGCGGTCGGCACGCAGACGGGCGGATCCGTGATCCGCCCGGCGGCATTCTGCGGGGTCGTCGGCCTGAAGCCCAGCTTCGGGATGATCCCGCGGACGGGCATCCTGACTCAGTCGCCTTCTCTGGACACCGTTGGCGTCTTTGCCCGCAGCGTCGCCGACTGCGCCCTTCTGGCCGAGGCGATCGCAGGCCATGATCCCGTCGATCCCGCGACCGAGGCCCTGCCTGCGCCGCGCCTGCTCGACACGGCCTTGTCGCCGCCGCCCGTCGCTCCGGTTCTTGCCTTTCTCAAGCCGCCCGGCTGGGACCAGGCCGATCCGCAGACCGTCGCGGCGATGCATGAACTGGCCGGCCTTCTGGCCGAGCAGTGTTTCGAGGTCAGCATTCCCGGGCTGGAGGACGCGGCCGCGATCCGCCGCCGCATCAACCTGGCCGAGATGGCGAAATGCTATTACCCGCTGGAACGGCGCGGGCGGGACCGGATGTCCGACATCCTTCGCGCCGCGATGGACGAAGGCAAGACGGTGCTGGCGCGCGACTACATCGCGGCTCTCGACTGGCGGGCCGTCATCAATGCCGCGGCGGCGCCGGTCTTTGCGCGTTGCGACGCGATCCTGTGCCCGGCGGCGCCGGGGCCAGCGCCAAGGGGACTGGCCGATACCGGCGACGCGATCTTCAACGGATTGTGGACCCTGTCCGGGATGCCCGCGGTCACGCTGCCGGTGTTCACGGCCGAAAACGGCCTGCCGATGGGCATCCAGCTGGTCGGGCAGCGCGGCAACGACGCCCGGCTGCTGCGCACCGCCCGCTGGCTGGCCACCCATCTTGAAACCTTGAAGCAACAAGGATGAGATCATGAACTTGCTTATGGCTTTTCTGGCCTTCGCCACGCTTGTGGGGTTTCTGGCCATCCTGGTCATCCATGTCCCCCGCCTTGACCTGATCGCGGTGATCGCGGTCACGGTTCTGCTTGCCGCCTGGGATCTGTTCACGACATTCAGGCCGCGAAAGGGCTGACAACGACAGCACGGCTGGGCCTCCGCCGAGGCCTTGCGTGCCTTGCGGCCCGGCTGTTTGTCCGGCCCGCCAGCCAGCGCAGACCGCGTTCCAGACAAGCGTCGTTCTTCACCGCATTGGCGTCGTCCGAGCAGCGGCGGCAGTCGTGCACGTCCGTCAGCCACCTGTCTCGGGGGCGCAACGTCGGCGGGTCCGGCGCGGGCTGTCCAGACCAGGCCGGTGACGCCGGATCTTCGGGCAGCCTTCGGCTTGTAAAGAGTTTTCTCGATGTGGATTGGAACGGTTAATTTTTTTACCCTTGCTGAAAAGGCTTTAGTCCGCCGCCGATCTCGTGATTAACATCGTTTTCGAGGACCGAGCGCGCCTGCGGGCCGCTGCCGGGCCGCTGCCGGGCGGCGGCGTGGCGGGCGGGGCGGGTCAGGGCGGGTTGCGGCGGCGGGGCCAGGAGGGGACGATGAGCC
>NZ_JBHRXY010000062.1:0-10997 GCF_042648745.1 Paracoccus angustae
CTTGCCAACGCCCTGATCCGGGACGACCGAAAATGGGCACAAACCGCCCCTTGACCAAGACGGATATCTTCTGACACAAAATACTTTTCTGTATCCGTGAAGCGAACGGCCAACTCCCGCGGCGACAGGTCTGGCTCGCTGAGCGCCAGTTCCACGATCCGATCACGCACAGCATCGGGGATGCGGTTCCAGACCCGGGACGGCCGTGAGGGGCGGTCTTCCAGCCCCTCCGGGCCGTGTTCGACGTATCGATCATACCACCGGTAGAAGGTCGTGGGCGGCACCCCGATCTGCGCCAAAGTCCGGCGCACCGGCAGGTGGGATTGCTCGACGATGCGGATGATCTCGAGCTTCTCGGACGCTGGGTATCTCATTCGTGCTCGCCCCCAGCTCCGGTCGTGTTTTTTTTGAGCAGGCGGTTCTCGAGGGTCAGGTCGGCTACAACCTCCTTGAGCGCCAGTGCTTCGGCGCGGAGGTCCTTGACCTCCATGCTGGTCGCCTGGCGCGCCGTGTCACCGGCGAGGCGCTTCTTGCCAGCCTCGAGGAACTCCTTCGACCAGCTGTAATACAGGCTCTGCGCGATCCCCTCGCGGCGGCACAGCTCGGCAATGCTGTCCTCGCCGCGAAGACCCGCTAGGACAATCCTGATCTTCTCTTCGGCGCTGTGGATCTTGCGCGTCGCCCGGCGGATGTCTTTGACTGCCTTCTCCGCCTCGGCTTTCATCGTCACGGGTTTCTTGCTCATCTTCGCTCCATGAAGGCTACGATGAGCCAGAAACCCTCCGTCACGCAATCGGCCTAATCTGTCCCAAGGCCGCTGACGTCAGACAGAGCGGCGTCACTGTCGAAGGGCAGGATGCGGCCCACCAAGTCCTCGCGCAGGATGCGATCGACAGCATCAGTCAGAGAAGCACGGCGCTTGCCAGCTGGCATGATAGCTAGCCCATGGCGCAGCTCCGCCTCAGAAATTGCGGTCAAGTAAACGGTCCGCCCATCCTGCCCGGAAAGCCACTGTTCGACCTGTGGCTCCGGAGTTGGACGTAAAAGTTCGGAAACCACATTGGTATCAATAATGATCATGCTCACGCCTGGTCAAACGTGGGCGGCTCTCGCATGGGTTCTCGCGGCGGAAGGTCAAGGGTAGCCCCACCAAGCGGAGCAACACGCGCCCGGATGGCTGCGGCGAGGTCATAGGTCGGCTCGGCCTCCCCTACTACCTCACGCAGGATTTCGCGCGCTTCTTCTTCCATAGAGCGGCCATGCTCCGCCGCCCTGATGCGGAGCCGCCTTTTCACGTCATCTTGCAGGTTTCGGATTGTGATGCTTGCCATGCCGTCCTCCTGACACGAAACAGTAATCATTGCATGCAACGATATCAACTTCAGCGAACAGGATACAGGCGGCGTTGACGATGTGACCGCTCCCCTTTGTGGATCGCTTCGGACCCACCCACGCACATAGATGCCGTCGAGGGAGTTGCATCGTCAACGCCGGCCTAATCTCACGACTTTTGTGTTAGAAAATTTTTCTGCCGCAGCATCTTGAATTACAATCCCATAGCCTCTTCTTTGAATTCTATGTCCAATGCCATGGCGGGGGACGTGAAGCTGGACCTGTCCATGCGGATCGCCCGCCACGGGGACCGCGCCGAGGTGGCGTTTGCTGCCAAGGTGTCTGTCGTCGCGGCCGAGCCGTGCGCAGTGGATGGGTTGAACCTAGCCGTTGGCTTCGATGCTGTGATTACTGCGTCTACGGACGACCCTCACACAGCGGATAAGCATTCAAAGCGGCGGGCGCAGCCGGGCCGGAGAGCGCTTGACATTGCCAAAAACCTGCTAGGGTGGAAGGTGGAGATATGTGTGATCTGGCCCTCAAAAACCGGCTCGGCTGAGCTGGCTTTCCGGCGTGCGCGTCATTGCGCTCGTCGCAGCGTCCATGGTTGCCATGGCGGGGGACGTGAAGCTGGACCTGTCCATGCGGATCGCCCGCCACGGGGACCGCGCCGAGGTGGCGTTTGCTGCCAAGGTGTCTGTCGTCGCGGCCGAGCCGTGCGCAGTGGATGGGTACCCGTCAACGGTCGGGGCTGTATTTATGGGGGACCCGAACGGAGAACATGGCTAAAAGCCTTTTTGATGAAGTTCGTAGCGAACAGAACATTTTTTCTGCTTGGCGGCATGTGAAACATAGCGCTCTAGCTTCCGGAAACTCGGATATTAGAGGGGAAGCGTCAGCATTCGAGTACGAACACCAGAAGCACCTGTTTAGGCTAATTACTCAGCTTCGAGAGGGTCGCTTTGTATTTCAGCCGGTGCAAGGCGTCCTTAAAGACAAACAAAAACGTCTTGCACAAGGCAAGGATCCCCGCCCAATCGCGATTGCTAAGCTTCAGGATCGCGTTGTTCAGCGGGCTATATTGCAAGTTCTACAACCTCGCTTCCTTCGCGATCCCAAAGACGCGAACTCAAGATCAGGCACGAAGCAAGATCCACGTTTAGGACGAATAAATGATGTTAATACGTCAAAGTATGGCGTCGGCGGGCTGATCCATCCTTACGGCGGAGTACGTCCTGCCATCGAGTCAATAAGGACAGCCATTGACGGGGGGGCGGCGTATTTTTATCAATCCGATATTCGGGCATTCTTCACAGCTATTCCAACCGATAATGTGGTTACCTTTGTTCGCCAAGAAACTAAGGATGATGCTCTAGCAGACCTTTTTGCAAAGGCACTAGAGGTTCGCCTAGGAAATCCTGACGAGCTAAAAGGTTACACAAACCTGTTCCCTAATAACGGAATTGGGGTTGCACAGGGGGCTTCTCTTTCCGCCTTGGCTGGAAATATTTTGCTATTCGATATGGACCATGTCCTAAACAGTATGGGCGTTACTTCAATCCGTTATATCGACGATATCTTGATGGTTTCAGCTCAAGAGGCCGACCTTGACCGGGCAATTAGCTATGCAGAAAGTACATTATCGACATTCAAGTTCGGTCTGTACAGAGCGGATGACGGCTCTGGGAAAGCTGCCCGAGGTGAATGTTCGAAAGCAATCAATTTTCTAGGCTGCACGATCCAGCCGAAGCGGTGTGTACCCAGTAAGCAATCAGTTGATAATATGAAAAAAGCGGTGAATGAGGCGTTGTCGAACTCTAAGGCCGCGATCAAAGAAGCTATTCGCAAGGGTGGAGGACTAGACCCCAAGCTTTCTCAAAGCGGCACGTTAAAATCAATTGGGGAAAGGTTATACGGATGGCAAAAGGCTTTTGCATTCTGTACTGAACCGACGCAATTTCAGCAACTCGATGACTTTGTGTCAGGACAAGTGAAAGACTATCAGGCTATTGTAGGGCGTAATCTAAAACATGCCAGTGTTCCTATTCAAATGCTAGTCTATGGCATTCCAACAACAAAAGACATGTTTGAAGCCAGCCAGAGGAAAGCCTGATAAATTTTTTTGCGGCGGTAGAGCACACACTCTATTATTAACCTTAACCTCCTTGGCTTCCCGCGTCTATTAAACGTTCATCTGCTGGGCATAGCGGCGGACATGGGCTGAACCCTGAAACAAGCGGCTCCTGCTGTCCAAGAAACGTGTCAGGAAATCAGCTGTCCGGAATACCATCTCCGATTTTCAGCTTGGACATGGTACTTGTCGCAAAGGGACGTGGAGCAATGGCTCCTTGTGTCGCCTATTAGCTCCGGATGAGCTCAACCTCTACGCCGATGTCGAGGCCGGCCCAAGCCTGGTCTGCAGTCAGGGCAGGCACTCCGAGTTCGGCTGCCAGGGCAAGACATGCCCGATCCCCGAGCGACAGCCCGTAATTGCGGGTGGTCGGGCGCAGGTGACCAATCGCATATGCCTGGGAGGCGCTGAGAGGTCGCACATCAAGAGGAAGGCTGCCGAGCACGTCTTGCACTTCCTCAGCACTCAGGCCTCGCTCACATAGCTTGGACACGACCTCCGCGAAGTTGGCGGCGCCAATCACGGCGGTAGGCAACGCTTCAATTACGCGCTCACTGCCCGACTCCCCGTTCAGAAGGCAAAGCAGGGCAGAGGCGTCCAGGACCGCGGCCTTACTCACGCTCTGCCTCGCGCCGCCGGTCGGCGATCAGCTCGGCCGCCAGCGAGACACCCTCAGGCACATGGCGCCGCAATATGGCTTGGGCTCTTGCAACGGCTTGGGAAAGCGAACGAACACGCAGCTCTCCATCTTCTACGTCGACAAGCACAGTATCGCCTGTGGCAATCCCGAGCTCGCGGCGCATGAGCGCCGGAATGACGAGCTTGCCTCCTTCGATGATCCGGACCCGTTGGGCTGTCATGTCTTCCATCCTTCCTTAGGTCATCTTTCCAGATCTGATACCTGCCAGTGTATATGGTATCGGACGTATAAAAAAGTCTGAAGCGCTGTGACGGAAAGGCACCGGCCAACCGTTGCCCTACCCTGCTGGGTCACTTTTGGGCACACCTTCAGGTGACAGTTGGATGTGACAGCTCAGGATGTCACAAATGAGTGGCATAATAGCGCTTGTGACAGTAACAGGACCTCAACCACCCTAACGTGACAGATTGCCCATGCCTCGGATTGGATACGCCCGCGTCAGCACGTCAAGCCAAGATCTCGACATCCAGAAAGCCAGGCTGAAGGCAGCAGGCTGCGACATCATCCGCTCCGAAACCGGGTCGGGAGTATCTCGCGACGGTCGCAGCGAATTGGCAACAGTTCTGGAGTTTCTGCGCGCGGGCGATGAGCTGGTCGTGCATCGTCTCGACCGTCTTGGCCGGTCAACACGCGACGTTCTGAACCTCGTCCATGAACTGGATGCCAAGGGAGCGTCGCTCCGCATCCTCGAACCCGAAGTCACCACGGCCGGCGATATGGGGTGGATGGTCATCACCGTTCTCGGCATGGTGGCCGATATGGAGTTGAAGTTCATTCGTGATCGTCAGCGTGCCGGTATCGACGCCGCAAAGGGCAAGGGCGTCTACAAGGGGCGAGAGAAGCGGGTGGACGATGCGAAAATCCGTAACCTCGCATTAGACGGCATGTCAAAGGCCCAGATCGCCCGCGAGCTCGGCGTATCCCGGATGACGGTGTATCGGGCGATCGACGCCGGAGGCACCAAAGGAGATACCAAATTTAGGTGAAGCCAATGGCAGCGATGCGGGAGTTTGTGTGGAAAAACACGGTCAGCGTTCTTGCGACAAGGCCGTGCTGGCGGAGCTTCTTCGCTGAGCGGGTGGCGTGGGCAGTGACAGCCTGCGCCAGCACATCGAATGGCGTCATGGGCGTGCCTGAGGATCGGGTGACGGCCTTGCCCCTCTTCTTGCATCGCGTTGGTATGATCGTCGGATTGGTCGCGGGCGGGATTGCTGGTCGCGTCGGCGCGGTCAGCCATCTTGCAACGCGCAGCCTCGGGGCGGGCGTTTCCCTTGCAGGTATTGCCCTCGCCCTCAGCTGACAGCAGGTCTAAAAGAGCGATGCATATCCGCCCGCTGCCGGGTTCTGCGCCTACTGTTCGGCAGGTCCGCAGTCGAAGACGGTCCTGTCCTCCAGCGTGTCGATCAGCTGACCGGCCTCCCCCTTGATGATCCATTCGTACGGACCCGAGACATAGCGGGCACCCGATCCACTTACTACCTGCGCAAAAACCCGGGGACCTCCGTCAACAGGGACCAACGCCAAGGCATCGGTGTCGGAGGCAACGTAGACCACCGCCAGCGGCATGTTTCCGCCGCAATCATAGCGGGCCGTGATCACGTCATCCATGTCGAAGGCGATGGTGAGGGACGCATTTGCAAAGGCGATGGCGGGCATAAATGCAAAGAGGGTGGCGAACAGAGTGGGCCGTGGCATGGGGATGCCTTTCCATAGAGAACGACGCTTCTTCCCGAACTTATAACAGCCGGATCTAGTTACTATCCATCTACTGAAGCGAGACCAAGCCCCTTCCTCCCATAGCCGTGACATCCTGCCGGTTGCGGGATATCGGAGAGAATGGCACCAAGGATGAAGCATCTGTTCAAGCGTCACGGCTGGTGGGCGATCCATGCCCTTCGCATGACTGTCGCGGGCGTCGCCACGCTCTCGGTGGTTTACGCATTAGGGCTGACGGTGGAGCTTTCGGCGGTCATCAGCGCCATCGCCGTGACGCAGAGCAATATCGGCGGCACATTGGGCAAGGCATTCGGGCAGGGGGCGGGATCGTTCTTCGGCGCTGCCGTCGGTGTCGTCGTGGCCCTTATTCTGCGGCCGGACGATCCAGCCTCGATTGCTTTCACGCCTTTGTCTGTGCTGGCGGCTTTTTCCGTGGGATTCGTGATCGGCCGTCTCCGAGGCGACCGACAGGAAACATATCTTCACCGTAATGGTGCAGCTTGACGTGGTGGCTGCGGCAGAGCCACCGCATGAACCGCCCCGGGTTTACCGGAGAGTAAAACACTCAAAGGATGAGCCCTATGTCAAAGCCGAGATTCACCCCCGCCTATCCGGCCGAGCTTCGCGAACGCGGTGTTCGGCTTGTCCGAGAGAACCGCGCCAGCTATGCCAGCGATACGGCCGCCTACAGGGCGATTGCGCCAAAGCTTGGCTGTTCGCCCGATAGCCTGCGTGTCTGGTGCCAGCAGGCCGAACGTGATGCCGGTCAGCGCGGCGGTCTGACGAGCGCGGAGAAGGACCGGATCAAGGAACTGGAGCGCGAGGTCCGTGAATTGCGCCAGGCCAATGAGATCCTGAAGAAGGCCAGTGCATATTTCGCAGCGGCGGAGCTTGTCTTATGAGATTTGAGGCTCCTGAGGCAAAAGGGAGCCGCTGCCCAGCACCGCAAACTGCGGGGCAGCGGCGGGGGCGGCGTCGTGCGGAGCTTGGTCTTGAAGGACCGCGGTCGAGTTTGACGAGCCCCCGTCTTTTCTAACGACCTGAACGGATACGTGGGCTGCGGGCCCGAACGACAAGCATAGGTAGGAAGAAAAGATGGCCAAGGATACCATCGGCATTGACGTGTCGAAAGACCGTCTTGATGCATTCTGGCATTCCCGGACGGAGGCGTGCTGCCTGCCCAATACGCCTGAAGGTTTTGGGCAATTGTGCGACTGGCTGGCAAAGGAGGAAGACGTTCTCATCGTCTTCGAGGCGACCGGCGCCTATCACCGGGGGCTTGAGCGGCATCTGAGTCTGGCGGGGCTGCCCTTCATCAAAGTCAATCCAAAGCAGGCACGGCGCTTTGCGCAAGCAATCGGACGATTGGCAAAGACTGATAGCGTCGACGCCAGAATGCTGGCGCGCATGGGCGTTGTGCTTGACCTGACGCCTCAAGTCATTGAAAGCGAAGATGTTCATGATCTCAGAGAGTTGCTGACTGCCCGCCGCGCTTTGGTCAAAGATCAGGTGACTGCAAAGACGCGGCTTGCTACTGCACTGAACCCGCTCGTGCGAGAACAGCTTGGTCGCCGCATTGAGGACATTGGTGCCGATATCCAAGCGCTTGATGAGGTCATCGCGCAGATCGCCAGGCAGCGAGGCACCCTTGAAGAACGCATCCGCCGTTTGATGACCATTCCGGGGATTGGTCGTCTGACCGCGACCACCATGCTGATCGACATGCCGGAGCTTGGGCACCTCGAGGGCAAGAAGATCACCGCTCTCGCCGGACTTGCGCCCATGACGCAGCAATCTGGAAAGTGGCAGGGCAAGGAGCGGATCACCGGAGGTCGGTCATCAATTCGGCGCGCGATCTACATGCCCGCACTTGTCGCCATTCGTTTCAACCGGGACCTCCACGACAAGTATCAGCAGCTGCTAAAGGCCGGCAAAGCGAAGAAAGTCGCCATAACGGCCATTATGCGGCGCATCATCGTCCTTGCAAACACCTTGCTGCGCGAAAGGCGAGATTGGCTGCCTGACCGCCCTTGACCAAGACGGATACTCGACCGCCCGTTCCGCAGATGATCGCGTTCATCGATGATCACCGTTGTGTCCATGGTGTCGGGCCGATCTGCCGGGTTCTGGGGATCGCACCATCGACATTCTACAGCTTCAAGGCTGGGGAGCGAGACCCCGCCCTGGCATCGGATCGGGCCAAACAGGATCGCCTCGACATGGCTGCCATCAAGGAGGCCTTCGATGACAGCCGAGGCCGTTATGGCGCGCGCAAGGTCTGGCACCAGTTGCGCCGCGAAGGACGCGAGATTGCCCGCTGCACCGTCGAGCGGCTGATGAAGGCGATGGGATTGCAAGGCGTTGTGCGCGGCAAGAAGGTGGTCACGACCAATCCCGATACCGCCCAGCCATGCCCGGACGACAAGGTGAACCGGGCCTTCAAGGCAGACATGCCGAACCAACTCTGGGTCAGCGACTTCACCTATGTCTCAAGCTGGCAAGGGATGGTGTATGTCGCCTTTGTCATCGACGTCTTCGCCCGGAAGATCGTTGGCTGGCGCGTCTCAACCTCGATGACGACCGGTTTTGTTCTCGATGCCCTGAACCAGGCCATCTGCCAGAGGGCACCATCCGAAGCTGACAAGCTGATCCATCATTCGGACCGCGGCAGCCAAGGCGGATTCACCCGGTCGTCGCAACACCGTCGATCATATCCGCTTTCAGTAGCCGGTCGAGTGCCTCTGCCGGTGTTTGCCAGCCGAGTGTCTTGCGCGGACGTGTATTCAACGCATGGGCAACAGCGCTCAGTTCGTCGGCGCTGTGCCGGCTAAGATCCGTTCCCTTGGGAAAGTATTGGCGCAGCAGGCCATTGGTGTTTTCGTTGCTGCCGCGCTGCCAAGGGCTTTGCGGATCGCAGAAGTAGACGTCTAGGCCGGTATCAACCCGGAGCCGGGCGTGTTGGGCCATCTCCGCGCCTTGGTCCCAGGTCAGTGATCTGCGCAACTGTGCTGGCAGTTCCATGATAGTGCCCGCAATGGCGTCGCGAACGGCTTCGGCGCCATGACCGGCTAGGGCCGGCCCATTCTTGAGGGACTTGGCCTTGCCATGATCCTCCATCCGCGGCAGATGCAGCAACATTGTGAAGCGCGTGGTTCGCTCAACCAAGGTGCCGATCGCCGAGCTGCCGAGACCAAGAATGAGATCGCCCTCCCAGTGGCCCGGCACCGCCCTGTCACCGATCTCGGCCGGACGATCGCTGATCATTAGCGCATCCTCGATAAAGGACTTGCCCCGGTTCCGGGCGCGTTCACGCGGCAGACGCAGCGCTCGGCCAGAACGAAGGCAGGCGGAGAGCTCCCGCTTCAGGGCGCCACGCCCCTGAATGTAGAGGGCCTGGTAAATTGCCTCATGACTGATGCGCATGCTCGGGTCCTCAGGGAAGTCCACCTTCAGGCGCTGCGCAATCTGTTCCGGGCTCCATGCCAAGGACCAGCGTCGACTTTGCCGATGAACCGCACGCCGTTTTCTCCATACCACGACGGGTCCATCAAAAGCGACGCCCTCCGGTGTGGCGACCAAGCCAGCGAGGCGGTCCTGCACGTAGTCGCGCAGGGGTCGGTTGCGTGCGAGCTTGCTGACTTTCGGACGTCGGGCTGCACGATCCGCGTGCCATTGCGCGGTGAGGGCACGGTAATCGAAGTCTCCGCCACGGGTCGCGGAGTTACGCCTGATCTCTCTCGAGATCGTGCTGGGCGAACGCCCCAGCTTGCGGGCGATGGCGCGCACCCCGGTCATCCGAGCACATTCCAAGGCTATTTCCTCACGCTCGGCAAAGGAAAGGTTGCGGCTTTTCGGCTGCGGTGCAGATGGGGCCAGATGTGTGGGGGGCATTCCGCCAGACCTCCGAAACCAGCGGTTTCCGACAGGAGCAGAGACACCGGCTACGATACCTGCCTCTTCACTGGAGAGGCCTGCCGCGATCTCCTGCCAGAACCGACATAGATTCTCACGCTGCCAGACTGGTGGCCGCCCTGGCGAGCACAATTTGCGGCGCGTGGACCGTTGGGATTTTCGCCTGCCCGTCGTCATCTACACCTCCAGGAACGGGGTGTTGCGACGACCGATTGAATCCGCCCAATATCTGTCGATCCGATACACCGAACGGCTGGCTGAGGCAGGCATCGACACCTCGGTCGGCAGCGTCGGGGACTCCTATGACAACGCTCTCGCCGAAAGCATCATCGGCCTGTTCAAGACCGAGGTCATCAAGTTCCTCGGACCCTGGAAGTCTGTTGGTCAGGTCGAATGGGAAACACTCAAATGGGTGGACTGGTATAACAAGACGCGCCTGCACAGCGCCATTGGTTACGTCACGCCGAACGAAGCAGAGGAGGCCTTCTACGCAAGCTTGAACGCTGACGAAAAAGCAGCCTAATCATTGAACCACAAACTCTCCGGTAAACCCGGGGCGGTTCATTGTCTTGAGCGGTCTTCGGGGCGAGGACAGCAATGCGGAGCTGTGCCGCCGCGAAGGGATCGCCCAAAGCCTGTATTACAGCTGGTCGAAGGAATTCCTCGAGGCCGGCAAGAAGCGCTTGGCCGGCGACACTGCCCGACAGGCGACCAGTGGCGAGGTCAAGGACCTGCGCGCCGAGGCACTGGCGCTCAAGGAGGTTGTGGCCGACCTCACCCTCGAGAACCGGATCCTCAAAAAAAACACGAGCGGGGCTGGGGGCGAGCACGCATGAGATATCCAGCGTCCGAGAAGCTCGAGATCATCCGTCTCGTCGAGCAATCCCACCTGCCGGTTCGCCGGACCTTGGCGCAGATCGGGGTCCCGCCGACAACCTTTTACCGGTGGTATGATCGATATGTCGAGCACGGCCCGGAAGGGCTGGAAGACCGCCCCTCACGACCGTCCAGGGTCTGGAACCGCATTCCCGACGCTGTGCGTGACCGGATCGTGGAACTGGCGCTCAACGAGCCCGATCTTTCGCCGCGGGAGTTGGCCGTTCGCTTCACGGATACAGAAAAGTATTTCGTGTCAGAAGATATCCGTCTTGGTCAAGGGGCGGTTTGTGCCCATTTTCGGTCGTCCCGGATCAGGGCGTTGGCAAG
>NZ_JBHRXY010000063.1:0-9833 GCF_042648745.1 Paracoccus angustae
GCCGAACCCGAAGTGGTCGACGACCTCATCGCCAACCGCATGAACCGGTAAAGGCGCGCAGGGCCTGGAGCCCGCAAGACCCCCAGGCCCGCCCCCGCACCAGAGCAGAACCGAAGACAAGGCGGCCTCAACGATAAGTCTGAACAGGGAGAAGACCAAGCACATGAGCGACAGACAATCTTCGAATGCTTACTGGCAAGCCAATCTCCGCATCATCTATATCTGCCTCGCGATCTGGGCGCTGGTTTCCTATGGCTTCGGGATCATCCTGCGGCCGCTGATTTCGGCGGTTCCGATCGGCGGCACGGACCTGGGCTTCTGGTTCGCGCAGCAGGGTTCGATCCTGGTCTTCATCGTGCTGATCTTCTGGTACGCGGCGCGCATGAACAAGCTGGATGCCGAACACGGCGTGGACGAGTGAGGGACCGCAGATGAGCCAATTCACCCTGAACCTGCTGGTCATCGGCGCATCCTTCGCGTTGTATATCGGCATCGCCATCTGGGCCCGCGCGGGTTCGACGGCGGAATTCTATGCCGCCAACCGCGGCGTCGGCCCGGTCATGAACGGCATGGCCACGGCGGCCGACTGGATGTCGGCCGCGTCCTTCATCTCGATGGCGGGCCTGATCGCCTTCACCGGCTACGACAACTCGACCTACCTGATGGGCTGGACGGGCGGATACGTGCTGCTGGCGCTGCTGCTGGCGCCCTATCTGCGCAAGTTCGGCAAGTTCACGGTCCCGGAATTCATCGGCGACCGGTTCTATTCAAAGCCCGCGCGCATCATCGGCGTGATCTGCCTGCTGATCGTCTCGATCACCTATGTGATCGGCCAGATGACCGGCGTCGGCGTGACCTTTTCGCGCTATCTGGAGGTGTCGAACTCGACCGGGCTGTGGATCGGCGCGGCGCTGGTGTTCTGCTACGCGGTCCTGGGCGGCATGAAGGGCATCACCTACACGCAGGTGGCCCAATACATCGTGCTGATCATCGCCTACACGATCCCGGCCGTGTTCATCTCGTTGCAGCTGACGGGGAATTTCCTGCCGCAACTGGGCCTGTTCGGCACGCACGACGCCTCGGGGATGGCTTTCCTGGCCAAGCTGGACCAGGTGGTGACGGACCTGGGCTTCCGGCAGTACACGGGGCATCACAATTCGACGCTGGACATGGTGCTGTTCACAATGGCGCTGATGATCGGCACCGCGGGCCTGCCCCATGTCATCATCCGCTTCTTCACCGTCCCGAAGGTGTCCGACGCCCGGATGTCGGCCGGTTGGGCGCTGGTCTTCATCGCGCTGCTTTATACCGTGGCCCCGGCCGTGGGGTCGATGGCGCGCTTCAACCTGACCGCGACGATGTGGCCCGGCGCGCAGACCGGCGAAACCTTCAGCGCAGAGCCCGTGTCGCTGGAAGCCATCGAGACACAGCCGGATCTGGCCTGGATGCGCCGCTGGCAGGCCACCGGCCTGCTGGCCTGGGAAGACAAGAACGGCGACGGCCTTATCCAGTATTACAACGACACCGCCACCGAAGGCCCCGCGGCCGAAATGGCGGCCGCGCAAGGCCTTGCGGGGAACGAGCTGACGACCGTCAACAACGACATCATGGTTCTGGCCAACCCGGAAATCGCCAACCTGCCGGGTTGGGTCATCGCCATCGTCGCCGCGGGCGGCCTGGCTGCGGCCCTGTCCACGGCGGCGGGTCTGCTGCTGGCGATTTCGGGCGCGGTATCGCACGACCTGATCAAGGGCACGCTGCGCCCGAACATCAGCGAAAAGGGCGAGCTGCTCGCGGCGCGCGTGTCGATGGCGGTTTCGATCCTTGTGGCCACGGTTCTGGGCCTCAACCCGCCGGGCTTTGCGGCCCAGACCGTGGCCCTGGCCTTTGGTCTTGCCGCGAGTTCGATCTTTCCGGTGCTGATGATGGGGATCTTCTCGAAGCGGGTCGGCAAGGAAGGCGCCATCGCGGGCATGATCGCGGGCATGGCCACGACCATCCTTTACATCTTCGCCTTCAAGGGGTGGTTCTTCATCGCCGGCACCAACATGCTGCCCGACACGCCGGACGCCTGGCTGTTCGGCATCTCGCCGGCCTCGTTCGGGACCATCGGCGCGCTGATCAACTTTGCCGTGGCCTTCGGGGTCTCGGCGGTCAGCCAGCGTCCGCCGGCTCATGTGCAGGAACTGGTCGAATCGATCCGCGTCCCGCGCGGTGCGGGCGGTGCGGTCGCGCACTGAGGCTGAAACGGTCGCGCCCCGACAGGGGCGCGACATCTTCGCAAAGGTCAGCGGGTGATGACTGGTATTCTGGACTTCATCGCCACCGTGCATCCTTACGACAGCCTGAAGCGGGACGAACTGGCGCGGGTCGCCGGTTTCTTCAGCCGCAGGTCCTATGCGGCGGGCGAGACGATCTATCAGTTCGGCGATCGCTTGGCAGGCCTTTACCTGATCGAAAGCGGGCATGTCGCCGTCAGCGACCGCCACGGCGACAGCGTGTCGAAACTGGGGCCGCGCAATTCCTTCGGTGAACGGGGGTTGCTGCGCGACGGGACCGCCGTCACGTCCGCCCGCGCGGTTGACGATGCCGTGATCCTGATGCTGCCGCGCGACGAGGTGACGCGCCTGATCCGGGAGCATCGGACGGTGGCGCGGTTCTTTGACCGGGGGCGGGGCGTGCCGGACCGCGGCGCCAGCGTCGCCATGCTGAAGGTGGGAGAACTGCTGTCGGGCAAGCCCGTCGCCTGCGCGCCCGACACGCCGATCATCGAGGCCGCGCGCCGGATGCGCCACGCCGGCGTCAGCAGCATCGGCATCACGGAGCAGGGGCGCCTGATCGGGCTGGTCACCATCCGCGACATGTCGAACCGCGTCGTGGCCGAGGGGTTGGACATGCGCCTTCCCGTGTCCGAGGTGATGACCGCCGATCCCGTCACCCTGGCGCCGGGGGCGCTTGGCTACGACGTGCTGACGATCATGCTGGAACGCCGCGTCAGCCACCTGCCGGTGGTCGAGAACGGGCGCTTTGTCGGGATGATCAGCCAGACCGATCTGACGCGCGTGCAGGCGATCTCGGCCCTTGGGCTGATCCGCGAGGTGGCGCGGGCCGGGGACGTGGCCCAGATGACGCGCGTGACGGCCCGCATCCCCGAACTGCTGGTGCAGCTGGTCCAGGCGCGCCAGCGGCACGAGGTCGTCACCCGGATGATCACCGACATCGCCGATGCCGTCACCCGACGCCTGCTGGACCTGGCCCGGCAGCAGATGGAACCGCCGCCCGTGCCCTTTCTGTGGGCCGCCTGCGGCAGTCAGGGACGGCAGGAACAGACGGGCGTCAGCGACCAGGACAACTGCCTGATCCTGGCCGCGGATGCCGATGCGGATCATCCCTGGTTCGCGGACCTGGCGCGGCGCGTTTGCGACGGGCTGCACGCCTGCGGCTATGTCCGTTGCCCGGGCGACATGATGGCCACGAACCCGCGCTGGCGTCAGCCCGTGCCGGTCTGGCAAGGCTATTTCCGCGACTGGATCGCCCGTCCCAGTCCCGAGGCTCAGATGCTGGCCTCGGTGATGTTTGATTTGCGCCCGATCGGGGGCGAGGCCGCGCTGCTGGAGGATTTGCAGCGCCAAACGCTGGAAGCGGCGTCGAGGAACTCGATCTTTGTGGCGCATATGGTGGCCAACGCGCTGAAGCACCGGCCGCCGCTGGGCCTTATCGGCGGCTTTGCCACGATCCGTTCGGGCGAGCATCGCCACCATATCGACATGAAGCACAACGGCGTCGTTCCCGTGACGGATCTGGCGCGCATCTATGCGCTGCAAGGCCGGATCGCCGCCGTCAACACCCGCGCGCGCCTGGAGGATGCCGGAACGCGCGGCGTCGTCTCGCCCGGCGGGGCCAGGGAACTGATCGCGGCCTATGACGTGATCCAGACGGCCCGGCTGGAAAACCAGGCGCATCAGGTGAAGGCCGGACGGCGGCCGGACAATTACCTGTCGCCCGCGGATCTTCCCGATTTCGAACGCAGCCATCTGCGCGACGCTTTCGTGGTGGTGCGTGGGATGCAGTCTGCGGCGGGACATGGGAAAGGAATGCTGGGATGACGGGGATCGGGACCGAGCTTCTGGGGGTGATCGCCGTCGGCATCGGAATGGCTGCGCTGCTTTACGCCCTGTTGCACGCGGCGCGGAAGGCGGGGCTGACGCTGCCGACCTGGCTGCTGCCCGCGGGCATCGGTCTGGCCATGGTCAGCTATTCCGTCTGGAACGATTATGCCTGGTTCGGGCGCGCGACCGCCAGCCTGCCGGAGGACACGCAGGTGCTGCTGGTCGGGCGCGCCAGCCAGCCATGGGCGCCATGGACCTATCTCGCCCCGGTCGAGGTCCGGTTCGCGGCCCTGGACCCCGCGCAGATCCGCGACGGCGAGGGCGGCATCAGGCAGGCGCCGATCATGCTGGTCGAGCGGCATGGGCAGACCGTCATCGTGCCGCAGCATTTCGATTGCGCGGGCGGGCGCATCCGGCCCGCGCGCGGCGACTGGACGGCGGCTGCACCGGACGACCCGGCCTTTGCCGCCGTTTGCGCGGCAGGGGGCTGACATGGCCAACATCCTGGTCATCGAGGACGAGGATAACATCGCCGTCGCGCTGGACTTTCTGCTGACGCGGGACGGGCATCGCCACGACCGGCTGGCGACCGGAAAGGGCGCCGTGTCCTGCATCCGCGCGACGCGTCCCGATCTGGTGCTGCTGGACGTGATGCTGCCCGAAGTCTCGGGCTATCAGGTCTTGCAGGACATGCGCGCCGATCCCGACCTTGCCCAGGTCCGGGTTCTGCTGATGACGGCGCGCGGCTCGGTGGTCGAGCATCGCAAGGGAATGGCGCTTGGCGCCGACGGCTTTATCGCCAAACCGTTCGAACTGGCCGAACTGCGGGCCGAGATGGCCCGACTGCTGGACGGACGATGATGACGCACCGTTCGCTGCGATGGCGTTTGCTGGCGCTTTTCGCGGCAGTGGGCGTTGCGGCCCTGGCAATCTCGGGTGCGGCACTGTGGCTGGCCGCGCGGGGCGGAACGGACGCGGCCGTGCAGGGCGCGATGGTGGCGGGCTTTGGGCTGACGGGCCTGGTGGTCGGGCTTTGGTATCTGTTCGACCTGCACGTCGCGCGCCCCATCGAAACCCTGGCCGGCAGCCTGCGGACGGGCCGGTCCCCCGACCTGTCGGACATGGCCTATCTTGCCGATCTTGGCCCTGCCGCCCGCGATGCGGCCGAGGCGCGCGCGCGCGCGGCCGAGGCCCTGGACCAGGCCCTGCGATCGCACGCCGCCGAGCAGGCGCGTGAAAAGGCGACGCTTGAGTCCATCCTGGCCGACTTCGGTGCCGGGGCGGTCATGACGGATGGGCGGGGCCGCGTGATCTTCTATAACGCCAGCGCCGCCCGCCTGCTGCCGGGGCTTGCATTGGATCGTCCGCTGGACCGGCATCTGAACGCGGACGCCCTGCGGGCGGCCGAGGCGCGGCTGGACGCGGGCGCGACGGCAACAAACCTGTCCTGCTTGACCGCGCAGGGCGTGCGTCTGTCGGGCCGGCTGCGCCGGACGGACGCAGGCCTGCTGCTGATCCTGCGCCAGCAGGCGGCCGAGAGTCCCGCGCCCCGTTCGACGCTCGAGGCGCTGCGCCGCCATGCGGCCACGCTGGTGCCGATGCTGGATGCGCTGAACGGCCCCATTCCGCCCGCACTGGCCAAGGCCATTCAGGCCGAAGGGCAGGGCCTTGCCGCGGCCACCCGGACGCTGTCCCGGATCCTCGCCAGTGATGCGCCCTCTGGACTGGCGGGTTTGGATGAACTGACGGCGGGCCTTGAACCCGCCGAACCCCTTTCCTGCCTTGCCTTTCGCGCCGAGGCGGGGCCGCTGAACGCGTTGCTGCTGTCGCTGGACGCGCATCTGCGGGCCGAGGGTCGGGATCCTCGGGTGGTTGTCCGGCCGGACCCGCTGGACGGAATGCAGCTTGTTTTGGAATGGCAGGGCGCGGCGGTGGCCGTGGACCGGCTGGAGGATTGGCTGGCCGAAGCGCCCGACCCCGGACGGCCCGACGTGACCGGAGCCGAGATCCTGGCGGCGCATGGCACGGGAATCTGGCCGGAAGCCGACGGAAAGGCGGCGCGGCTGATCCTGCCGCTGGCGCAGGCCGAGGCCGCGGCCGAGAGCGGGGGCGTGACCTATGACTTCGCCCTGGCCAGCCGGGGCATTGCTTCATCGCGCCTGGCGGATCTGACCTGCGTCGTTTTCGACACCGAGACGACCGGTCTGACCGACGGCGACCGGATCGTGCAGATCGCGGGTCTGCGGCTGGCGCGCGGACGGCTGACGGGCGAACGCTTCGAAACGCTGGTCGATCCGGGCAGGCCCGTTCCGCCCACCTCGACGGCGATCCACGGCATCACGGACGAGATGTTGCGCGGCGCGCCCGATCTGACATCCGTCCTGACCGCGTTCCAGCATTTCTGCGAAGGCAGCGTGCTGATCGCCCACAACGCGCCCTTCGACATGGGCTTCCTGCGCCGGGCCGAGGCGGAAACGGGCGTTCGTTTCGACCACCGCGTGCTGGATACCGTTCTGCTTTCGGCGATGGTCTGGGGCCAGTCGGCCGACCATACGCTGGACGCGCTGGCCCGGCGTCTGGGGATCCGCATCGTGCCCGAAGCGCGTCACACGGCCATGGGCGATGCCATCGCCACGGCCGAAGCCTTTTTGCGCCTGATCCCGGCGCTGGAGGCTAAGGGAATCGAACGGTTCGAGGATGCCGTGGCCGAGGGCCGCCGTTATCGCCGCCTGATCGGCGATGCAAACCAGCCGGATTGACAAGGCGGCATGGGCCGCCGCCGAGCGCAGCCACCGCTGCGCAGAGATGCCTTATCCCGCAGCCACGCCGATAACGGCTATCCTGCGCGACGGCCGACGCGCCAATATCCGAACAGCCCGGCCGCCGGTCCCGGCAGCAGCAGCCACACCGCCGCAGGCCCGATGCGTTCGAACAGCGCCATGACACCCGCGATCGAGACAATGGTGATGGCGAAGCCGAGGGCGTTCTGGATGGCCAAGGCTCCTCCGACCATGTCCTTGGGGCAGGACCGCGCCGACAGCGCCGAAAACTGCGGCGAGTCCGCGACAACCGACGCCCCCCAGATCAGCAGCACCCCCATCAGCACCGCAGGAGGCAGGATCGGCCATCCCAGGGCGAAGATGCCGATGCAACCGCCCGAAACCGCCAAGGCGCCGAGGGCCACTCTGTCGCTTCCGATCCGCCGTGAAAGCGCGCCTCCGATCAGGCAGCCGACCGTGCCCGCCCCGATGATCGCGAAGGACAGCCCGGCCACTCCGGCAGCAGGGAAACGGTCCGCAAGTCCGGTCGATGCGACAAGCAGCGGCACCACCGTCCAGAAGGCATAGAGTTCCCACATGTGGCCGAAATAGCCTATCGCGGCCGCACGGAACTGGCCGATCCCGAAGGCCGACAGAACCGATGGCCGCGCCGTCCCGTCCGTCATGGGCCGGATCGGCAGATGCGGCCCGGTCCCCAGACGGTGAATCGTCCATGCTCCCGCCAGGGCCAGAAGGGATGAGCAGGTCACGATCCATTGCCAGGGCAGATCTTCTCCGGTGAAGCGCAGGAAATGCGGCAGCGCGGTTCCCAGGGTCAGCATCGCCACCAGCAAGGCAAGCGCCTGGCCCGTGCGCTCCGGCTCCCAGCTGACGACCAGCTTCATGCCGATGGGATAAATGCCCGCCAGGCTGAGGCCCACCAAAAAGCGGAAGAAAGCCCCGCTGTGAACGTCCTGCGCCAGCCATGCGAAACCGGCATTGGACAGCGCGCCCGCCACGGCCGAGGCCACGAAAATCCCGCTTGCACGGAAACGGTCCGCGATCCCCAGCAGGGACATCGCCAGTGTTCCCAGAATGAACCCGGCCTGAACGGCATTGGTCAGCCAGCCTATTTCACCTGCGCCCACCCTCCATGCGCGCATCAGCCCGTCCGCGGCGCTGTTCGCGCTGAACCACAAGGAGGTTCCGAAAAGCTGCGCGATGGCGACGATCGCGATGGGGCGTGCAAGACCATCCGGGGCGTTGCCGGTGTTCTTGTTTTCAGGATCCGGCCGTCCGCCGTCTGATCGGGATCGCATGGCTTTCCTTCGAGCGCGCCTCCCGAAACCGCTTTTCATGCGTTGAAGCCATGAGCACGCCCCTTGCATGCAATGACCTGCGGGATGGCCGTTGCGCCCTTTCTGTCACAGGAGCGGCCGGGGCCCAAGGGCGGCATTGTCTTTGTCCGGCGCCCTGGAGTCACCCGGAAAAGGCTGCCGCGCGAGTGCGGCTGCTCGGGCATGACCGTTCGGGGCAGGCTGCATGAGCGGCAGGCAGCGGGCGTCTGGACTAGGTTCGCCGTGTTCTTCTGGAGCGTCTTTCCGCTGCGACCTGCGACCCTTCGCCACTGACGGCGTTCAAGTCCGATGCCCTTGCGCGCGTCTACCCGGCAGGCGCTTTTGCCATTCAAAGGCAGGGATGAATGTAACAACGAGCCACATCCTGGAGTCGCCGCTGCCCTCGGAGATGAGTCTGGTCGGGCAGGAGCACTTACTTGTGACGATCAAGAGAATCCAGCCCCACATTGTCGCCGCGACCGCGATCCTGGGGGAAGGGCGATCTCCGTAAGTTTTTATCAGACGCGCTAATCGCGTCATCCGGGGGGCATCCGGATGACGCCCTCGACGTCGGCCGCGTGCTGGCCCGGGGCTCCGGGAACTCCGTTCGTGCGTGGGAGGCCTTTCTCGAGGCGACACTGGTCAGCAAGCCCCAGTACGACTTTGGCGGATTTTCCTTGGGACGTTCTGCGATGAGCCTTTCACAATGAGGATGGCGCATTGGTGGCGGTCTCACGAAGGCGTCGAGGATGGCTTGCCCGACGGCTGGCATGGTTGGTTGCGGGGATGGTCCGGGAACTCTTTCTTTCCCGCTTCGCGGCTTTGAGGCGGCGGGATTGCAGGAAGGCGTAGGCGATCGTCGTTTCAAAGCCGTTTGCCGATCTTCCGGCACCCGCGCCCGAGCCATGCGGTCGGGATCGTTGGTCCAGACCTCTGGCAGAAACAGCCGCAACCCCACCGTGACCGGCACCTCGCCCGAGGCCAGCGTTACCGAGACCAGCGACTGACAATTCGCGGTCTTGCCCAGCGATGAGGCATATTGCGGCGCAACCCCGACCGAGCGTTCGCCCTTCTTCGGCAAACAAGTATCATCGATGACCAGAAAAGCCTCCTCGCCGCCAACCAGCCTGTCGGCCTCAGCCAGCAAGGCCGCCTCCAGCGGCGCGCTATCCCAGACCCTGTCGGCTATGAAATGATGCAGTTGGTCATAGCTGATAGCCCTGTCCCGCGCCGCCATCGGCTGCACGCTCTTGCGATCACCCAGGCCGATCAGCCCGGCAACACAGGCGGGACGCATCCGCCCTCGTGTCCTATGCCCAAGCGCCGCAACAAACGCGCCCGCCAGTTCTCCATAAACCGCCAGCCTCCCTCAAAGGGCTCCCTATGGATCACTCGAAATGTCGACCATGGAGTCAGAAAAGATCGGATCAGCAAAAACCTGCCAAAGTAGTACTAGAGGATGACAGCAATTTGTCACAGCTAAGAGTAAGAATACAATCCGATGTCCATTTTCAATCTATGTTCCATAATAAGCCCTATTGGCGTTGGCTCTATAGCCGCAAAGTTAAAATGTCTCACCTCTGCAATTCAGGAATGTCACACTCCCCTGGATGAGCATCGTGTCGATC
>NZ_JBHRXY010000064.1:0-9063 GCF_042648745.1 Paracoccus angustae
CTGTGCGCCGATTGCCCTCCTCGAAGGCCTGGAACGCGGATCTCCGCGCGTGAAGGAGAGGTGACCGGGACAGGGAGCGACCCGGCCAAGAGGCAAAGACTGGCACCGCTGTCTCTCCGGGCCTGCCCTCACCCCGGCAGGAAACGGCGTCGATCGTCGGGATGCAGCGCGTCCTTCAGCGCCGCCTGCAAGGCTTGCAGCCCGAAGTGCCGCAAGTCGTCGTTGAAGTCGCCCTCCACGGGCACAAGGGCAATCGCCTCGATGCCGAGGCTGGCCGCTCGGGCCAGAAGGCTGTCGCGCGCTCTGTTGCCGGCGGGGTCACGGTCGCACAGGACATAAAGGCGGCGCAACGTGGGAGGGAAGAGCACGGCGGCAAGATGGGCGGCCGAGAGCGCAGCCAGCATCGGCATGCCGGGAAGTACCTGGCGCGGCGACAGCACAGTCTCGATGCCCTCGCCCACGGCCAGCACATCATCGGCTACTCCGAAGCGGACGCCGTGGCCGAGAAGCTCCCCCATGGCCCGGCGCGGCGTGGCGATCGGGGCCTTGTCCAACCCATCGGCGGCAAGCCAGGTGCGATGCGCGCCGGTCTGGCGGCCAGAAAGGTCGGTGACAGCGGCAATCATCGCCGGACGGGTCTCCGTTGGCCCATGCCCGTCCCCGATCCGACAACGGAGCCCTGGCCTGTACAGATCATCCTTGACGAGTTCGACCAGCTTGGCCCGATGCCGATCATCGTCCAGTCGCTGAAGCAACTGGCCGGTCACGGCGTGCGCGTGTCGATCATCACCCAGTCGGTACCCGGTCTGGAAACAATCTATTCCGAGAACGAACGGCTCTCGATCGAGTCTGCTGCCGGCATGAAGCTCTACATTGCACCCAACGAGAAGAAGACCGCCGGCGAGGTGTCCGAGGCGCTCGGCAAGACCACCCGGCTGTCGCTCAGCGACAGCTATTCGCAAGACGGGCAGGGGTTGCTGAAGCGGTCGGTCTCGCGGCGCAACGAGGAACGCCCGCTGATGACCCCCGACGAGGTCCGCAGGCTCGATCCCGACAAGATCCTCCTGATCCCCGAGAGGCAGAACCCGATCCTGGTGGACCGGATCGTCTACTGGCAGGACGCCTGGTTCAAGACCATCATCGACGCGCAGAAGGGACCGCTCCCTTATCCCGATCCGATCCGGGCCGAACTGGACGCCCTGCGATCCGAGGTGATGGCGCTGAAGGAGGACCGCATCCCCTATTCCGATGCCGAACCCAGGAGAGATGGCGCGGAGAGGTCCGAGACGGAGCCTCCCCTGGCGCAAGACGTTGCAGAGGCTCATAAAGCCGAGGATGCTGTGCTCGATGAAGCCGATCTGAATGAGGCTTCAGACAAGATGGACCGTTTTGACAGTAGGTTGCGGAGCAAGGCGAGGGGTTGCCAGGAGCAGGCCAATCCGACGGTGTCGATATAGGTGTTACGGGCCGCCCCAGACACTTCGTTCCTGCCAATCTTCGGGAAATCCCATGGCGTGCAGTTCTAGGGCCGACACTGTTCCCAGAAGGTCGATCAGGCGCGCCCGCCAGGTGCTGTCCGTCCGCTGGCTGTCCAGGAGGTGAAGCAGGGCGACCATGACGTTGTAGAGCCTGTTGTCCGGTTGTGCCTGGCCGGTCGAGGTGTCGAGCACCATGTCCCGGCCCCACCGCTTGACCCGCGGGACGCGCTTGACCAGCCGCTTGTTCCACAATCTGGAGTGGTGCGCACAGATGTTGCGGACATAGGACAGGGCCTGCAGGACGCCGTCCGTGATCTCCACAGTCGGGAGGCCCAGATCGCGCGTCACGGCGGCCTTGATGGGAAGGTCCCTGGTGATCTGCACCCATCGGGACAGTTCCCCGAACGTCATCAGTTCGGTGACTGCCCAGAGCGGCGGCAGGTAGGGGTCCGTGTACTTGGTGCGGTAGTGGGCGATAAAGGTTTCGTCTGACTTTTCCGCCGAACGGGCCAGCTTTGCGAGAAGCTCGGTATGCACCCTGGCGCCCCGGAAAGCGGAGGCACGGAGATGGGCATGCGCACCGTGCGCATGGGCCAGATGATAGGTCCACCGTGAGCGCACATGGATCTCGACGCGTTCGATCGCCTCCAGGAGCAGGAGCCGCAGCTTGCGGTCGAAGACGTAGCGCTCAATGACCTGGTCGAAGGATGTTCCCTCGGCGAAGCGCTTGCTGCGGGTCTGACCAGGAGGGGGAGGCAACTCGAACGGCAGCCAATAGGCGCTCAGTCGATAGTAGCCGACGGTCTCAAGCCACGTCTCCGCCTCGGAGGTATTTCTTACCAGCATGCCACGCTGCCGAAGAAGCGCAACCTGATCACCTGTAAAAGTGGGGAGCTTTCCGAATTCCAAGAAGACGACGTCCGGATATAAGTAACCCCCCGGTATTGAGCTCGGCCTTTCGGCCGGTCGCCTGGGGGGTGTTGTTGAAATGAAGATGGCGATTTGCGCCGGGGATGTCAACCGTGCGGTCCCGTGTCGCAAACCTTATCCATCCCTTTTTATCCTCTCCGCTCTCCAGTTGCCGCTTTGGGGGATATGTCAGGCGCTCTCCCCGTCGAGCCCCGGAAACCACGTCTCCAGGATGCCCCGCCCGGTGCCGATCCGGCCGGTCTGCACGACGACATCGACGGACTGGAGAACGTAGTCACGGATCTCCGACAGCGTCAGCGGCATGCCCGCGCGCATGACCAGGAAGGCGAGCCTGTTGACCGCCTTTCGCGCGCTTGTGGCGTGGATGGTCGTAAAGCTGCCCTCATGACCGGTGTTGATGGCCTCGAGGAAGGTGACCGCCTCGGTCCCACGGAGTTCGCCCAGGATGATCCGGTCGGGGCGCAGGCGCAGGGTCATCTCCAGGAGCCTGCCCGCCGAGCGCGGGGAGGCCTCCGTGCGATCGGCGATCAGGCTGATTGTATTCTCCTGGGCTGGAAGCAGTTCTGTCGCATCCTCGATCAGGGCCAGGCGATGCTCGTCTTCCACCATCCACAGGAGGCGCCGCGCCAGCTCGGTTTTGCCGGAGGAAGTGCCCCCGGAGATCACGAGGTTCATGCGGGATTGAACGCAGGCTCGCAGAAACAGGTCAGGATCGTCGCCTGTGGTTGCCAGTTCGCAGATGGCGCGCAGCTGTTGGAGCCGTTCCGCCTCGAGCGACACGGTCTGGTCGCGCAAAAACGGGAAGTGACGGGGCGCCGTGCCTCCCCCTCTGCGGCGGAACACCCGGATCGAGATCACCGAGCCGCCCGCGGAGGCAGGCGGGATGATGGCTTGGCAGCGCAGGGCGGCTCCGGCAACCTCGATGGTGGTCGAGATCGCGGGCTGGCTGTCGGTCAGCGTCAGACGCTGCTTGTTGGCGATCAGACCCGCCAGATCCCTGACCTCGACTGGCGGGAGGATGATTCCGGCCAGGGACATATGACTGTCGCCTGCGCGCTCGACCCAGACCCGGCCGTCGGCGTTGATGGCGATCTCGATGGTGGCCTCGTCGCCGATCAAGGGCTGCAGGATGCCAAGCCGGGTTTCCAAGTGGCCCACGTCTGTCATGGGAGCATTTCCAGATCGGCGTTCACCATGACCATGACCACGGCGCCCTGATCCACGCTGATCGTCGCCGGAATGTCGATGTAGTCCCCGATCACCCCGCCGATCGCATTGCTGGCGTTGCTGCCGATGTTCTCGTCGGTGTCGCTCGCGAATCCATCGTCGCTGCCCTCCTCAACGGCGGCCGCGAGCACCGCGGGGGCGGCGCCGATGATCGACACCGCGGCCGCCGCCGAGAAGCGCGCCAGGGTGCGGGTATTGACCCGACCCGTCACGCCCGCCCGCCCCACGCGGTCTGTTCCGTAGGCGGCAAGATCGACCGACTGCCCGTCCGGCGTCACCACCCGGTCCCAGGCCACCATGATCCGCCGCTGGCCCTTCTCGATGGACGAGCTGTAGCGGCCAAAAAGCCGTGCGCCCCGCGGGATCAGGACATTGGCCATGTCCATCGACCAGACATCATAGCTGACGGTTGCCGCAACATTGCCTTCGAGCTGGCTGGAGATGGCATTGGCGAGTGTCGCCTCGATCAGTGTACCCTGGACCACGGTGCGCGAAGGCTCGGAGATGACCTCCGCCTGTACGGCCTCGGACCGGCCCGCACGTCGGAACCGTTCGGCGGCATCAGACCGCTCGTCAATGCCATCCGCCCCGATGTCTTCCCCTGTCCCGCCGCCGCCAGCACGATAGGCAACCATGCTTGACTGGGTCCGAGCTTGCAGCAGCGCTTCTTCCTCGGCACGGCGGGCCTCAAGCTCGGCCCGGCGCCGCTCCAGCTCTGCCAGGCGCTGCGCTTCCAGATCGGTCTGCACCTGCGTCTGGTTGGCCAGTTCGGCAGCCAGGTCCAAATCGGATTGCAGGCGCAGGTTTTCGCGGTTCAGCTCATCGAACGCCTGGTCCTTGCCGGCCATGTCACCCTTGAGCTGGTCCAGCTCCGCGCGCAGGGCATCAAGCTCCTCGGATGACGTCCTCGGGTTGGCCCGCGCCGCGGCAAGCTCTGCCCTGGCTGCCGCGAGGTCGGCTCTGGCCTGCTTTAGGGCCGCACGTGCTGCTGCAGCCTCAGCCTGGGCCTGCGGATCGGCGACCGTGCGCACGGCGGTGCGCGTGTCCGGCGGGGCTGGCGCGGGGTTCGGCTCGTTTTCGGTCAGCGTGAAGCCGTCAAGCCCGGTGTCGTCCTGGAACTCGCGAACATCCGAGGTCGGCAAGGGAGATGGAGCCGGGTCTCCCGACGGGATTACCGTCGCCACATAGGCGCCTCCGGCAAGTCCGGCCGCCAGCATCCCGGCAGGCAGCGCTAGGCGCCGCCACAGGGGCGGCCTGGCGGCCGGTGGCTGCATCCGGCGCAGTCGTTCCTGCAGGGGATCGGCTTCCGCCATCAACGCGTCCTCTGCCCGGCACCAGGCTTTGTGCCCTCCACGCAGACATAGGCGTCGCCATAGCGCAGCACCCAGCGTTCCGAGCGCGCGCCCACGGTGATGACGGTACCGTTTACGCTGGTGTTGACGCTGTACTCCCGGCCTTTCGCATCGGCCCGGAAGACCGACGGGATCGGCGCGCCGGCCGGGATCTGGAATAGAGTCCGCTTTCCATCATCCGAGATCCCGACTGGCACAAATTCCGCTGCGCCCCTGCGGCTCAGCACGCGGTAGGTCATCGGCACCTCCGCCGGGATTGCCGCTGCCTCGGCCGCCCCGCGGGAACGAGACCCGCCGCTGCCCGGCACGGTGAACTTCACCGACCAGTTGGGCGTGGCCCGCGAGGACTCCACGGCATGGATGAAGTAGAAGCGCCGGTTGGTCTCGACGGTCAGGTTGGTGCTGACGCTCTCGAGGACCGGCTTGACGGTAAAGACGTTGGAGCCTTCAAGCTTCTCAACCTGAAAGGCCTCGCTGTCGCCGATGGCAATCGAGCGGATCGTCTCGCCATCCCCAAGCTCGACCAGAGTGACGTTCCGGACCCGGGTGTTGATGGTATAAACCTGCCCCTCCTGAAAGGTGGCATAGGTCAGGCGGCTGTCATTTCCGCCCGCGCGGGGGCGCGCCTCCGCATATGCTGAGACAGGCAGGGACATTGCGAGCAGCGCGATGATCGTAACGGAGCGGATCATGGCCGCCCCCCCATATCCTGAGCCTCAAAGCTTTCAGCTGTGACGCGGTAATCGGTGACGGTGAAGCCGAAGGGGTTCTCCCAGACGAGTTCCACCGCGCTCGCGGTCGTGGGCTCGAAGGCATAGCGGACCGTGGCATAGAACTTGCCGATCCGGTCCGGTTCGCCGGGCTTCTCGAGGCGCTTGGTAAAGCGGACTTGGGCGGTGTTCTCGGCAACCGGTGTGATCGACAGCACATCCACGACGACTTTACCGCTCGCGCCATAGATCAGCGGCGGATAGTTCGGGTTCGTCTTGTCCCATTGTGCCTTCAGGGCCGCCTGCACGCGGGTCGCGGACATGCGGTAGACCCGCAGGATACGGGCTTCGTTATCGGCCTCGTCATAGGTCTCGCGGTTCTTGACGTAGTTGTAGAGGAGCGACTGCTCGACAGCCACGCCTTGCTCGACACCGGCTGCCTCAATCCGGACCGCGCGCTCGGCCAGACCGGTGTCCTTGTCCACGATGGTTACGAAAGCCTGTGTTTCCTTCAAGGGCAGTGTCAGCCCTGCGACAGCGACCCCGCCAAGGCCCACCAACACCCCGCCGATGGCCACGCCCCAGGCCAGCCGCTCGCGCCGACGGACCCCAAAGATCAGTTCGGTTTCCAGGATTGTCCTGCTGTCAGCCTCGCCGTCTTTCATGGCCTTCTCCAGAACTCGGGCGCCTCATGCGCCGCTGTCACCCTTGCCCTGCATGATGTTGATGCCGCGTAGCTTGGCACGCAGATCGGCACCCTTCTCGGCCCATGCCCGGTCCCGGGCACGGGCGGCCAGCATCGGGGTCTTGCCCGTGAGGACCCCGGATAGAAGGGCCTCCCCACGGGCCTTGAGCGCCTCTCCTCCCCTGCGTATCCCGGCCCCGGTCGCAGTTGCGGGAAGCAGCAGTGGCCGCCCCACCAGCCGCACCGCCTCGGGAGCGAAGTTTGCGAGATTGAAGTTGCCGGTGATGTTGGCTGCCGCCGTGGGGATGGCCAGCAAGGCAAAGATGCCGACAAAGGCGACGCACAGAAAGCCGAGGGTCATCGAGAAGTCTTCGACTTCAGTTTGAGGTCTGAATTGAGCCTCGGCCATCGAGACAACTGCGCCAATCACAGCGGCTGCGGCAATCGGATACATCAGATAGCCCACGAATGAGGTCAGCCAGGCCTCGAAAAGGGACTTGGTGCGCTCGAACAAGGTAGCGATCATCGCCAATGGCGCGACGCCCAGCAGGAAGGCGATCATGATCTTGGAAAAGCCGACAATCAGCACATAGGCCGCCATCAGGATTGACAAGATAATGAACAGAAACCCTGCAATCACGCCCCGGGCGATGGCACTTTGAGCCTCTGCGGTGTTGATTTCCACCCAGAAGTGACCCAGGCAGGCCCATAATTTCCATTGAGATTTGACCCATGTGACCCTTCCCCGACGCGAAGAGCGGAGGGGGTTTACGGAGTGATCCACATGGGACTTTTGAACGTGATCCGGAAGCTGCGGCTGCGGGAGAAGTTGCCAATCCGCGAGATCGCGCGTCGCACCGGCCTGTCGCGCAATACGATCAAGAAGTATCTGAACTCAGGAACGATCGAGCCGTCCTTTGCCACCCCGGATCGGCCAAGCAAGCTTGATCCTTTTGCCGAGAAGCTGGCCGGCTGGCTGAAGACGGAGGCCGGCAAGTCGCGCAAGCAGCGGCTGCTGCGCGACAAACAGGATGAGATTCAGCGTCAATGAGGATGAGACGGGACGGCGTGTGCATGGCGCAGGGAGGGCATAGCCCGACCGCAGGCATGCACACGCCGTTGCGCCCAAATTTCCTGGGTCTGTGATCGCGGTCGCCACGCTACGCTGGTGGTTTTCAGGACTGGAGAACCACCTTTGTGCCGGGGCGCCATGTAACCGATCATCAGACGAGGCTTTTCATGAAGCTGAGACAGGACCATTCGATTGAGACCGCCGCCGCAAAGGCGGGGCTGAGCCGGGCGACCGGATACCGGATCGCGCAGAATACGCGTCTGCCCTCGCAGAAAGGCGCGCCCCGTGGCCGCCGTCGCCCCGATCCTCTTGAACAAATCTTTGATGCCGAGGTGGTGCCGCTGCTGCAGGCTGCACCCGGGCTACGGTCTGTCGCCATTTTCGAGGAGATGCTGCGCCGTCATCCCGAGTTGCAGCCGGGTATCCGCCGGACGCTGGAGCGCAGGATCCGGGCTTGGCGGGCCCTGCATGGGGAAGATCAGGAGGTGATCTTCCGGCAGGCCCACGAACCGGGTCGGCTCGGCCTATCGGATTTCACCGACATGGGCGCGCTCGGGGTCACTGTCGCGGGCGAACAGCTTGTTCATCTGCTTTATCATTTCCGCCTGCCGTGGTCGGGGTTCGAGCATGGCCATGTCATTCTCGGCGGCGAGAGCTTTGTGGCCTTGGCCGAAGGGCTTCAGAACGCCTTGTGGACGGCAGGCGGTGCTCCGGCATCCCATCGCACCGACAGCCTCTCGGCTGCCTTTCGCAATCTTGACGCCGAGGCCCGGACTGACCTGACAACGCGATACGAAGCTCTTTGCGCCCACTACCGCATGGTGCCTACGCGGAACAACAAGGGTGTCGCCCATGAGAATGGGTCGATCGAAAGCGCCCACGGCCATCTCAAGGGGGCGATCAGGGATGCCTTGCTGATGCGCGGCAGTTCTGACTTCGATGACCTCGGCAGCTACCGCGCCTTCATCGACGAGATCATCGGGCGCCGGAACGCCGCCCGCAACAAGGGGATCGCGGCCGAACGACCCCATCTGCAGGACCTTCCGGCCCACCGCAGCACCGATTTCGAGGAGGTGATCGTCAGCGTCTCCGGCACTGGCGGCTTCACCTTGCGCAAGGTCTTCTACACCGTGCCCTCCCGTCTGATCGGGCATCGGCTGCGGGTGCGCCTGTTCGATGACCGGCTGGAGGTCTTTATCGGCGGAACGCATCTGCTGACCCTGCCGCGGGGACGCGCGCAGGCCAATGGCAAGCATGACCAGGTAGTGAACTACCACCATGTTATCCATTCCTTGCGCAAGAAGCCGATGGCGTTGCTCAACCTGGTTTATCGCGACAAGCTCTTCCCTCGACCGGAATATCGCCGCGCCTTCCAGGCACTCTGTGCGACGCTGCCGGAACGGCAGGCCTGCAAGGTCACCGTCGAACTGCTGGCCCTGGCGCATGACCGCGGCTGCGAGGGCGAACTGGCCGCCGAACTGGACAGCCTGCTCCGTCGTGGCGATCTGCCGGACCCAGCTGTCCTGCGTGCAACGTTCGCGCCGGATCCGGCGCGATTGCCGACTGTCTCGGTGACGCCGGTCCAACTTGGCAGCTATGAGGCGCTGAT
>NZ_JBHRXY010000065.1:0-8727 GCF_042648745.1 Paracoccus angustae
CGGAGGAGGAGGCCGGGCGGCGCTTCACGGCAAAACGCCACTCGTTACTTGATGTAGCCCGCGCGCGTCATCTCGCGCAGGGTCGTGCCCTGGGCGCCGGCCAGCGCGTCATCCGCCGACATCTGCCCAGCCAGGGCCGCCGAGAACTGCTGGCCCACCGCCGTGCCGATGCCCTGGAATTCGGGGATCGCCACGAACTGCCCGCCCGTATAGGGGATGTCCTGGACCGAGGCCTTTTGCGTGTTCGCGGAATTGATCGCCGTCAGGGTCATCGCCGCGAAGGGCGCTTCCTTCTGGTATTCGGCATTCTCGTAAAGCGAGGTCCGCGTGCCCGGAGGCGCCGCGCGCCAGCCTTCCTTGCTGGCGACCAGCTCGGTATAGCCCTTGGACGTGGCCCAGGCGATAAAGGTCCTGGCGGCGTCCTGCGCGTCCGAGGATGTCGGAATGGCCAGGTTCCAGGCCCACAGCCAGTTGCCGTGGTTGTCCACGCCTTCCTTGTTGGGGAACTGCGCGAAGCCCACCTTGTCGGCCACCGTCGAATCCTCGGGGTCGGTCACGAAGCTGGCGGCCACGGTGGCGTCGATCCAGATGCCGCAGCGGCCCTGCTGGAACAGCGCCAGGTTCTCGTTGAAGCCGTTCGAGGACGCGCCGGGAGGGCCGTACTCGTTCATCATCATCAGATAGTCGGTCAGCGTGGCCTTCCATTCGGCGCTGTCGAACTGCGGCTTCCAGTCGGTGTCGAACCAGCGCGCGCCATAGCTGTTGGCCATGGCGGTCAGGAAGGCCATGTTCTCGCCCCAGCCGGGCTTGCCCCGCAGGCAGATGCCGTATTGCTCCTTGGACTTGTCCGTCATGGCCTTGGCGGCGTTCATGATGTCGGTCCAGGTCGGGCTTTCGGGAATGGTCACGTCGGCGGCCTCGGCCAGGTCGGTGCGATACATCACCATGGCCGATTCGGCGTAAAAGGGCGCGGCGTAAAGCTTGTCGTCGACCGACAGCGCCTCGCGCACGGCGGGGATCAGGTCGTCCACGGCATAGTCGTCGCCGAATTCCAGCGGCACCAGCCAGCCCTGCCTGGCCCAGATCGGAACCTCGTAGGTGCCGATGGTCATGATGTCGTACTGGCCGCCCTGGTTGGCGATGTCGGTGGTCACGTTCTGGCGCAGGATGTTTTCTTCAAGCGTCACCCATTCGACGTTGATGCCGGGGTTCGCTGCGGTGAATTCGCCCGTCAGCCCCTGCATGCGGATCATGTCGCCGTTGTTCACGGTGGCGATGGTCAGGGTCACGTTGTCCTGCGCGGCGCTGATGCCGGCGGTGGCGCAGAGCGCCGTCGCACCCAAAAGGGCGCGAAAAGTCATGGTCATGCTATCCTCCCTGGTCGAATGGGCATTTGCCATAGCGACGGGCAAATATTCACAAAGCTGTCGGCTTCTGTCAATCGGCAAAGTTTGACACGGACAACCGATCCGCCAAAGCGGCGAATTTGCTGCGATCAGGCGGGGTTGCGGATCTCAGGGCGCCAGCAGACGCTCGGCCGTGGCTTCCGAGGTGATCAGCCCGTTGACCAGATGCCCGACAAGGGCGGCCCGGATCGCGGGCAGCTTCGCCTCGCCCGTGGCAACGGCGATCACGGGGCGTTCGGCCGCGCGCGGCAGCGGGGCCGAGGCGACGCGGGCGTTGAAGGCGCAGTCGATCACCCGGCCCTCGCGATCGTAAACCCAGCTCGTGATCTCGCCCGCGGCGCCCAGGGCGGCCAGTTCGTCCATCTCGGCGGCGCTGACGAAGCCGTCCACGAACAAGGGGGCGCTGCGGTCCATCTGGCCGATGCCGACCAGCGACAGATGGGCCTGCTCGCACAGGCGGATGGTGTTCCGCACGGCTTCCTGCCCGCGCATGGCGGCCAGTTCGGCGGGATCGCGCGCCAGCACCGGCAGCGGATAGGGATAGTGCGGTGCCCCGATCCGTTCGGCCAGGCTGATCGTCGCGTTGTAGGGCGAGGCCGATCCGTCCTGCATCATGTTGCCCAGGCGGGACACGACCACGTGCTGCGGGCAGGACATGCGGGGAAGCTGTTCGACGGTCGCCTTCAGCGCCCTGCCCGTTCCCAGGCTGACGATTCGCCGCTCGGGCGACTTGAGGGTCTTTTCCAGCTCGGCCGCCGCGGCGATCGCCACGCCCGTCAGCAGCCCGGGCGCGCCGGGATCCGAGGGAACGATTTCGCAGGCCATCAAGCCAAAGCGCTCCGACAGCGCGCCCGCCAGATCCATGCAGCGGGCGATGGGGTGATCCACGCGGACCTTGATCAGCTTTTCGCTGACCGCCATCGCCACCAGCCGCTGCGCCGACTGGCGGCTGACGCCCAGCTTGCGCGCGATCTCGTCCTGGGTGTTGCCCGCGACGTAATACAGCCAGCCCGCGCGCGCCGCATCGTCCAGCCGCACCGCCTGGGGGGAAAAACGGGTGGCGTTCACGGGACGCGGGCTCCTTCCTGAAGATCGCTCAACAGTTGAGAGAATCGGCTCCAATTGTCAAAGGACCGGATGCCGGGCGGCAGGCGCGTCGGCTCGGCCCCGCGCAGATGGGCGCCGCCCGCGTAATGCAGGACATGCATCCCCGCCGCCAGGCCCGCGGCGATGCCGGGGCTGCTGTCCTCGATCACCAGGGTGTCGGCGGGCGCGCAGCCCATGCGGTCGGCGGCCAGCAGGAACAGGTCCGGCGCGGGCTTGCCGTGGCGGACCTGGCTGGCGGTGAACACGCGGCCCGCGAAACGGTCGGCCAGGCCCAGCACCTCCAGCGTCCGGCCGACCCGTTCGGGGCTGGACGAGGTGGCGATGCAGCTTGGCGCCGCCAAGGCGTCCAGCATGGCCATGAAGCCGGGCGTCGGCCCCAGTTCCGCCGCGAAGCGGTCCAGCAGGCGGGCGCGGTAATCCGCCTCGAACCGGTCGGGCAAGGGCCGTCCGAACCGCTGGCGGATCGACTGGGCGACGGTCGGAAAGCTGCGGCCCAGGAAATCGCGGCGCACATCGGCCGGGGTGACGGCGATGCCGGCATCCGCCAGTTGGCCGATCAGGACCGAGGCCGACAGAACCTCGCTGTCGGCGATCACGCCGTCGCAATCGAAGATGATCAGACTGACCGGCAATCGCTGTTCCTCCCTTCCCCTTACCCTGCGGCCAACACGGTCGAAAGCACAAGTGCAACCCGCCGCCGATTGTGGCAGGACGGGCGTGCCCCACGCCGCCCGAGGTTCCATGCGCGCCGTTCTGATCACCCCGCCCCTGCCCAGCCACCTGCGCGCCTTCGAGGCCCTGGCCCTTGAACTGACCCGACGGGGGCACGAGGCGGTGTTCGTGACCGAACCGGGCGTGGCCCTGCAAGGCGGCATGGCCCAGGCCGCCCTGCCCGGACCCCCGGCCCGCCCGCAGCCCCGCCGCCTGCCGGCCGAGATCCTGGCGGGCGCGCGGCGCACCGGCCGGCTGTGCCGCGACGCCCCGCCCGTCCTGCGCGGGCTTGCCCCCGACCTGATCCTGGGCGACCAGATGGAGCCTGCCTCCGGTCTCTTGGCGCGCGCGCTCGGGGTGCCGCTGGTGTCGGTCGCCTGCGCGGTGCCCATGGACCCGGAACCGGGCATCCCCCTGCCCTTCCTGGGCTGGCCCCATGACCCGAGCGCCCGGGGGCTGCGCCGCAACGCCGGGGGCGAGCGGGTGGCCGACCTGCTGATGCTGCCGCAGTCGCGGGTGATTCGCCGCTGGGCGCGGACCTGGAACCTGGGCGATCTGCGGCGGCTTCAGGACTGCCTGTCGCCCGACCTGACGCTGTCGCAGACCGTGCCGGGCTTCGACTATCCCCGTCCGGCGAACGGTGCCCGCATCGCCCAGCTGGGCCCTTTCCGGCGCGGCCAGGAGAGGCAGGAGTTCCCCTCCGACATCCGGCCGGATCCGGGCCGGCCCCTTGTCTATGTCTCGCTCGGCACGCTGCAAGGCCACCGGGCGGGGCTGCTGTCGCGCATCGCGGCCGCTTGCCGGCAGGCCGGGGCGCAGGTGCTTGTGTCCCATGCCGGGTGCCTGTCCGAGGATCGGGCGCGGGCGATTCCCGCCGACTGGGTGCGCGCCTTCGTGCCCCAGCAGGCGGTGCTGGAGCGCGCCGACCTTTGCGTGACCCATGCCGGGCTGAACACCGCGCTGGAATGCCTGGCCGCCGGCGTGCCGATGCTGGCCGTGCCGCTGACCCATGACCAGCCGGGCGTGGCCGCGCGCATCGCCCGATGCGGCGCGGGGCTGCGGCTGCAACCTTGGCAGCGCGGTTCGTCCCGGATCCGGGACGCGGCCGCGCGCCTGCTGTCGGACCCGCGCTTTCGCGCCTCGGCCCGCGGCTTCGCGGCACAGGCCGACAGATGGCCGGGCGCGGCGGGCGCGGTGGACAGGATCGAGGCGCTTGTCAGTTCCCGAACGCGCGCCACAGGGTGATCAGGAACCCGTCGCCCACCCACAGCGACAACAGAACCTCGCCCGCCACGGCGATCAGCGCCACCAGCCATCCCGCCAGCGGCAGCGCCAGCACCGCGCCCAGCGTCGCGATCACGGTATCCGCCATCGAATTGGCAACGCTGTCGCCGTGATAGGCCAGCGGATCGCCCGCGGAATAGCCGAACATGGCGATGCTGACGGGCAGGTTCTCGACGATTTCCCAGATCGTGCCGCTGACGATCACCGCGGCCAGCAGCGTCCACAAGGACCAGTCGGGGCGCTTCCACCGGACCAGCTTGACCAGCACCGCGCCGAAGATCAGGTGCAGCAGGCTGTAAGGGTCCAGCACCGTGCGCGAATTCAGCCGCACATCGCCGGGCAAGGCCCAGATCTGCGAACAATCGCAGCCCAGCGGCCGTTGCAGAACCGCCAGAAAGGCCAGCTTGGCGGTCAGGGCCAGCACGATAAGCAGCGCGGCCTGCCCGCCGCGTCCGCGCGGACGCGGCAAATCGCTTGCAACCGGCGCCGGCGTGGCAGATCGTCGCATCAGGGGCGGGGCGGCGGAACGGTGTTCGTCTTTCATCGTTGCCACGATAAGGGCGCCGTTCGCCATGACAAGGGGCCACAAGATCAACGGGATATGACAGCGCATTCCCCTGACATCGTGATCGCGGGCGGGGGTCTGTCCGCCTCTCTGGCGGCGCTGCGGCTGGCGCCTGCGTGCCGCGTGCTGCTGGTCGATGCCAAGCCCGATCCGCTGGCGGGGCATACCTGGTCCTTCCACGAGGGCGACCTGGACGCGGATCAGCGGGCCTGGCTCTCCCCGGCGGTCCGGCGGACCTGGGACGGACAGGACGTGCGCTTTCCCGGATACACGCGGCGGTTGCGGGCGGGCTATGCCTCGCTGGACGCGGAAAGCCTGGGCGCGGCGCTGAAGCGGCTGGCCCATGTCGCCACGCTGCAAGCCCGGGTCGCGGCGATCGACGGGCGCGGCGTCACCCTGTCGGACGGCCAGCGGATCGAGGCGCGCGTCGCCATCGACGCCCGCGGCTTCCGCCCCCACCCGGCGGTCGAGGTGCGCTTCCAGAAGTTTCTGGGGCAGGAGCTTCGGTTGACCGCGCCCCATGGGCTGACCCGGCCCGTCATCATGGACGCCACCGTTCCGCAGCAGGACGGCTATCGCTTCTTCTACCTGCTGCCGTTCGACGACACGCGCCTGCTGGTCGAGGACACCTATTATTCCGACGCGGCCCGCCTGTCGGCGGATCGCCAGCGCGCCGACATCGCGGATTACGCCGCGGCCCGGGGCTGGCAGATCGCCGCCGTGGTGCGCGAGGAAACCGGAGTCCTGCCGATCACCCTGCGCTTTGACGCGGACGCCTTCTGGAAATCCCTGCCGCCGGGCATTCCGGCCATCGGGCTGCGCGCCCTGCGCTTTCATCCGCTGACGGGCTACAGCCTGCCCCATGCCGCACGCGGCGCCGACCTGGTGGCGCGGCACTGGAGCCAGGGCCCCTGGTCCCTGGCCAAGGCCCTGCGCCGCGATTCGCTGGCCGAGGCCAGGGCGCAGGGCTTTTACCGCCTGCTGTCGCGGATGCTGTTCGAGGCCGCCGCCCCCGACGAGCGCCGCCGGGTGATGGAGCGGTTCTATCGCCTGCCCGAGCCTTTGATCGAACGCCTTTACGCGGGCCGAAGCACCCTGGCCGACAAGGCGCGCATCCTGACCGGGCGGCCGCCCGTGCCGATTGCCAAGGCGCTGCGCTGCCTGCCGGGAACCCTGAAGGAAAGACCTGCATGACCACATCTTCCGGCAAGACCGCCGCCGTCATCGGTGCGGGCCTCGGCGGTCTGGCGCTGGCCATCCGCCTGCAAAGCGCGGGCATCGCCACCACCGTGTTCGAGAAGCGCGACAAGCCGGGCGGGCGGGCCTATGTTTATCACGACGCGGGCTTCACCTTCGACGCGGGCCCCACGGTCATCACCGACCCCGACTGCCTGAGGAAGCTGTGGCGCCTGTCGGGCCGCGACATGGCGGACCACGTGACCCTGCTGCCGGTCGATCCCTTCTACCGCCTTTGCTGGGAGGACGGCACCGTTTTCGACTATGCCGACGACCAGAACGCGATCGAGCGCCAGATCCGCGCCATCAACCCCGCCGATGTCCAGGGCTATCGCAGGTTCCTGGCCTATTCCCGCGACGTCTATCGCGAAGGTTATGAAAAGCTGGGCACCGTGCCCTTCCTGCATTTCAGCGACATGATCCGCGCCGCGCCGCAACTGGCGCGGCTGCAAGCCTGGCGGTCGGTTCATTCCATGGTCGCGCGCCACATCCGGGACGAACGCCTGCGCCAGGCCTTCAGCTTTCACACGCTGCTGGTGGGGGGGAACCCGTTCTCCACCTCGTCGATCTATGCGCTGATCCATGCGCTGGAACGCCAGGGCGGCGTCTGGTTCGCCAAGGGCGGCACCGGCGCGCTTGTGGCGGGCATGGTGCGGCTGTTCCGGGAACTGGGCGGAACCATCCACCTGAACGCCCCCGTGGACCGGATCGAGACGCAGGGCAGCCGCGCCACCGCCATCCACGCGAGCGGGCAGCGCCATCCCTTCGACATGATCGCCAGCAATGCCGACGTTGTTCACACCTATCGCGCGCTGCTGGGCGATCCCAAGGGCGAGCGGCTTGCCGCCAAGCGCCATTCCATGTCGCTGTTCGTGGTCTATTTCGGGCTGCGCGGACCGCGACCTGATCTGCGGCACCACATGGTCCTGTTCGGCCCGCGCTACCGCGAACTGGTCAACCAGATCTTCGCGGGCAGGGAACTGGCCGACGACTTTTCGCTGTATCTGCACGCGCCCTCGGTGACGGACCCCAGCCTCGCGCCCGAAGGGTGCAGCGCCTATTACGTGCTGGCCCCGGTGCCGCATCTGGGAACGGTTGATCCCGACTGGGAACGCACCGCGCCCGTTTACCGCGACCGGATCCTGGATTATCTCGAAGCGCGCTACATCCCGAACCTGCGGCGCGACCTGATGACGGTGCGTCACTTCACGCCGCTGGATTTCCGGTCCGAACTGAACGCGCATCTGGGATCGGCCTTCTCGGTCGAGCCTATCCTGACCCAGAGCGCCTGGTTCCGCCCTCACAACCGCGACGACCGGCTTGAAAACCTGTATGTCGTCGGCGCGGGCACCCATCCCGGCGCGGGCATCCCCGGCGTGGTCGGGTCGGCCGAAGCCACCGCCTCGCTGATGATCGGAGAGCGGGCATGACCGACGCGACCCTGGACCAGGCCCGGCAATCCATCGCCGTGGGGTCGAAAAGCTTCGCCATGGCCTCGCGCTTCCTGCCTTCCGGGATGCACGAGGATTGCGTCATGCTTTACGCCTGGTGCCGCCATGCCGATGACGTGATCGACGGGCAGGAGGCGGGCTTTGCCGCAGGGGCGGGGGGCGACCCGGCGGCGCGGCTGGCCGAGTTGCGCGACCTGACGCACCGCGCCCTGCGGGGCAAGGCGGCGGCGCCGGTCTATGCGGGGCTGGCGCGCGTCGTTGCCGCCCGGAGCATTCCGCATCGCCATGTCGATGAACTGCTGGACGGGTTCGCGATGGACGTGGAGGGCCGCGTTTATCGCGACATGAACGACCTGCTGGACTACTGCTATCACGTCGCGGGGGTGGTGGGCGTGATGATGGCGCGGATCATGGGTGTCCGGGACGAAGCCGTGCTGGACCGCGCCAGCGACCTGGGGCTGGCCTTTCAGCTGACCAACATCGCCCGCGACGTGATCGACGACGCCCGGATCGGCCGGACCTATCTGCCGCGCGCGTTGCTGGACGCCGAGGGGATCGGCGCCATCGACCCCGACGACCCGGGCCAGCGCCCCGCCCTGCACCGCGCGGCGCTGCGCCTGCTGGACCAGGCCGAGGTTTATTACCGCAGCGCCGACACGGGCATCGCCGCCCTGCCCCGCCGCCCGGCGCTGGCCATCGCCGCCGCCCGCAACATCTATCGCCAGATCGGCGTCAAGCTGCGGGCCGCGGGGCCGGATGCCTGGAACGGGCGGTTGTCCACGACCAAGGCCGAAAAACTGCGGCTGGCAGCAAGGGCCGTGGGATCGACGATCCTGAGCCCGCGACGCCGCGCCGTTCCCGTCAGCCGCGACGGGCTTTACCTCCGGCCTTAGAGCCTGTTGCGTTTAATCGGTTTCATATCCGGCGGCTTTGAAGAAATTGTAGCATTCCTCGTCGGTGAAGAGAT
>NZ_JBHRXY010000066.1:0-7790 GCF_042648745.1 Paracoccus angustae
CCATAAACCATGCCAAAGCTTGCCAATCTGGAACAGTGACTGCTAGAGAGCCTAGAAGGCGGCAAAGCTTACTCTAAAGACCAGGCCGAATAGTCTTGCTTTTAATTATAAAAGGCAGGTTAACGAAATGATTGGAGATACAAATGAGCGAAATTATTAATGCGATAGGCGGCTTCTTGGGATTAATTGGAATTATAGCTGGTGTTTGGGGGTCTAAGCGGACTGATGCTCAAAAAAGTTTGCCCATTATTTTGTTTGGATTAGGGGCTATGCTAATAGTATTAGGCAGGTTGATTCAATGAATTCTTATGATTTTAAAATTTATGAAAGTTTGCCGTGAGACGCCATAGTGGGAGGGAGGTTTATTCCGGCAGCTTGTCGATCCAAACCCCGCAAAACCTGTAGCCTTCGGTGTTTGTTGCGATCCTGCCGCCTGCTTGCTCGCAAAAGATGCGCGGGTACTTCCCAAACTCGCGGGCATCTCCCCGCCCGATGATCCAGAACGCTGCCAAGACACCCAGGAGCGCCCCTGTGAGGACCGCAGAGGTCAACCAGACCCAGAACCCGCCAAACCACCTCCAGGCCTCTCTACGCGCCTCTCCGGCGGCCTTGCGGAGGTCTCCGGCTGCTTTGATGCTTTCGAGCTGCGCTTCGCGAATGGCCTCCTTGGCGCCTTCTGTGGCCGCATAGGCGGTGTGCTGGCGCAGATCGAGGGCGGCGGTGGCCAGGCTCTGCTCAATGCGGCTCTGGACGGCCGGGCCGACCTTGGCCATGCGGTCGAGGCCTTGGGCGACCACGGCATTGAGCTTTTCCGCTTCCTTCCGATCCAGGCTGGTGCGTTGCAGCTGGTCGATCTGGCGGCGGATCAGGGTGATCTCGTCGGCCAGGATCTCGAAGGGATCCTTGACGCTCACGGCTCACCCGCCCCGGCGCTTTGCGCCTTGGCATCGAGGTCTGCCAGCAAGCCCACCAGTTCCTTCTGATCAACCTCGCGGGTGACGGTCTTGCGCAGGGTGGCTGCCATCCAGCGGGCGATCTTCGGATCCTTCAAGGCCTCGGTGGTGACCACAGACCCGACGATGATCTTGCGGCGTGTCTCCGAAGCCTTGGCCCTGGTCTTAAGCCGGTTCAGCCGGGCCTGGGCCTCGGCAATCTGCTGGTCGATGGTGCGCGCCATTCTGCAATCCCTCGTTCGTCTAACAGTTGCAATTCTGGCCTTCTGGCTGCTACGGTGCAAGTCACGAAGTGCCCACTTATACAAACGCTGCGCGTTTGTGTGGGCAAGGGAACACCTGCGTTTCCCTTGAACCCTTAGCGAAGTGCAGCGCAGCCATGGCAATCTATCACCTGCGGGCCACGATGATTTCCCGCTCTGCTGGGCGCAGCGCCACGGCGGCGGCAGCCTATCGCAGCGCCGAGCGCATCCACGATGAGCGTACTGGCCTCAGTTTCGACTACCGGGCGCGCGGCGGTGTCGAGCATGTGGAGATCCTGGCCCCCGAACGCTCGCCGGACTGGGTCCAGGACCGCACCGCGCTGTGGAACGCGGTCGAGGCGGCCGAGACGCGCAAGAACAGCCAGGTGGCCCGCGAGATCCGGGTGGCGCTGCCGACCGAGCTCGATCGCGTGCAGCGCATCGAACTGGTCCGCGACTTCTGCCAGCGGTCCTTTGTGGACCGTGGCATGGTCGCGGACATCGCCCTGCACACGCCGGGGCGCGAAGGCGACGAGCGCAACCACCATGCGCATATCCTGCTGACCACCCGCGAGATCGGCCCCGACGGCTTTTCCACCAAGAACCGTGACTGGAACGCCAAGGAGCTGCTGGAGGACTGGCGCGAGGCCTGGGCGCGCGACAGCAACCATGCCCTGGAGCGTTGCGGCCACGAGGTGCGGATCGACCACCGGACGCTGGAAGCGCAGCGGGAGGAGGCCTTGGAGCGCTCTGTGCAGGCGCGGGAGCGCGGCGACGAGGCCGAGGCCTTGCGTGAGATGGTGCGGGCTGTGGAACTAGACCGCGCGCCCCTGCCGCAGCTGTCCCCCGGCGCCTGGCAGCTGAAGGAGCGCGGCATCGAGGTCGCAGCCGTTCAGCTGTGGCGCGAGGTCAAGGCGCAGGCTCTTGAGGTGGCACGAGTGGCGGAGCGGCTGTCGGTCCAGGTGCGGGAGTGGCTCGGGCGGACCATGGAACGCTTGGCGCCCGGGCACGAACTGGCGCATGCCGAAGGAGGGCAGCGCCGGGAACAGCGGGAGCCTCCCGGCCAAGGCTTAGATCAAAGCGCGGCCCAAGAATTGGCGGCACGGCTACGAGCGGCTTATGAGGTCCAGCAGGAGCGCAACGAACCAGATCTTAGCGAAGGCCGCCAGCCGATCAGTGCCAAGAGCCTGGCCGAGCGGCTGCGAGAAGCGGCGCAGAGCATCAACCCGGCTGTGGCGGCCGAGCGCGCCGCCAGCTTGCAGCAGGAACGCCTAGCCGAGGAACGGCAGCGGGGGCTAGATGCGGAGCACGTCAAGGAGCAGGAGCGAGTTCGCGAACGGGAGCGGAAAGAGCATGAGCGCGATCTGAGTGACGAGTATGGGCTGTGAGGGACTTTTCGAAGATGTATTTTCCCTCCGTCTAGCTTACTATACAAGCTTAAGCAGCACATATTCTACAATAATCTCTTAGCTCGGGAAGCTCCCCAATAAAAGCCTTTGCAACGCTAAAGGCTTCGGCTCCAAACATATTGGAAGGTGGGAGTTTGTCACGGAGACGTTTAGGCATCTCAGCTTTAGATATCTCATAAACCTTCCGCGTAACTTGCAAACCCAACTTTCCACGAACCCACTTTTTAAAATCTGACAATTCGAACAGCCTAACTCTAGAAATGAGTTGGTGATAGGATACGTCACCGCCAGAGTTAAGAGTCTCTGTCATTTTTTCTAGAACACGAACTTTCTTCTTCATGCCATTTTTCAAATCAAAAATTTTATCTAAGCCAAAATCGTCAAACTGAGGATGCTGTCCCTTTGCTCTTATTTCGCACATCAAAGCGCATACCATCCTGATTGCAGAAATTGCTTGCTCAAAATTACTGTTGAACAAAGTAAGAAAATCGCTTAATTCTCGGCCTGTCAGGGGTTTTTGACTATTCTTTTCAACTACATATTTAACGTAGTTTTCTCCAGTGAAATAGCTTTCGATGCTGTAAAATTCAGTTTTATAAACTCCCTCATGTGAAATACCTAGGTAATCATCAAAATCTCTATCAGCCAAATATATGATCTTTGGTTTTCTTCTCCAGTCGTAATCTTCCGCAACTTCTTTAAATCTTAAAAGGCTAGATTTACCCCCACAAGGAAACATCTTGGGCGTTTTTTCTGCGAGAGCTTCTCTGACAAAATCATAATAGAATCCTTTGTCGTCAGGCCCTTCAACTGCAACTATAATGTCCCAGGATTCGTAATCATCACCAAGAATCTCAATGAGAACTGCATTGGGATTAGATTGTTCATCTTTTAGTAGTTCTACAAAATCATCAATCATTTTGAACTGCTAGCCTGCGAACATCAACTACAGATTTGCGTAACTCATTGTCGAATACAAATGGGCTATGGGTGACAGCAAATACGCCAGCACAGCTTTCCGCAGCCAAAATGTCAGGAAGAAACTTCTTTTGCCAAGGCACAGACAAAGACAATTCTGGTTCATCTATGAGAACCAAGAGGCCTTCCTTCTTTGAAAGTAGTAGGTAAGCAAAGAGTGCTACAATTTGCTTCTCTCCGGAAGACAGTTGATCCAAGCTAACACTACTGGCATGTATTTTTTCTTTGCTAGAAAAATTTTCTATGACTTGTTTTATTTTGAACGCATCGTCAGAGAACTCTGCGAATTTTGAAGGCCCAAGATAATTCGATATTACTTCAATGAAGTAGTTAAGGCGCTTTTCTTTTTCTTTTGTCCTTGTGTGAGCCTCAATAAGCTGCTCCACGAACATTCCAAGAAATCTGTTTTCAGAGGAAGGTTGCCCAGAGCTTTTCTTTCTGAGAGCCTGAATTTTATCGTTAAGGATCTTGTGATCAGAATCTGTGAAAATATCCGTATTCAGGCGATCCTGAAACTCTGCAAGGTCTTTGTCGCTCATGGACCTGAGTCTGGAGAGGGAGTATTTTTTTATTCTTCCTCTTACAATGTCTCTAATGTACTCTTGGTATGCGCTTTCGATTGATGTTCTTCGAAAGTCGCGAACCTCTTCAACTGCACTATCAATAAGAGATTGGATATCCGCCATTCCGAAGCCGGATATTTCAATAAAGTTTTGTCCTTGGCGCTGGGAGGAGCCAGTTTTAGCTAGCTTTTCTTTTATTCTATCTTCAATATCTGGAAATATTGAGTGAATATCCTTTTCAATCCTTCTATAGGTCGGCAGGTATAATATAATGCCAAGATTTAGAGAGTTTAACTGATCCTCAGTTTCTTGAACACCAATCGAAAAGGTTAGCTCTCCTTGAACATATCTCATAAAGGAGCTGACTTGATGTAAAGGTATTCCAGCTACTTCTGATATGTATGATCTATCTGCTCTTGTTAGTGTTGGCTTTTTTAATAAATCCGTTGAGCCTGCAGCTCGAAGTTTTTCAAAAATTCGTCGAGCAGCTGGACTGCTATATCTATCACCCTGATAGGTATCTAGCGTCTCTCTATTTAGAGTGATTATTCCCTTTTCATGTTCTATCTCTAGGCGCTCAAATCCGTAAGATTGGAGTCGAACCCACTGTTGTGTGACAAAGAGATAAAAAAGAGAAAGGAATGTGCTCTTTCCTGTACCGTTTGGTCCGACTATGATTTTTGCAGACTTGTCAAAATTTACTTCATAATCTCTGAATCCTACAACTCCATAGGCACGGAAGGCTATGATACCAGACTGCTTCATTTACTAAGGCCCATAAACTAAATTGGATTTTGTGCTAGGTTTATTGCATTCTGTTTAGGTCAAGAAAGGCGCTGTTCGTTGTTGTTTCTTCTTCACACGTCTCATGCTCTCTTGGCAAGAATGGTCCTAGCGGTTCTTCCACCCTCGCCTCAGCGTCTCCAATCATACCAAGGCTCTAGGCATGTGTAGGCGTGCTAGGACGCGAGAACATTGAACCCAGTTGCTAACAGACACCCCGCTGTCGTTGCGTTGGTATACTGATCAGAGCTTGAGGTGATGATCTATCTCGCCTCAAGCATCATCAACTAACAACCAATCCCCACAAGCTTTAGCATGCACCCCCTCTTCAACCCTCGGCTGCCATCCGTCCTGTAACAGGTTTTATGACACGGGGTGGGGACGGGCGCGGGATCAGCCAGGGGTTGTGTGGGTCAGGGGGCGCGAGTGATAGAACGAAGGTACCTAGAAGGGCCACCAGCAGCGACGTACGGAGGGCGCGGCAGGCGGGCGCCGATGTTTGCGGGCATTCCGCATGGTCTGCCCTTGAGAACATACCCGTCCCTCCAGGCCCCTCTCTGATGCTTGCGTTTTTTGCTAGCTGATCTTATTTTTTCCCGATGAACAGCAAGCACCGTAAGACCCTGGCTACCGTTTTCGCCGATCCGGTGTCCGGCACCATCGAATGGGCGGCAATCGAAGGCCTGCTGCTGGCCGCAGGGGCGCGGCTGATCGAAGGGCGGGGATCGCGGGTGCGGTTCGAGAAGGAGGGCGAGGTGGCGACGTTTCATCGTCCGCACCCCGCCAAGGAAGCCAAACGGTACCAGGTGCGCGATGCCCGCGACTTCCTGGACCGGATCGGGGTAAGACCATGACCAATGCCATGACCTACAAGGGCTATGCGGCTCGGATCGAATACGACGACGAAGACGGGATCTTTGTGGGCCGGATCGCCGGTATCCGCGACGGGGTGGGTTTTCATGCCAACACCGTGGACGGGCTGCGTGAAGCCTTCCATGAGGCGGTCGAGGACTATATCGACACCTGCGCCAGGATCGGCAAGGAACCCCAGAAGACCTATTCGGGGCAGGTGATGTTCCGGGTCAGTCCCGAGGTTCACCGCAGGGCCGCCCTGGCCGCCGAACTGTCGGGCAAGAGCCTGAACCAATGGGCCGAGGAGGTGCTGGGCCGGGCGGCCGGGTAGCCGCGTGAAAGGCCCAGGGCGGTTCTACGCGAATTCTATCTGACAACTCGCATTAGCGCCGCCAAGGCCACCAGGAGCGGCGTGGAGGAAGGACAGCAGTCTCTGCAACGGGGGCGGTTGCCATATGCAGGGGGCGCTGATCAGTCAAAATGGCCGCAAGCTTGCGTCTTTCTTCCCCTTCCCGGTCCAACCTAGTTCGTAAGTCAGCAATCTGATCCGCACGATCGGCCAAAAGCTGATCTTGGCTTCGAACTCGCTCGCGCAAGACTGCAAGTTCTTCCATTAAAGCCCTGTTAGAACTAGTTTCTTGCTCTTGCGGCGATGTTGCATCTTTTTGCATTTCATCATTTTGCAAGACTTGCGCAAGGGCAGGAAAAACCCGGTGCAGTTCAGCAGGTTCAATCTGCCATGCTCCAGTGGGGTCCTTTGAAGCTGATATTTTTCCTGATTTTATAGCTCTTGTAATGGTAGCAATGTTCTTTCCAGTAGCCTTTGCTGCCTCCCCTGCTGTGTATTGCATAGCCTCTTGCTTCCCTTTGCATACTCTCTTGCTGCAAGTGTTGCGCTGCAACAGCTTTATTCCAAGTCCTCTTGCAGGTCAGTAGCAGGCAGATCGGGTTCCATACCGCTTAAAAACGGCTGCGAAGGTGGAGGAAGACCATCTCCAGAAGGAAGCTGCCCTTCGTTGCGGAACAAGCTGGGCAGGCGGCGTAGGGGCTCCTGACTTCCTAGTTCGGCCGCGTCTGGCTGTTCAGTATCTGAGATAACAACTGCTGCGCTGAACAAACTATAACGGATACCATCACGCTTTCCTGTCCATGCTACGCGATCGTTGATGATATGAGCATTGACGGTGCCGTTCTCTCCAATCTGCCGGATCTCGATCCATCGATCCGCGACTAGAACATCTACCGCGCGCTGGACTGTACGTCGGCTGCACTTCATTAGCTCTGACAAGGTCTTTTGGCTCACAACGACAGCATTATGCTCTCCGACACGAGCCGTAAGGATATGCATGAGTTGTGCTGCTTTAGGGGCCTTCTGGATCAAGCCAGCCCAAGCTTCATGCGCAGCCCGCTCTGTCTGAACCCAGTTACCAGGTGCCTTTTTCTTTGGAAGCTCAGCCATCATCTCATTTCCAAAAGTAGCCGTTTTGGCGCAGGGGTGCGCCATCTCTGTCAAAAATATGGACAAGAATGGCAATCTAGAAGTAAGCAATCAAGTCAAAAAATTTGACAAGTCTGACTTAAAAATTGCCAAAAATGGCGCACCCCTACGACATAGGCTATGGCGCACCCCTACGACACGAGCTATGACGCACCCCCCCCAATAAAAAAAAACAAAATCAATATCTTATTTTTTCGCCTTCTTATGATCTTAGGAAGGCAAAAAATCCACAGTCCGGGCGCACTTGTGCGCCGGGGGGGAGCGCCCGCCAGGAGGCTGGCGACCCCCCGCCGAACGGACGGGCTGTGGAGTTTTTGGCATCGGTCGGGAGGCCCCTGTAAGGGGGACGAGTGGCCGATCAGACGCGCTAAGGTGTTGCGTCAAGGCGGTACCGGATGGGGTGGATCAGGCAAGGAGGGGAAGAACATAGCCCCCCCATAAACCATGCCAAAGCTTGCCAATCTGGAACAGTGACTGCTAGAGAGCCTAGAAGGCGGCAAAGCTTACTCTAA
>NZ_JBHRXY010000067.1:0-7714 GCF_042648745.1 Paracoccus angustae
CGATGACCCCAAGATGGCGCCGATGCTGCATCTGCACAATGGATCCTTTCGGATTGCTGCCATGCAGCAACCGCATGGAGGATCGCCCGCCTTGTGCCGCTTTTTCCGGCAGACCGCTTCAGACGGGGGTGCCGGGGGCGGAGGGGGACGTGCCTGCCGCGGCGGCCTCGATCTCCTCGGCCACATGGTGCTGCAAGGTCCAGATATAGTCGTCGTGGATGCCGTGTTCGGCCAGGCCGCGCACCGTGCGCAACAGATATTCGGCTCCTGAACCGGCGGCGCCCGCGGCGCGGGCAAGCCGCCGCGCCTGTTCCCGGACCGTCAGCCGGGCCGTCGGGGTGCCGACCGGATCGGCATAGAAGGTCAGCGCCTCCTCGCGTCCGCGGGCGGTTTCGACCGCGATCCAGCAGGCATTGGCGGCAAGCTCGTGGGCCACAAGCTCTCGCCTCAGGATGTCGCGCAGCGATTGGGCCTCGGTTTCCTAGGCGATGTCCAGCAGCAGGCCCTCGCATTCCCCGCCCGAGGCCAGCGCCAGCATCAGCCCCGGCCGTTCGGGCGAGCCGCGGAAATGGTCCAGCGTGATCGAGAAGCTGCGATGCCAGCCGATCGCCCGGGCGCGGCGGCGGGCCTCGACGGCGAAGCCGGGGTTCCAGATCAGCGAACCATAAGCGAAGACCGGGATCGGGCGCGGCCGCCCCGCCGTCAGCATTTCGGCCAGGCGGTCCAGATCGGCGTCATCCAGCATCCGCCAGCGGGGATCGTGAAGCGGCCCCTCGGCCAGGGGGATGCAGGCGACGTGGTGGTCGGACAGGGTGATGGGGCGGGGATCGGCCATCGGCTTCCTTCAGGTATGGCGCCCTTGCAGAACGGGCGGGACAGGGGCGTCGTGCGGCGGGCGCCGCGAAAGGTCATCCGGCGGCCCGTCCGCCGTCGATCCAGGACAGAAAGGCGCGGCGGGCCTTGCGCCGGACCGGGTCGCGCGGCGTCAGGTCGGATCGCGACAGGTTATAATCGAATCCGTCCAGAACCGAAACATCGGACAGCCTCACAAGCCGCCCCTCGGCCAGATCGGACCGGATCGTCGCCAGCGAACACAGCGCCACCCCCTGGCCCGTCAGGGCGGCGGGCGGCCGGACGGGGATGGACCACTGGCCGTCAGTCCGCCAGGGCCGCCGGGACGGCGGGTTGCGGCAGCCTGCCCGCAGGGGGCGGGATGCAGGCGGGGCGTCGCGGCATTCCCGGGAACCGTGGTCCGGCGCACCCTCCGGCCCGTTCCGAACGGTCTTCATCGCGCCGCCGCTGCAAATGACGACCGTTATCCCCGGCGCCGCCGCGAGGGCCCGCGCCCGTGCCCGCCAGCAGCGTCGGCGCCGGCAGGATCGCCAGGCAAAGCCGCAAGAAAAGGAAGCAGGGCGCGCGTTTCAAGGCTTGCCATAAGCCGCCGTGCAGGGGGCTTGTTTGCGTCAGATCAAACAGCGCGCGGGTTGCGCGAAAACGGGCCGGCTGGGCGACGTGCGGTTCGGCAACGGTTCCGCCCCGCCGGTGCGCGCCTGCCGCAGGAAAGGGCCGGGCCGGGGGCGATGCGACGCCCCCGGCCCGGTCTCGCGATGGATCCTGGCCGGTTTCGCTACAGGATGAAGTCGTCGGCGGCCAGGGCGAGAAGGCCGGTCAGCTCGATTTCGAACTCGACCGCGGTGTCGCTGTCGGTGCTGCCCTGGACGATGGTGTTGCCCCCTTGCTGGACGATCCTCAATCCGCCGTTGGCATTGGCGCCGTTGAAGGCTGTGCCGCCGATGAAGTTGAAGGCCTGATCGCCGTTGTTGCCGAAGCCGGAACGGGCATCGATCATCGAAAGGTCGATGACCTCGCCTGCCACGTTGGTCCCGAAATCGGTGATGACGTCGCGCCCGGTGGTGGCCCCCGTCCCGTTCCCCGTCTCGGCGGTCGAGGCGAAGACGAAGCTGTCCGCGTCCAGGCCGCCCGTCAGCCTGTCGCGTCCGGCCCCGCTTCTGAGGAAGTCGTTGCCGTCGCCTCCGCCAAGGGTGTCGTTGCCGGCCTCTCCGATAAGGATGTCGTTGCCGGACAGGCCGTTGAGCGTGTCGTTGCCGCCGAAGCCGAGCACCAGATCCGCCACCCCGTTGGCACCGTTGAGAACCTGGCTTGCCGTGGTCCCGGCCCTTATCGTCGTGGCGGTGCCGCCAAAATCGACCTGCTCGATCGAGGACCAGACCCCGACGCCGTCCGGCCCCGTCACCCTGATGGTGCCTCCGACAAGGGCGAAGGCATAGTTTCCGGCCGGTCCGCTAAGCACCGCGGTATCCGTGCCGGCACCGCCGTTGAGGGCGTCGTTGCCCGCTCCGCCCTCCAGCGTGTCGTTGCCGCCGCCGCCGTTAAGGGCGTCGTTGCCGCCCAACCCTCTCAGGATGTTTGCGCCGTTGCCGCCGGTGATGGTGTTGCCCAGGGCGTTGCCGGTCCAGTTGAAGGCCGTGGCGGGCGCGGTGGTGCCGATAAAGGTCAGGTTCTCGACATTGTCGGCCAGCGTATAGGTCGCCAGCGAGGTCTGCACGGTATCGGTGCCCAGGGCGCCGAAGCCGGTGCCCTCGATCACCAGGTCGCCCGCATTGTCGACGATATAGGTGTCGCTGCCCTGGCCGCCGCGCATCTCGTCGGCGCCAAGCCCGCCGTTGAGGATGTTGTTGGTGCCGAAAAGCAAGGCGGTGTGGGTCAGGATGTCGTCGCCCGCCGTTCCGGTGATGTTGCCGGAATTGGTGACGATGCTGTCGCCCACGATGCCGGTCGGGGCCGACACCACGGTTTCGACGAAGCCGCCGTTGTCGGTGAAGGTCGCCTGCACCCGCAGCAACTGGCCCACCTGCGCCTGGACCGGGGTGAAGGACGCGGCCGTCGCCCCCGCGATGTTTGTCCAGGTCGTTCCGCCGTTGGTGGACACCTGCCATTGCCAGGCATAGGCCCCGGCCGCGGCGGGCAGCCCGTTCGGATCGACGATCCCGGCCGTGCTGGCGGTGATGGCCCGCGTTTCCGTGGGCGTGGAGTCGCTGATCGTCGGCCCGCCGCTGGCGGTGACGTTCAGCAGGCTATCCAGGCTGACCTCGCCGTCCGAGAAGCGCACCCGCTCGATGTTCCACAGCTTGTCCTCGCCGTCCGAAACCAGGTTGGCCCCGTCGGGCACGTTGGCCTGGTCGAAGCCGCTATGGACGATGCTGACCGAGCCGTCCGCGTTGCGCGTGGTGGTATAGTTTTCCTTCGCGTCCCAGTAAACCGCGACATCGGTGTCACCCGCCCCGTCGTCCTTGACGATCTCCCGGACGATCGACAGCTGGCCGGGGTTCAGCGTGCGGTCCAGCATCAGCGCGTTCAGCGCCTTGCCCCCGAACTGCGCCACGGCGCCCGCCCGGACCACGCCATCCACGATGTCGCTGGCCAGGTAGATCTTGCCGCCCATGCTTTCGGCGGAATAGGTCTGCCCTCCGGCCTCGATCCTGATGCGGACGTTCAGCCATTTGTCGCCGTCGATCACGTCGTTGCCGCCGCGGCCCTCGATGGCGTCGCTGCCGCCGCCGCCCAGCAGGATGTTGCCGTCGTCAAAGGCGATCACCTCCTCGCGCTGCGCGGTTGTGCCGGTCGCGGCCTCGGCCCAATCGCCCAAAAGCGCGCGCATCCCGGCGATGCGGTCCACGCCGGCCTGGGTCAGCTCGTGACGGGCCATGGTGCCTTCGGCCTCGGCCAGGCCGGGGTTGCCCTCGACCGCGTCTTCGCCATCGACATCGCCGCGGTTGTCGCCCTTGATCAGGTCGTTCTTGTCCCAACCCGACAGCGCCTCGACCGCGTCATAACGGTTGCGCAGGATGTCCTGTTCGTCGGTGGTGAAGATGGGGCGCAGCAGGTCGGCATCCGCCGCGGCGGCGCTGCCCTTGTGGATGGCCCAGTCGAAGCCCCACATGCCTTCGTTGCGCATGACGCTGGCGCCCTGGACCATGATGTCGTCGCCGGATTCGGCGTCGAAATCCTGTTCGTTCTGGCCCGCGAACATCACGTCATGGCCGATGATGGACGAGTTGAAGAACAGCTCCGAATTGTCGCCGGCGATGGCGTCGAAGCCGTTGCCGCCCTCCATCCAGTCGTCGCCTTCGTTGCCCAGCAGGAAGTCGCCGCCTTCGCCGCCCAGGATGAAGTCGTTGCCGGTGCCGCCAAAGACCTCTTTTCCGTCGGGGCCGGTCATGATGAAGTCCTGGCCCTGGTTGCCGAAGACCAGCGCCAGCCCGGAACCGCCGTGCATGACGTCGTTGCCTTCCTCGCCGTGCAGCATATCGACTTCGCCGATGTCGGTGCCCGAGTTGACGATGATGTCGTCGCCCTTGCCGCCATGGATCTTGTCCACGCCGTATCCGGCCTCGATGCGGTCGTTGCCGGCCATCCCCCAGACGGCGTCGTCGCCGCCGCCCGCGATAATGGTTTCCGCGCCGTTCGTGCCCTGGATCAGGAAATGGTCGTTGCTGTTGACGCGGATATAGGCGGCAACGGAAGTCAGGTAATCCGGGTCGGCAGGGTCGATCAGGTTGCCGTCCGCATCGCGGCGTTCCACCATCTTGGACAGCATTTCCAGATAGATGTCGTCGTGGCTGGGATCCTGGTGGTGGAACTTCGACTGCATCGCCATGTCGGTATAAAGCACATGGTCGGGCACCGAAAAGATGTCGCCCGGTACCGCGTAGCCGCTTTCGCCCAGGTCCGAGTTGGCCAGCACCATCTTGGCCAACGAGTTGTTTTCAAGCTCGTTGAGCAGGTTCAGCCCCTGGACGCGGGACAGGTAATAGAAGCGGTCGGCGTTTTGCAGGTTTTCAAGCTGCAATTCGAAGATGAACGAGAAGGTGGACCCCAGCATCCCGCCGAAGGCCATCTTCTTTTCGGCCAGGCCGCCGATCCACAGATCCACGTCCTCGAGCCCGCCCAGCTTGCCCCCCGCATAGGCGCCTTTCGCATTCAGGAAGTCCAGCCGGTCGGCGGGCGCGCCGTCGCCGCCGAAGACCAGCTTCATGGCCGCGTCGCGCTTGGCCTCGACCGTGCGGGCCGACGTGATCGTGGCGTGGGTGCCGTAGGCCGCGATGAAGTTGATGATCGAGGCCGGGTTCTTGAGGTTCAGAGCGAAGTCGGACCAGCTGGTATAGGCGTCAAGCTGGGTGTCGCCGTTGGCGATGTCCTGGAACTGCCGCCGCGCCTCGTTCAGGGCGGGGATGCCCGCGTCGCGGCCGCGCGCGATGTTGATCGCCGCCAGGTCCAGCGGGATGCCGACAAGCTGGTTGCGCAGGGTATGGGTGACGAATTCGTCGATCTCGTTGCCGACCTGCGCGGTCATGCCGCGCACGATGGCCCCGGTCGCGACATTGTGGCTGATGTTCACGTCGCCGAAGGCCAGCGGGTTCAGGAAGGCGTCGAACAGGTCCATGCTGGCCTGCGTGCCGTCCTCCTTGATGATGTCGATGGTCTCGTTCAGCATCGAATGGCCGAAACGGTACACCACATGGGCGAATTCGGCGAAGATCGCCGGATTGATGTCCATCGAGGGGTTGAACACGAAGGCGTCCACGTCCGGCTGGACCTTGCGGGCGAACTCCTCGAAGACAAGGTGCTGGTACTGCATCTCGTTGACGAAGCGGGCGGTCTGGAACAGCCGCTCGCCGTCCCATTGCAGGGCCGCGATCTCCGCATCCGTGGCGGGCAGCGCGCTCACGTCCACCGACAGCCATTCGTTCAGGAAGTTGAGGTTGCCGGTTTCCAGCGCCAGCGCCTTGACCTGATCGACCAGACGGTTGTGTTCGGAATGAAAGACGTGATGGACGGCGGACAGGCCGATGTTCTCGTTGCCGCGTCCGTCGCCGGTGATGTAATGGGCGTCCAGCAGTTCGTCGTCATAGGCGGCGTTCTGGCCGCGCTCGTTGACGGGGCCGTTCGTGCCGTCGGCGTTCTTGTAGCCCACCGCATCGTCGCCGTCCGCCCGAAGCACGCCGCCGGCAAGCACCGGCACCGCATTGTGGGCGATGTCGTCCAGGAAGGCGTGGTCGGTCAGAAAGGCGCCGACATCCGAAGGGTTGACCGGGTTCGCCAGGTTGCCTTCGACCAGTTCGTCGTCGGCGGTGCCCAGCCTGCCGTCCAAGCCAAAGCCCACCACCATCTGCGGCAGGCCGTTCGGGCCGCGGATGAATTCGCCGTAAGGATCCATCGCGAACAGGGGAATGTTGCCGACATGGGCATCCGTCAGCTCGATGCCCAGCATCTCGGCGGCCTGCTTCTTGACATCGGCCCAGGTGGCAAGGCCGCGCTCGCCTTCCAGCAGCCTGCCGGTGGCCACGGGTTTGCCGTCCACCATCGCGTATTCGCGCATGAAAAGCTGCTTGGACGCGGTCGAGCCGTAGGTCTGGTTCTGATCGACCCAGGGCGTGGTGGTGTTGTTGGCGCTTTCCAGGGTCCGGGTCACCGCCATGAAGTTGGTGCGGGGGCTGTCGGGATTGTAAAGCGGATCGTCGGGGCCGATCGGGATGTAGATCGTCGCGCCTTCCTTGGCGACCAGATCAAGCCCGTGGTCGAAGAACTGGCCGAACAGCGTGAACCACCCGTTGTAGGGCGCCGACAGGCCCTCGTCGGGCGCGACGTTGGGCAGCACAACGGTGTTGTTGTCCATCTCGATGCCGAAGCCCGTCGCGATCGCCTTGGCGGCGTCATAGGCGGCGGGGGCGGCGGCTTCCAGCGCGTCCGCCGCCGTGTCGCGGGCCAGCGCCTCGGCCTCCAGGGCCGCGGCCTGGTCGTTCAGTGCGGTCTTTTCCTCGTCGGTGAAGGGCAGGCCGGTTTCGGGATTGACGGCTCCGTCCCGGCCCGCCCGCGTGGCCGCGCTGCGCGCGGCGGTGGCGGCGCCGTCGGCGATGTTGGCGTCCACGCGGGCGGCCGCGGCCTCCTTCACGGGGGCATAGGCGGTGCTGATCTGGTTCTGCGCGGCTTGCAGCGCCGCCCCCGAAACGCCGGCGTGCATCAGCGCGGCATAAACCGCCGCCGGGTTGCCCAGCGTCTGGTCGACGATCAGGTTCGAGATGATGCGAGGATCGGCATCGACAACGCCCACGGTGCCGGGCTGGCCGTAGTCGTTGTTGTTGCCGGGCACGTAGCCCGCGAAGGGCATGGCGTCGTCGCCCTCGTTGCGCCAGACGGGCAGCGTGACGCGCTGGAACGGCTGGTCGGCCGAGCCCCATTCCTCGCGCCCTTCGACCAGGTTGTTGAAGCTGCCGTCCACCGTGCGCAGCCCGTAAGGCACCAGCGGATTGCTGATGGCCAGGGTGCCGCCGGTCGCCACGACATTGCCCTGGGCGTTCACGCGGATTTCATCCAGCGGCGTTCCAGCGGCATGTGCTTCGGCAATCTTGATCTGCTTCAGGATAAAATCGAGATCGTGCTTGATGAGCGAAACCATCTTCTCCCCCACTCGTTAAAGCGTCACATCGCGATCAAGGTCGAATTTGGCAGGAAGATTTGGCAATCTTCCTTCGGGATAGTGGAATTCACCTTGAAACTTCGGGCGGTGGATTTGCCGGCGATCGAAACAACCGGCGGGATTTGACAGGATTACGACTTAGGGTGTGTTGACGTTCACCGGAGTCGGATGACGGTTGCGGCGAGAGCAATGAAGGCGCTGAAACTTTCATCAGTC
>NZ_JBHRXY010000068.1:0-7308 GCF_042648745.1 Paracoccus angustae
GGCATGAACATGTATTCTCCGCCGCGCAGGCGGTTGAAAGTGGTCACGCCGTTCACGCGGCGGCGAGCGGGTTCGTCCGGGATAGTGAAGGTGCCCGGCTCTTCGTGCAGGCCCACGATCGGGTCGAGTTCTTCCCCGAGGTCGATGAAGTTGCCGCGGTTGATCCACTCCTGCTGCAGGAACTCGATCGTGTCATAGGCGCGCGCGCTGATGAAGATGAAGAAGAGCCCGCGGGCGGCCTTGCCGTCATCCGCGGCTGTGACATCGGATGTCCATTTGGGGCCGAAGGTCGAAGGGCGGCGGATGATGCGCTTGATGTTCACATCCGTCAGGATCGTCATGCTGCTGTCGCGCGGGTTCAGTCGGCGGATATGCGAAGAATAAGGGCAGAGCAGCCCCTTTGGGTCGTCCCTGAAGGTGAAATCGTTGTTGCGTTCGGGGTCGGCACCCAAGGCTTCGTCGTCGTGGTCGGGCGACAGGATCAGGGGGGCGCCGCTGCGCCAGCGGCCGACCATCTTGGCCGCGAGCAGGTGCTGAGCCTCCTCGCTCTCGGCATGTTCGCGCAGGAAGTCGTTGAAGGCGCCGACGCGGCTGTTGTACTTGCGCAGGACGACATAGGTTCCGTTGCGCCCCAGGTCCGGCGGTTGCGGCATGCCGAGAGGCTGGCCCGTCTCGCTGTTCTCGCCCAGGATGAACTCGCCCGCGGCGATGGCCGGGCCGTCGCCCGGCAGCGGGTCCACGCCGCTGCCCGCGATGTTGGGCTGGGCGATGGCATCACGGAAGCCGAAGGGATTCTCGGCATCCTCGTCCGCGCCGAATTCATGGGTGGCGACCAGCGTGACGCCGCTGGAGCGCTCAAGTTCGGCCATGGCCTTGCCCACGGCCTTGTCGCGCGCCGCCTCGTCGGCGGCGAAGATGGTCAACGCGATGTGCAGCGTGCCGGGCTTGAACGCCTCTTCCCATGTCTCCGGTGCGTTCTCGCCGAAGTCGCGCAGCATCTCGGCCCGCGCGGCCATGCCCTGGCGGAAGGGCAGCGGAAAGCTCGACAGCGACTCCTCGGGCAGGCCGAGCGCCTTCAACCCCTCGTGGCTGATTGCCACGCCGACCCAGGATTCCATCTCGTTGGTCCAGTCCTCGGCCGAGGGGACGTGCTCGGCCAGGCGGCCCAGCAGGTCGCGCCCGCCACTGGCGTCGTCCACATGCAGCATCGCATGGATGCCTACATATGGCTCTGGGCGCGACCGCAGGATCAAGCCCTGGATGTCGTCAAGCTGCAGCTTGACGCGGTCGCGGCGGAAGCGTTTGCGGAGGCTGGGAAGCAGGGCCATCAGTAATCCACTCCCTCCGGCTGGGACATCTTGTCGAGGAAGGCTTTCAGCGCCTTCGGGCCGCTGTTGTCGAGGTCGGTTCCGGCCACCGCGTCCATCATCTCGTTCACGGCCTTTTCCATGCGCTGCAGGCGGCGCACGTCCACGACCGTCACCTGCGGGTTGGCGACGAACCAGCCGGCGGCGTCGATCTGGTGCTTGGCGATGAAGTCCTTGACCGACGGGTCGGCAATGCCCGGCCAACCCTCGACCGACTGGAACAGCAGGTCCATCAGTTCGGGGATCTTGGTCGCGAAATCGTTGATATAGGCGTCCCAGTCGCCGTCATAGGTGGTGGCGAACAGGATCCTTGTGTCATTGTCGAAGAAGACGAAGCGCATGTCGTGCAGCGTCGAGACGCGCTGCGCGCCATCGAAGTTGCCGTTCGTCAGGTTGAAGATGCGGCGCAGCCGCTCGGCCCCGCCGGGCTTCAGCGTGGCGAAGGCGGTCAGTTCCGACACGTTGCCCGACTGTCGCCCGGCCCGCCCGGCGGTCTGCGAGGTGCCCTTCAGTTCCGGATTGTGGCGGCGGACCATGGCTTCGAGCGCGATCTTGGCCAGTTGCGGTGCATCGCTCGCGACCTCCTCGATCTTGCGCCGGATTTCGGCCAACCTGCTTTCATCCTCAAGCCGCGGGTCGGGGCCGGTCTGGACTGGGCCGGCGTTCGCGCCTTCGAGCTTGTCTTTCGTCTCGTGCTTCTGGGCCATTGCACGTCTCCTTCTGGCTTGCTGGACCTGGCGCGGTCCTCAGTCGGGGATCTCGTCGAGGGTTGCCGGCTCATGCCGCTCGACGGCGTTGAGTTCGTGGCGACGCAGCATTGATGCCGCGTAGGCGGCCCGCCGGATGCGGTTGATCGAACCCAGCGGCTGGTGCGCCTCGACGCAATGCCACGGGTTGAAGTGCAGCACGTCGTCGCCATAGACGCGCCGCGCGGGCGAAAAGGCGTCCTGTGCCTCGAAGGTCAGGCTCGCCAGCGGCTGCTGGGGCGAGGACTCCTCGTCCCACTGAACGGCCGCATTCTCGATGGGCATCCTGTCGAGGTCGGTCGCAAGCTGGACGCGCAGCGTGTATTCGGCGCCCTGGTCGCGGAAGAAGTCCGCCACCAGGTCACGCATGGTCGAGAAGTCCACATCCTTGACGACCCTGTCCGTCAGCGCGCGGACATTCGTGGACGCGGGCGCGATCGAAATCTTGCCGATGTAGTCGCCGAAGCGCAGCGCGCCCTGGGTGTGATAGGTTTCGCCCAGCAGATTGGCGTTGTCGCGCGCCAGCCCCTGCAGGGTTGCGCCGGGTTCGCGGCCGAAGACTTCGACGACGTCCTCGGCTCCCCGAGCGGCGGCCGCGACCATGCGCTGGAAGAAGTCTGGGGCGTTTGCATTATTTTCTAACAAGCCCAGCATCTTCTTGTATTTCTGCACCGTTCCGAAAGCGAGAACGGGAAAGTTGACCATCAGGAAGTCCTGGTTCCGGCCCGGCTCCTCTCCGGCAAGGCGCGCGCCCGGGACGCCCAGGATCTTGATCGCAAAGCCACGAGGGGCGGGAATCTCGTCGCTGTGTATGTCTCCGGGCGCCGATGACAGGCGGGCGATCACGTCATAGGTGGCGGGCCCGGCAAAGATGCCCTGACGCAGATGCGCGGGTAGGTCGTCATGGACCCTCAGTCTGCCCTTTAGGAAGCCGTGGCTTTTTGCATGGGCGTCGCGGATCGCGTGGCGGTGGCGGTCGAATGCCGCCAGATTGGCCGCGCCCATCTGCGACACGATCTCGTCGGTCAGCCGCGCCTCGTCGGGTTGCACGACCTCCAGATCCGGGGACCACCTGACATAATCAATATCCATTGCGACTCCGTTTGCGATCCGCTCATGATCGGATTGCGAGATCAAGGGCGGGCCTGTCACCGCTTGGCCGCCTAACGCGACATCCATCTAGAAGTTCATGTCGACGCCGCATCACGTCCTGCCTGCTTCAAGGCCGCAGGACCTGAGTTTTCCTGTTCTTGCGCTTGCCGCGATTTGCGCCAGTCCGGCCATGACCTTCTCCGGCGCGAGGCAAGGGCTGGCCGACACCGCGACGCGCCTTGAGCAAGGGGCAGAGTACCTCTCCGGCCGCAGGGCGGCAGCTCCGGCAACTTTGCCCCGCTCCCCACGTTATAGTGGCGCGCAAGGGCGATCCCGGCCATCCATGCGAACGCGGCGATAAACCACAAGGATCCTCATGACCTCGATCTCTTCCGACCTGCCTCCTTCGATGCCAGCCCGACCCCGATCCCGGGTGCTGCCCTATGTCGTCCTGCTGACCCTGGCGGCCCTGGTCGCGGGGCTGGTATGGTACGCCACCCGCCCCGTCGCCATGCTGGTGCAGGGCGAGGCCGAGGCGCCACGGGTCGATGTCAGCGCCCGCGTGCCCGGTCGCGTGGTCGAACTGGGCGCCGATGTTGGCGACAGGGTCGAGCAGGGGGCGCTGCTGGTGCGGCTGGAAAACGCGCAACTGACCACAAACCTGGGCGCCGCCCAGGCCGCACTGGTGGTGGCGCAGCGCAATGAGACCGCCATCGGCGCCACCCGGCCCGAAATCATCCGCGCCCGCGAGGCCGAATTGGCCGCGGCCGAGGCCGACCTGCAACTGGCGCAGGAAGCCGCGACCCGCGATCAGGCGCTGGAACAGCGAGGCGTCCGCTCGCAGGCAGTAATCGAGCAGAGCGCCCGCAACCTTGCCGCGGCCGAACGCAAGGTCGAGGCCGCGCAGGCGCAGCTGGACCTGACCCGCGCCGGCGCCAGCCCCGAGGAGCGCGCCGTGGCCGCGGCCCAGGTCGATCAGGCGCGCGCCGCGATTGGGCAGGCCCAGGCCAATATCGACGAACTGAACGTCACCGCCCCGCAAGGCGGCCAGGTGACCGGCCGCATGGTTGAATTGGGCGAGAACGTGGGCGCGGGCGCGCCGCTGTTCACCATCGTTGATCTGGACCGGACCTGGTTCACCTTCAACATCCGCGAGAACCTGCTGGGCGGTCTGAAGGTGGGCGACCGGCTGCGGGTGCAGGTGCCGGCGCTGGATGCGCAGATCGATGCGACGGTGACGCTGATCAATGCGCAGGGCGATTTCGCCAGCTGGCGCGCGACCCGGGCGACAGGCGACTTCGACCTGCGCAGCTTCGAGGTCCGCGCCGCCCCCGCCACGCCGGTTCCGGGGCTGCGCCCCGGCATGTCCGCCCTGATCCGGCCGGCGGAGGCAGAGGGGGAATGAGCGGTCTCGTCAGGGCGATCCGGCGCGAGTTCCGGCTGATCCGCCGCCGCCCGGCGCTGATCGGCTTGACGGTGGTGCTGCCCCTGGCTCTGTGCGTCCTGTTGGCCTTTGTCTTCCGCTCCGGGGTTGCCACCAACCTGCCAGTCGCCGTGGTCGATCTGGACCGCTCCAGCCTCTCGCGGCAGGTGGTGCGAATGCTGGACGCCACCCCTGACGTCGAGGTGTCCGCCCGGGCGGACAGCCTGCTCGAGGCGCGCTCACTGATCCTGTCGGGCCGGGCGCGCGGCGCGCTGCTTCTGCCCGCGGGCTTCGAGCGCGACGCGCTGCGCGGCGCCCGGCCCGAGGCTGTGATCTTCTACGACAACCAGCACATGAGCGCCGGGTCGGTCGTCGCCCGCGGCGCCCGCAATGCCGTCACCGCCGCTTCGGGGGGCCTCAGCGTCAGCCTGCGCGAAGCTCAGGGGGCCGGTTCGTTGCAGGCCACGGCGGCGGCCCAGCCCATGCTGCTGCAGACGCATGCCCTGTTCAACCCCGCCCTCGACTATGTCGACTTCCTGCTGGCGGCGCTGATGCCGGCGGTGATCCAGCTGATGGCCGCCGCCGCAACCACCTATGCGGTATCGCTGGATTTCGGCCCGGGCCGCCACGCCCGCGTCCTGTCACGGCTGGCAGGCGGGTTATTGCCCGCAATGCTGGGCAAGCTGCTGCCATATACCTTCCTGTTCATGCTGATCCTCGGCATCTCTGACATCGGGCTTTACGGGTGGCTCGGGGTGCCGCTTCGCGGCTCGCTGCTGCTGATGGGGGTGGGGGCGGCGCTGTTCATCATCGCCTGCCAGCTGATCGGGGCGCTTTGCTTCCTTCTGACGCGCGATTTCGCCCGCGCGGTCAGCTTCGTGGGCGTGATCCTGGCGCCGGCGCTGGGTTACATGGGCATCGGCTTCCCGCGCGAGGCGATGCCGCCCTTGGCGCAGGCGTGGTCCGCGCTGATCCCCGGCACCTGGTATATCCAGTTGCGCATCGACCAGTCGCTGCGCGCGACCCCCATGGATCTGTCCGTCTGGCCTGTCCTTTACCTTCTGGCGATTGCCGTCGCACTGGGATTGATCGTGCTGCTGCGCCTTGACCGGATGCGATCGGCGCTTGCTCCCGCCACCGCGCGCACGGCGAGGAGGACGGCATGAAGGCGATCCTGCGCGTGCTGCGGGCCGAGCTTGCGGCGATTTTCCGCGATCCGCAGATCCTGTCGGTGATGATGGTATCGCTGGCGATCTATGCGCTGATCTATCCCTATCCTTACCGGCCCGAACTGCTGCGCGAGGTGCCGGTGGCGGTGGTCGATCTGGATAACTCGGCCGGCTCGCGCCAGCTTGCGCGCGACATCGACGCCAGCGAAGCGGTGGCCGTCGTCGCCCGCCCGCCGACCATGGCAGAGGCCGAGCGGCTGGTCCACGAACGCCGCGCCTATGGCATCCTGCTGGTGCCGCAAGGCTTCGAGCGCGAGTTGCTGCGCGGCCGGCAAAGCCCCATCGCCATCTATGCCGACGCGAGCTACTTCCTGATGTATCAGAAGGCGCTGACCGGCATCGCCGGGCCCGCCCGCACCACCGGCGTGCAGGTGCAGGTCGCGCGCCAACTGGCCACCGGCACCAGCCGCACCGAGGCCCTATCGGGCGCCAGCCCCATCGCACTGGTCGAAGTGCCGCTGTTCAACCCGGCCGGCGGCTATGCCACCTACATCCTGCCCGCGGCATTCGTGCTGATCCTGCAGCAGACAATGATGATGGGCCTTGGCCTTGTCGCCACGCGCCGTGCGCCCTCGGCCGATCCGCTGCCGTGGCGGATGCTGGGCCGGGCCGGGGCGTGGCTGGGCCTCTATGCGCTGCTGCTGCCGATGTATCTGGTCGTGCTGCCTTGGGCCTATGGCCTGCCCTGGCTGGGCCATCTGCCGGCGCTGGCGATGCTGGGGGTTCCTTTCGTGCTGGCGGTCGGGTTCCTCGCGCAGGCCGTGGCCGCCGTGCTGCGCCGTGCCGAGATGGTGCAGATGGTGCTTCTGTCCTTGGGGATGCCGCTGTTCTTCCTGTCAGGCTTCTCTTGGCCCATCGAGTCGCTGCCGCTCCTGTTGCGAGCCGCCGCTCAGGCCATTCCCAGCACCGCGATGATCGAGGGCTATGTCCGCAGCGCCCAGATGGGGGCCGGACTGGCCGAACTGGCGCCCCTCATCCGCCAGCTCTGGCTTCTCGCGTTTGCCTATGCGGGAATCACCCTTCTGTTGCGCTTGGGCGCAAGCGGCTCGCGGCTTTCCGCAGCCCGGCCGGAAGTTCGGTCGCAGGAGGCGGGCGACATCTTCTGAGGGCGTGCACCGAGGCAGGCGTCAGGGTTGGGGCACGGCCGATCCGGGCGCGGCCATGATCTCGGGACCAGCCGACGCCTAGGTCATCAGGTCTGCAAAAGGCCGAGCCCAAATACCGCCATCCGGAAAACCCAGACCTGACCTGGACCGGTCGTGGCCGCAAACCCGGCTGGATCGTGGAGGCTCTAGAAGCCGGAAAATCACTCGAGGATTTTGCGATTTAATCGTCTCACGTTGCATTTGAGAGGTGCGCGAAGCGCGCCTTTTAGTCATAATTGCAGCATGTATCGCCCCGCCTTGTGGAGCTTAACTTATCTCACCGCGTCCAATGGCATCAGCTACACT
>NZ_JBHRXY010000069.1:0-153 GCF_042648745.1 Paracoccus angustae
CGGTCTGCTCATGCAGTCAAGCTACCACGCTGGATTCACGAGATGAATCCCTCACGCGATTTGTGCAACAGAGCCCAGTTCACGGCCGTCAATTGCTCGGAAGATTTCAGCAAAAAATCCTTATCTTATCCCGTAGACCAAATTTTGAAATTG
>NZ_JBHRXY010000069.1:249-6960 GCF_042648745.1 Paracoccus angustae
CGAGAAAGCCTTAAACGACAAATGGAGCTTTATGCCGGAGCTAAGATCCTCATATTTTCGGAAGGTTCCGCAGTTCACGGCCGTCAATTGCTCGGAAGATTTCAGCAAAAAATCCTTATCTTATCCCGTAGACCAAATTTTGAAATTGCTCAAACAATGCTAGAGCCACGTTGTTCAGATCTTGAATATGTTTTGCCAATCACTGATTTTGCGGCACCAATAAAAATTACAGGGGCCCGCATGCGACCTAGCGGGATTTCTTTTTATGATTTAGATACCCTGTTCTCCACTTTTGCACGGCACGGTGTGGCACTAGCTGAGCAATGGGATTCAGAGGCTTATAAGTTGAAAGCGGCACAAGATGCTGCTGCTTGGTACGGCCGGATTATATCAAACAGCTCCATCGATCAGGAGAAAAGTCGAAGAGTAATTCAACCTGTCTTCGAAAAGCAAGGTATGGATATCTTCTCTGATCGTCCCTAATGCCCGCCCTAATCAACACTGAACAACCATATCCAAGGTGATACCCGTGCTGTCCGCGCGTTGCGCGCCCTTCGGGTAGATAGACAGGCCGGACCTGCTAACACCTTTTGCAGGGAAGCCCCCTCAGCCTACACCAGAACCACCAACTCTAGGCTGAAAACTATTGGCTGGTGAAAAGGGAAAAGACCGGAGGGACACCGCATCGGTCAAAATAAGGCTGCAGCGCCTCCAGAACTCCTAATGATGTCCTGCCACTATCCCCTATGCTGGGACGCTTTGCGCCCCTCAGCAGCCCGTACAGCGGCCCGGAGGATAGGGCATTGCGGCAGAGCGACCGCAGGCAGAGGTCAGGCGCTCGCAGGAGAGCCGGGTCAGCCAAGACCACCGGTAACAAGGGCAGCAAGTGTAACGATGCCAAATTACATATCCTGCTACAGTTCGTCCCCTTGGCAGAGTGGCAGGAAATAGAACCGTATTTTTTTACACTCGGGGTCGGGCGGGTCAGAGCTCCCAGACGTCACCCTCGTCGTGGGTGTGGTCGTGGGTTTTCTCGATAACGACCGTGCGCGCGCGCATCCGTTTTTCTTCCTGTTCGGCCTGTCTGGCCTCTTCAAGGCTGCGCCAGTGGCCTTCCAGCCGGTCCAGGGCCAGGGTGACGTCCCTGCCCGCATCGACAAGGGCGTGGAGAACAGGGGCCGCCGCTTGCGTGCGATCGGCGAAGGTTTCGCCGGGAAGCTGGTCCAGATCGCCCCCGAGCAGCCGGGTCATGCCGTCGGGGCCGAGAACCGTTTCCACCGCCTCGACCAATTCACGGCTTTCCGTGGGCGAGAGCTCGCGGGTGCGGGCGGTGATGAGCAGGCCGTTCATGTGGATGTCGGCCATCTGGCGCTCCTCAGGCGTGGACAGGCCGAGTCCCCGGCGCAAGGCCTGTTCATGGGTGCGGATGCCAGCCAGGAGCTGGGCCGCGCCGCGCTCGATCTGGCGCAGCCGGTCCTCGTACTGCGCCTTGGCGCGGACGATGGCCTCTCTGGCCGCCTCTGTGGCCCGCTGACGCCATTCCTCGTCGCTTTCCCTGCCGACCCCCAAGACATGGCCCTTGCGCCGCTCAGGGAGCCGGAAATCGGCCTCTACGGGCTCCTGGGCATGGGCGTAGTATTCCTTGATCGTCTGGTGCGTGGCCTGGCTGCGCTCGCGGCCGCGTTCCAGACCGAAGGCGATGCCCACCTCGTGGGCGAAATCGGTCTGCATCTTGCTCAAGGTGGCCTTGCCGCCGACCAGCTCGCGGGCGTTCAGCTTGCCGCGGGCATCGAGGGGGATGACCAGGATCTGCATGTGCGGGGTGGTCTCGTCGCGGTGGATGACGGCCGAGAGCACGTTGTCCTTGCCGTGACGGGCCTCGAACCAGTCAAGCGCCTTGCGGAAATAGGCGTCCTGCTGGGTGCGGCTCATGGCCGCCATCTTCTCGGGACTAGCGCCGACGAAGTATTCTAGGGCGTGAACGGCGTTCTTGCGGATCTTCTCGGGCGCACGGGCTTCCCAGGCGGCGACCACGTCCTGGCCGTTCTCGGGGCCTTTCAGGACGGTGTTCTCGTGCAGGCGGTCCAGATCGGCGTTTGGGGTATGGCGTTCACGGAAGTTATGGCTGAGCGCCGCGCCGAGCTGGCCCTTGGTCTTGATCTTGCCCACGCGCAGGATGGCATAGCGGCGTTCGCCGGCGGGTCGGCCGCCCTGGGTCTTGAGCCAGTCGTACTGGCCGATGACGAAGCTATCCCGCATCCGTTTCTCCTTGCGCTCCCTGGGGGTCGAGCCCGCCTTCTGTGGCCCTGTGGCCCTGTGGCCCTGTGGCCCTGTGGCCCTGTGGCCCTGTGGCCGACTGGTACACTGGCAAACTGGTAAGCGACGGCGCCACCCTCGCGACTGTAACACCATTTCAGAAAAATGTGCACTCACTAGACAATTTGTCTTACAGCCAAATTATCCGCTCGCCCCGCAATGCGGGGAAGGGGCACATTTTTCTGAAATGGTGTTCCTCTGCAATCCCCTGGAACGCCCAAAGGGAAGCCGCCTGTGGCGGCTCGATCCCGTCCCTCCCCAGCCTTTTGGGGGCGGTCGAACCGGGATCGGAAGCCATGGCTCCGGTGTTGTTGTAATTGACAACAAAGCCTTCATGTTGTTATTGATGACAACATGAAGGCTGTGCTGATCGAGAAGTCCCGGACCGTGGTCGATGACACGACCTTCTTCGAGGTCGTGCTTTGGCATCTTCCCGATCCGGTTCCCGGCAGCGCGCATCCGTTCAAATACCGGCTGGCCCTTGTGGTGAGCGGTGAATGCGTCCTGCGCTACGACAACGAGCGCGGCAAAGGCGATCACCGCCATATCGAGGGCCGCGAAGAACCTGTGCAGTTCACATCCCTGGAAGCGCTCTACGATGCCTTCCAGGCCGACATGGAGAGGATCCTGAGATGAACACGCTGACCGTTCGCCTGAGCACCATGGCCGACACCAAAGCCCGGTTTGTCGAGGCGGGAAAGCTTGCGCTTGCAGGCAAGGCCGTCGAGGCGGTTCCGACGCTGAACTTCACCAGCTACGACGACATGCACCGCGTCCTGGCTCCTTCCCGTCTCGCCATCGTGAAGGCTCTGGCCGGGCAAGGCGCTTTGTCGATCCGCGAGGTGGCGCGCCGGGTCGGCCGGGACGTGCAGGCCGTGCATCGTGATGTGACCACGCTTGCGAATGCAGGGGTCATCGACCGCACCGAAAAGGGGGTGGAGTTTTCCTATGACACCATCCACTTCGACTTCGATGTGAGCGCGGCGGCATGACGTAAACTACCACAGCTAGGACGAGATCTTGGCACGCCTGCTCTATCTCCACCAGCAGCGCGCCGCTTGATAAGACTGGCAGGTTCAGTCAACCGCGCCCTTTTCTAAAAAATCGGGACCAGAACCCCATAATGGGCTTGGGATGGTCTGGTGCAGAGACCGGGGGCGCAATGGAGAGACGTTCCGCAATCTGGTGCCATCTGTCCCGCTCCTGCCTCGCCTCAGCAAGAGCCTCGCGCAGCATCTGATTTTCCCGCTCCAAAACCCCTGTTTCACTTGTTTCTTCGGGTGGAGCAGATCGTTTCATGATCCACGTTTCAGGTGCTTCATCTGCAACAGGTGGAAATACGCGGTGCAACTCGGCCGGGTCTATAGTCCAGGCTCCGCTGTCGTCCTTCGTCCCCGAAATCTTGCCACTTTTTAAAGCCCTCGTGATTGTGGCTTTAGAAATTCCCGCTGCCTTTGCGGCCTGCCCCGCTGTGTATTTCATAGTGTTTCAGAGTATTGCGTGGTGTTGCATGAACTGGATTTGACCATTCTATGTAACGCGTTGCAGGCATGGGGCATTATGGTTCATCCCCTCTGGCCGTGGCTGGCAGATCAGGTTCCATTCCGGGGAAGGAAGGTTGCGAGATGGGGGGCAAGCCGACACCCGAAGGGATCTGAAGTTCACCAATCCGGGGGAGGTTGTATAGCGCTGTTTTAGGCTCATCGAGCGCCCCAACCTCTTGCTCATCCTCGGCGAGCAGCACATCAGCTTTCAAGCGGGCATAGCGCAGGCGGTCGCGGCCTTCTGCCCATGCTACACGGCTGTTGAGGACATAAGCATTCACGGTGCCACTGGCCCCGATCTGATGAACCTCGATCCAGTTGCCATCGGAAAGCGTTTTGAGGGCGCGCTTCACGGTCGAGGCCGAAGCTCCCATAAGGCGGGCCAAGATTTTGTGGCTGGCAACAACCGCGTTCTGATCTCCAACATTGGCAGCGAGGACATGCAGCAGGGCAGAAGCTGCAGGGTGCTTTGTGCCAAGTCGTGCCCATGCCTCATGGGCAGCCCGATCAGTCTGAACGAAGTGCCCCCGGCGCGGCTTCACTGGAAGATTTGGCCGTTCCGCCTCTTGGTCCGAGCCTAGTTCATCCATGACCTACCCATAGTCCATTTTTGATCGAAATTTGTTCACACACGATTCAGCATCGAGCAAGTATGAGCGATTTATACCGTTAAAATCGGAGCATGTCTGCTTAAAATCAGTTCAGACCTAGGTCATAGCTGTGACCTAGGGATAGGTCATAGCTGTGACCTACCCCCCCTTAAAAAATTAATCAAAAACAAATAGTTATTTTTTTGCCTTCTTATGATCTTAAGGCAGGCAAAAAATCCACAGGCCGGGCGCGCTTGCGCGCCGGGGGGGCGCGCCCGCTCCGGAGCTGGCGACCCCCCGCCTTGGGACGGGCTGTGGGGTTTTTGAATGCCGTCGGACGTGAGGCCCCTTGCGGGCCGAGCGGATGACTCCGCGTGTGGATGCGCGCGGCGGGAGGGGGTCCGGGGGAGGGTAAACCTCCTAAGCCGCTGCTCTGGTGGCACGGACAGGATCTGCTGAGAAGGGACGCTATGCAAACGCTGCGCTTCAACCCCTGGCTGCTGACCGGGTTAGAAGCGGCTTTATGGTGCGAAAAGGGGGAGTGGGCGGCGTCGCGGCACGGTTGTGAGTTAGGAGCGCTAGATGACGACTGAAGCACTAATCTAATCTTTGAACTACTTGGTCCGTCCTGAACAACTGGGAACGCTTTGATTATGTGTAACGAAGATGCGGTTTTGTTCGCTTTGGATTGCAGGCTTTCGTATGCTTTGGCGAGAAACCCTGCAATTTCCGGTCGCCGATGAAGCCCCATTCCCGCGCCCCTGAACAGGATGACCTGCTCCGTCCACGACTGGTCCTCAGGCGACGAAGTGCCATTGAGCCGGGGATCGGGCACATGAAGACCGACGGACGTCTGGCCAGATGCCCGCTGAAGGGCCGCATCGGCAACGCAATCTTCGCCATCCTCTGCGCCTGCGGTCACAATATCCGCAAGATTCTCGCCCATCTCAGAACTCTTTGGGTCCTGCTCTTTCACCTGATCGGGGCAATGATCCGGCCCGAAACGCCCCATCAACGCAAAGCATTGGCTGCCTGATAAGGTTGTTCAGAGCCGACTACTTGTTTAACGTACACCTATCTGTGCTTCATCGGCATCACATCGTTCTAACGCCGCTACTACTATCTAGACAACGGGCTATAATTAACTATTGATTGTCTTATCCAGGTCTAATGAATGAAAATGATAGGTCTGTTATTGAATTGAAGAAACAAATTTTTTATCTGTATAATTTTATTAGCAGTATTGCTAATTTTTTTAAACAGGCACTCGCAAAAATCTTTTCTAATGATCGTGTTTTGGAAGGCATATCTAGATTGGATGTTAATCCGAAACTTTTGGAAAAATCAAAACAAAAAAACAATTTCGACTTAGCAGGAACGGAAGCGCACATCCAGGATTCACCGAAGCGGAATAAGGACGTAAACTGGGCGCAAGCACGATCTGGAATTTGCGCTCCGAGTCCCTTGTTGTTCTCAAAAATAGAAGTTGCTCCTGCTTGCGAATTTTATCGAAATAAAACGATGATAGATGGAGGTCCAGTTTGGCCAGACTTTGAATATAATGAAATTGTTAGGCACTATCGACATGACGGCCCTATTGATAAAAATGGTCGTCCTACAGGTGCTGAACTGCTTAGGATAAGGAGGCCTGCAATTTGGGGCGGTCGAATGATTCCTCATTTTGGCCACCTTGTGGCCGAGCACATGAATAGGCTTGCAGCCAGCCTTTACTATCGTCCTGACGATATAGTTATTTTTACCACACCTCCTGGCATTGGGAAGCATCGGGTGCCAGGATATTTTTGGGCTATCGCGGATTGGTTTGGATTACCACGGAACCAAATACGCTTAGTTAAACGGCCCCTACTAGTCGATGAACTGCGCGTTACACCCCAGGCCGAATGTCTTTTATCTTGCACGCCCCCTGCTTGGCATCTCGACCTTCTTGACGAAGTTGCGCAATTAAATAGGCTTAAACCAGAAGCAAATGACGTGGTATTTGTTTGTCGTAAGGGTTATCTTGCAATGGGTAAAGGCGGCACAGCCGGAGAGGAAGCTCTAATTGAAGCGCTATCCCGGGCGGGCGTGCTGATACTTGATCCAGCACGAGAAAGCCTTAAACGACAAATGGAGCTTTATGCCGGAGCTAAGATCCTCATATTTTCGGAAGGTTCCGCAGTTCACGGGCTTTGTTGCACAAATCGGCTGCTGATCGGACTTCCCCTTTCCCCGGACAGATTTATCCTGCGACCTCTGTGATG
>NZ_JBHRXY010000070.1:0-6458 GCF_042648745.1 Paracoccus angustae
CAGGTCGAAAGTTTCCAGCAACCGCAGGACCTGGACGTATTCGCGTCGGCCATGCCGGTTCATACGGGCTTCCATCAGCCGGCGCAACGTTGCGAACTCCTCGGGAAGCTCCCAGCCCTGCAATGGTGCGGCCTGATCCAGCGCGTTGATCTTTTGCTCCAGCAGCGGCAGGTAGTGGATCGGGTCGAAGACGACCTCGTCGCGGTCCCAGCAGCGGGGATGACGGGCGATCACCTCGCCACGGCAGCCGATCACCACGTCGTGGACATAGGCCCGGATCCAGACATCCTGATGACCATAGGCAACCGGCACCGAGTAGTCGTTGGTCTTGTAGCGCACCAGACACTGGGACGAGACACGGCCACTGTCCTGGTCGCAGGCATCAAAGGGCGCAATCGGGAGTGGGCGCATGACCGCCAGATCGCGTTGCAACCGCGCGCCGATCGTTTCGCTTTCGCCGCGCAGGACATCCTGCTGGCGCTTGCGGCATTGCTCCTCCAGCCAGAGGTTGAATGCCTCCCAGCTCGCGAACTCGGGAAGCGGCACCATGAAGTTGCGGCGGCAATAGCCCACCAGACCCTCGACATTCCCTTTGTCGTTGCCTTTGCCAGGGCGGCCGTAGCGGTCCCGGATCAGGTAATGCGACAGGAAGCCGCTGAACAGGGCAGCCCGCTTGCGGGTGCCATCGGGCAGGATCTTCGCCACCAGGCACCGGTCGTTGTCATAGACAATCGACTGGGGGACCGCCCCAAAGAAGGCAAAGGCGTGGATATGGCCGTCCACCCAGGCCTCGGCCACAGCCGCCGGATAGGCGCGGACGTAACAGGCGTCGCTATGCGGAAGGTCCAGCACGAAGAAATGCGCCTTTTGCTCGACACCGCCGATCCTGACCATCGCCTCACCGAAGTCAGCCTGCGCATGTCCCGGTGGATGCGCCAGCGGCACGAACACTTCCTGGCTCCGCCGTTCCCGCTCCCGGATGTAATCCTTGATGATCGTGTAGCCGCCGGTGAACCCGCATTCGTCACGCAGCCGGTCGAACACCCGCTTCGCCGTATGCCGCTGCTTCCGCGGCATGGAGCGATCTGCCTCAAGCCAGCCCTCGATGATCGGGATGAAGAGATCAAGCTTCGGCCGCCTGACTTCGGCCGTCCGTCGGTAACCAGGCGGCACCGAGAACGTCATCATCTTCGCAACCGTATCACGGGAGATGTTGAAGGCCTTCGCCGCCTGACGCTGGCTCATACCCGCCGCGCAGGCCTGGCGAACCCTGAGATATAGTTCCACGCTGAAAATCCTCGCGCCCTCCCTGCTGCCGCAGAAAGGGAAAAGGTGGACGACTTTTACGCCGCCCGCAGCAGCTCCATGCCGCCGCTTCCGTGGCCTAATTTCTCACCGCCGTTCTCATGTGTACTGTTCCGCCAGTTCCTTGAACTTCTCGGCACCCTTTCCCTTGGGAGTGTCGGGCGCAACCACATGACTGAACTTGATAGTGATCTGATCCTGCGCAGAAGCAGGCATGGCCGAAACCAATGCAACAAATGCGGTCGCGGCAATATTCCTGAGATTGAACATGGTTCCTCCTGTTACTCCATGCTGCTGGCAGTCACCATTCGACCGAGGCGATAGCAGGTGGCTGCCGTTCGCGCCCTCCAGGGCCCTCCGAAAACCAGCATTGCAAGGACGAGTGGATAGTTCAAATATATGAACTGTCTACTAGCGATCACATTTTTATATGCGATTGAGTTTGCTTTCTTCGAATAAGAAACCAGATGCCTTTTGCAGTAAGAGCTTTTGCCACTCTGTCGACTTGTCAGCTCTCCGGGCCCCTTCGGTGCCTAATGGATGTTGTGGTGCAGCCTGCGGCAGGATGGCGTCGATGATGGACAGTGCTCGCGCGCCCTAGCCGGTGACCGAGATCGGCACCCAGGTCACGATCTTCTGACGAGCGGCGACCATCGGTTTAGGCGCATGATGGCTGCACATCCTCGATAAGCGGCGGGCGCGATGAGCACGCGACAGGATAGGGTAAGCGGGACCGATTGCACGATGGCACAGCTGGGCCGACGGCAGGTGACGTTTCTGGGAGTGGGGATGCTGACCGCCTGTGCAGCGCCGTCGAAGAGCCCAACCTTCAAGAGATACGCAGGCCCGCCCGTCACCGAGGTCGTGGTCTATAAAGGAGAGCAGCGTCTCAATCTTCTCAGTGGCATTACGGTCCTGAAGTCCTATGACATCGGACTGGGCAACGAGCCAGCTGGCCCCCTGCCCTTCTCCGCGACCGGCCACTCAGTGTGCCGCATCCGCTGGCGGCAGAAGAACCATGCCGACATCGGCCGCAACCGCGAAAATGCGAGCCACATCCGGCGGCCCGTCCAGAGGCTGCGGGGCCGTGGTCGTGTCGGCAACCGGCCTGCCGGTACGGGTAAAGAACGCCTCGTGCATGTGGCCCGGTGCGTTGATGATCAGGATGCGCGCGGGCGTCTCGCCGGCAGCCTGGAAGGAATGCACCGCCCCGTCGGGGACCGAAACAAAGCCGCCCGCCCGAACATGCCGTGTCTCTCCGTCCAGGGTGAACGCGATCTCGCCGTCCAGCACGTAAAAGGCCTCGGTCTCTCCGGCATGGTGGTTGGGAGGCGCGCCCAAGCCCGGCGGCACCACCGCCTCGACCAGGCAGAACTTGCCCATCGTGTCGCCAGGGAAGGCGTGAAACCTGAACAGGATCCCCATTGCTTCATACGTCCGCGCCTGTGTCATGCACTGTTCCTTGCACTGATTGTCACTCATGAGACATACGTCTTATAAGGGTATCGGTGATTCCAGCAAGACATTTGTCTCACGAGGTGACGATGACACAGCGGCAAGATCAGAGGGACAGAACACGCGCGGCCCTGCTGGAGGGCGCGCGCACCATCCTGATGCGCGGCGAGGCACTGTCCGTCACGGCGGCGGCACGCGAAGCAGGCATCTCGAAGGCTTCCGCCTACCGGTACTTTTCCGATCCGGCGCTGCTTGCGGCCGAAGCGGGTTTGCATCTGAAGGCGGCCTCCTATGAAGAGATCGTAGGAAAAGCCGCCACCCTGCGGGACAAGCTGGTGGCGATCAGCCTCTACTGCTTCGACCTCGCGGTGGCGAACGAAGCAGCGTTTCGTACCTACCTCGGCCTGAACTTGCAGGCGGTCGTGCAATCGCAGGACGGCAGGATGCCGCGCCGAGGAGCCCGCCGCATCCAGGCCTTCATGCGCGCGCTGGAAAGTGACAAGGGCATCAGCCCGGAACAGGCGCGCTCCATCGCCGCAGCGCTTGGCATGGCAACCGGGGCCGAAGCGATGATTGCACTATTCGACGTGGCAGACCTCTCCGCAGAGAAGGCCCGTGCCTTGGTCGCGGAAACCGCCCAAGCTATCTGCGACCGGATGCTGCCTTAGAAAACAGAGCATGTTTCTTTCTAACCGCACCTTAGACCATAGCTGCGGATTACTTTAAGATGCTTTGACCTCGCTCACAGTGTCTGGAGATGACGTGTTCTCTGCACTCTTGTTCGGCTCGACCCTGCCGCGGACTTTGCCGTCGGCAACCAGCGAAATAGCGGTAACCACATGCTCTGCTATCTCGTGAAATGGTCTTCAAACGACCGTTTCCTTCTGCCTTCCAGAACTGTATGCAGGCTCCTACGACCCGCCAACACGGAGGTTCCCCATGGCGCTGATCGGCTGTGCCCGGGTCTCCACGGGTGAGCAGACGCTGGACCCGCAGTTCAGGGAGTTGCGCGCCGGCTCTGTCACCATCCATGAGGAGCACAGGCCTCCGGCGCCGACCCCATGCGCCCGGCCTTGGCACGGCTTCCGGCGGCGATCCGGCCCGGCGACCCGCTGGTGGTGGTGTGCCTCGACCGGCTGGCTCGCTCGCCGTCACATCTGCTGGAGGTGATCGAGCGGCTCAAGGCACAAGGGCGCATTTCCGCTCGCTGGGCGACCGATCAACACCACCATGCCGCAGGGCACCTTTTCGCTGCAGGTAATGGGCGCGGTGGCGGAACTCGAACGCGCCTTGATCCGTGAGCGGACCAAGGCGGGGCGGCGCTCGGCCCGCGCCCAGGGCCGGGTCGGCGGCAATCCCCGCCTGCGGGCGGGCGACCGCGAGGCCCTACGCTAGCTGCGGGCCCCACGCGACGACAGCTATTTTCGGAAGCTCGGGGCCACGGGCGATCAATGGCTGCCGCTGCTGCGCCGCCGTCGCTTGGCCATGGCCCGGGAGAATCTGGGCCGCCTGCTGGGTGCCCGCACCAGCCAGACCTGGTCGGTGGAGCGGCTGAAGCGTGCCGGCCGCCGCTATGTCCGCGACGGGCTCTTGCCAAAAACTGTGCTGGACCGTGCCCCGCACCGCATCCCCGACAACCGGCTACTGGCGATTGTCGCCGGCATGCGCCAAGGCGATCCCGAGTTGCCGCTGGCCGGCATCGCCACCCGGCTGGAGGCCACCCGTGAGCGCACCCCCCCGCAGCAACAGCAAGTGGTATCCCTCGACCGTCAGGATGCTGTTGCAGCGCGCGGAAAAGATGGGGTTGGCTGGGGAGAGGTAGTCCTGATGGCCGCTTCAGTGCGCTTCCCCTGCCCTTCTCCTTTCAGCCGATCTGGTCCAGAAGCGCGGTGACCGCGGCTTTCAGTTGGCGACGGTCCACCGTCGAGAAGTCTCGCGGCAGGCGGATCTCCTGCCGGCTGTTTGATGCGGTGCATTTCGCGTTGCCCTGGGGACCCGGGATCTGGAAGGTGGTCTTGGTGCGTCCCTCGGGCCTGCCCCCTGCTTCGCAAAGCAGCGTAGCACGTCCAGTTCGTCCTTGATCGAGCGTGTGTCCCAGTCCTTGAACTCGGCCGCAATGGCTCTGGCGAGGCCAAGATTTCAGGCAGCCGCTGTGGAAGAGACAGGCCGAGCGCCCAGAGGATTTCTTGGGATAAATCAGCATCTCGCCCAAGGCCTGGATCAGAGGGATGATGTTGTGGATACAGCTGCGCTTCTGATAGCCGGCGGACTTGAACAACAGCGCCACGGCCCGATCGGGATCATGTTCGTAGCTCAGCGGGTCCATCGCGTAATGCAGGCCCGGTTGGCCCATCTCGGCGAAGGAAATGTCCTTGCAGACCATGTTCTCATCGATCATACGGCGATACAGCTGTTCCAGCGCACCGCCCTTGGCGACGATGCCGGCCGGGATCCCGTCCCAGCTCTCGGCATCTCCGGTTTCCGCCAGCAGCTTGCCATAGGCGGTCAGGCGGCGCTATCCCTGGAACCGCTCGTGCGTGTCGATGGCGCCTAATTGGATCGGGTCGCAGATGCATCTGCGAACCTTCGCTGCCCTTTTTTGCTCCTCGTCAAAAGCGAAGTTGGCTACGCATGAGATTTGACCGCTCCCCTTTGCGAACTGGATCGTTTCACTTCCTGCCCGCACACGGAACTCCTCACGCAGCTTACCGTTACAGGCACTGCTCCGTGCCTTGCAGCAATAACAGGACACCTCTCATGTCGGGAGGACGGCCAAGATCCGTAGGAAGGGCTGCCCGTTATCAACCGCGCAGTCACGTGCTATTCGGAAAAGGATAGGCGCTCCTATGAGTTCCACTTGCTTCCAATCTCAACGTCACAAGCCAGTCGATGTAGCCCACCTGGCCCATAACTTGAGACCACCAGATGTAGACGTCTTGAACGCATTCAAGATTTCATATTTAGCCGAAGTGCGGCAGGAGAGCAGACTTTCGGGCAACTTGCTTCAGGCGCTCTGCCCAGTTACCAAGCATGGAGCTACGGGAGGCGCTCGGCCGGCGGATTGAGAACGAGCCGGTCATCCAGATTAGAGAGGAAGGAGATGTCAAGCGGGCTCGCAGGTCTTCATCAGCCCCAGCATGACATCGCGTGCCTGGCGACCACCGACGCTCCCGGCGCCGCCTGGGATCTGGAGCTTACCATGCAGGCGCGCAGGTCATTTTCCGAAGCGCCGGTGTAAAGCGAGTTTTCGGATCGCTTCAGCACCTTAGCAGATCGCCCTTTCGCGTGTGCAGGCTGGCCAGCAACTGGCCCAGTTTCTCATATTGGCCGCGCTGCCCGAAGATGTTGTCGAAGCGTTCGGCAAGGATGGAATGCTTCGTCGCATAGGGGTTTTGCTTGCAGATTTTTAGATCGCGGTGGAGGCGACAGGCCGGGATAAGGGAGGACGAAGCTGAACCTGCGCACAGAATTGCCTGATCCTCCGCCACAAAGCCCATCCAGCAGCCCCTCCTGCAAAGGTGCGCTGATCGCCTTGCTATCCGGGCTCCGCCAGCATCCGCGCCGGTAGCAAACAAGCTCGGCCGAGATTGTCAGTTCGCGAACCAGGCTAGTTTCCAGCGCCTAGGGCGTGTTGACGTTTGAGGATTTCCAAACTGGTCGCTGGCTGATTCAAGGCTGCCAAATGGGAGGCAACCTTG
>NZ_JBHRXY010000071.1:0-6404 GCF_042648745.1 Paracoccus angustae
CATCACAGAGGTCGCAGGATAAATCTGTCCGGGGAAAGGGGAAGTCCGATCAGCAGCCGATTTGTGCAACAAAGCCCTGCAGACCCCCGCGCGATCTTCACGGCTGCCGGCAAGGCGCAGCAGGCCGCCGACTGGATGCATGCGCAGCAGCCCGCTCTCACACCACCCGGCGCACCCGATGAACCGGAGGATGGCCACCCTTGGTCTCCCGTTGTCGTCGGCACCGTCTAGCAAGCTCGCCTGAAGACGTGTCAGCGCAACGTGGGCTGTTTGCCTACGATCAAACTGCCAAGTTCGGGAGCCATCGCCCTCTGGCAAACGTCTTAATGCTGACCGCGCCCCAGAGGCGGCTTGCGGAGAGCCAGAGGAGGGCTGGGGTGTTCGTGACGGGTTGAAAGCCAGGGAGAGTGGCTCCCCGGCGCCCGTCGCGGAGAACACGGCCATGGCCAAAGCCATATCCCCCATCACCCTCGCGTCCGCGCGCGACATCCCCTTTGACAAGCTGGTCCTCAGCCAGTCCAACGTCCGGCGCATCAAGGCCGGCGTTTCGGTCGAGGAGCTTGCCGCATCCATTGCCCGGCGGGGCCTGATCCAGTCCCTCCATGTCCGTCCCGTCCTGGACGAGGACGGCGCGGAGACCGGCCTCTTCGAGGTGCCCGCCGGCGGCCGGCGCTTCCGCGCACTCGAGTTGCTGGTCAAACAGAAGCGCCTGGCGAAGACCGCGCCCGTGCCCTGCATCGTCTCGGGGAGCGGGTCCGATATGGACGTGCTCGTGGCCGAACTGTCCTTGGCCGAGAACATCGAGCGGGCGCCGCTCCATCCGCTCGATCAGTTCCGCGCCTTCCAGACCCTGCGCGAGGAGGGCATGACCGAAGAGGCCATTGCCGCGGCCTTTTTCGTCGACGCCAAGGTCGTCAAGCAGCGCCTGCGGCTGGCCTTGGTCTCGCCCGCGCTGCTCGAGGTCTACGGCGAGGACGCCATGACGCTTGAGCAGTTGATGGCCTTCACCGTCTCGGAGGATCACGACCGCCAGGAGCAGGTCTGGCAAGCGGTCAAGGACAGCTGGTCGAAGGAGCCCTACGCCATCCGCCGGATGCTGACCGAGACCGCAGTGCGGGCGTCCGACCGGCGCGCGCTCTTCGTGGGCATCCCCGCCTACGAGGCGGCGGGCGGCATCGTGCTGCGCGATCTCTTCGAGACCGACGATGGTGGCTGGCTGCAGGACGTGGTCCTGCTCGACCGTCTGGTCACGGAGAAGCTGAAGTGTGAGGCCAAGGCGATTGCCGCGGAAGGCTGGGGCTGGGTCGAGGTAGCAGTGAGCTTTCCCTATGGCCACGACCGCGGCCTTCGGCAGATTGCCGGCACCACCATCGACCTGACCGACGAGGAGCGCGCCACCCGCGAGGCTTTGCGTGACGAATACGACCTGCTCGAAGCCGAGCATGCCGAAGCCGTAGAGCTGCCCGAAGATGTGGACCGGCGGCTCGGCGAGATCGAGGCGGCGCTCGAGGCGTATGAGCACAGGCCGATGGTCTTTTCGCCCGAGCAGATGTCGCGCGCCGGGGTATTTGTCAGCATAGGCGCCGACGGCAGGTTGATGGTCGATCGCGGCCACATCCGGCCTGACGATGAGACCGCGCAGGGGACTGAAGATGGCGAGGCCGGGGGATTGCCCGATGCGACGGGCGGCGTCACGCCCTGGGATGCCAGAGAACCTGCCGCCATCACGATGACGGGTGAGCCAGGCACCGGCGAGGAAAGTGCCGAGGAGACCGACACCCTCAAGCCCTTGCCCGAGAGCCTGGTGGTTGAGCTGACCGCGTATCGCACGCTGGCCTTGCGCGACGCCCTGGCCGCGCACCCGCATGTCGCGCTGACAGCCCTTCTGCACCGGCTGGTGCTGGACTGTTTTGTCAGCCGCGGCTGCGGCGCGGCCTTGGAGGCCTGTGTCCGGACCGTCTACTTTCCCGTGCAGGCCCCGGGTCTTGCCGACAGCCTGCCCGCGCAACGGATCGCTGCGCGCCATGCGGTGTGGCAGGCCGACCTGCCCGATGCCGAGGATGACGACCGGCTCTGGTCCTGGCTCGAGAACCTCGACGATGCAAGCCGACTGGCTCTGCTGGCCCACTGCGTCAGCTTCGGGGTCAATGCGCTCCTCGAGCGGCCCGGCTTCAGCGGCGGCACGGGCGTGAGCCAGCAGGGTCTTGAGCGGCGCCTCCGCGAGGCCTACCGGCTGGCCCGGGCAACAGAGCTCGATCTCGTGGAGGCGGGCTGGCGGCCGACGGTCGAGAGCTATCTTGGCCGGGTGACCAAGCCGCGCATCCTTGCGGCAGTTCGCGAAGGCGTCGGGGAGGCAGCGGCGCAGCGCATCGATCACCTGAAGAAACCCGACATGGCGCGGGAAGCCGAGCGGCTCCTGGCGGAGACCGGCTGGCTGCCCGAGCCGCTGCGGCTGGGAGACGCCGACAGCGGAACCATCGGCGTCGAGGTTGCCGGGTCAGCTTGCCTGCCGACCGACCCGACCGGCGAGGCCAATAACGCGGAACCAGACGACGCGGACGATCCCGCACGGGAGCCTCCGTCCGGAGCAGGCGAAGACGGCACTGTCCGCGTGGAGGAGGCCAATCCGCAAGGCATGGCCGCCGAGTGAGGATGGGAGACGGGGCGGCATAGCCGCCCTGTCTCCCGCTCTCCCGGTTCACGACGGCTTGGTCGTGTCGCGCTGACCTGAGGCCGGAGCCGTGAACAGCACCCTCCCTTATCAAGAGGCAGAGCCCGGTGGGGGAGGGGACAAGCCCGGCGCGAGGAGGGAGAGCCGCGCCGTGGCGTTCCTGTCATTCCCCTCTCCCGGAGGACCTTTCCATGACCAATTCCGAACATGCCGGCAAGCCGGACCCCGACATTGCTGCAAGCATCGCCCGTGTTCTTGCCGAACACGATGCTCATCAACAACGCGCAGCCGCGCTGCGCCCGGCCAACAAGGCCGCGCTCTTCGATGCCCTGGAGGCCGCCGGGATCACCACCGTCACGGTGACCTTCGACGGCTACGGCGACAGCGGCCAGATTGAGGATGTCACCGCACAGTGCGGCGAGACCATTGTCGATCTTCCCGCACGCCAGGTTGCGCTGGCGTCCGCTACGTGGAACTCGGACGATGTGTCCACCGCCCAAGTGGAGATCGGGGCCGCCCTCGAGCAGCATTGCTATGACCTGCTCGAGCAAAGCCATCCCGGCTGGGAGAACAACGACGGCGCCTCTGGCGCGTTCGTCTTCGACGTGGCGGCCCGGGCGATCACCCTCGATCACAGTGAGCGCTATACCGCCACTGAAACCTACAGCCACGTGTTCTAAGGAGGAGACCATGGCACATCCTTATCATCACGCCCTCTCCTCGGTCCGCAGCTGGGGCGGCAGCATCGAGGAATACCTGGCCGTCCATGCCTGGTTCGATGGCAGCAAGGAGATCCTTGCCGACTTCCGGCACCGGGCGCTGCGCCATCATGCCGAGGGCATCTTCATGTCGGAACGGCTGTTCGGCACCACGCTCACCCTGGCCTCGGGGCGGCAGATCCCCACCCGGTGGATCGGCGAGCAGCATGTCCGCGAGGATCTGGGCCATATCCCCAGCTTCGCCGACTGGGCCAGGGCGATCCGCCCGGAGCCGTGGATGGGACGGAGCCAGGCGCTCGACCTGGTCGTCGATCCCGCCTTGGCCACACGAGGCGGAAGATCCTGATGTTTGCGGCCTCTCTGGCGGGTCACCGCCGGAGCGTCGATCAGGCCGACAGCCGGGCAGCAAGAGACAGAGGAAGGCTGGGAGAAGGCTGCGCCTGCCGGAGCTAGAGAGCGACATGGCGGGCGCATCCCTGTTTCTCATAACCGGAGATCTCCGCCATGAGCCTCACCGCACCCTCATTCTCCTCTGCCATGCCCGTTCCCGAGGAGCGCCGCATGGCCTTTCTGCCTCGGCTGTTCGGCGCCCGTCTTCTCCTTGTCGGCGAACACACCGTCTTCGGCTTCATGGAAAGGCTGAGCCCGACGGACTACACCGGCGGCATGTGGGACTTCCTTGAGCGGGCAGGCGAGCCCCTTTATCTCGCCCCGACCTGCAAGCCGTGCTTCCACCTTGTCTGGGACGGTAACGGCTATGAAGGCGAGGTATCGGCTGACGCCGCGGGCATCATCGCCACGCTCTTTGCCTTCTCCCACCTGTCGTTCCGCCATGACGCCCCGGAACTCTCAGACGGCTTTGCCCGCCTTTACGCCCATGCCGCGGATCATCCCGAGGCCCGCGAGATTTTCCAGGCCATCGACTGAACCGTGCAAGCGCCCTGCTTTACGGCGGGGCGCTTGTTTCCTGCTGGCTTTCGCCATGGCGCCGCAGGAGGGCGGCTCAGACGGCAAGCGAGAGAAGCCTACCTCCTGGACACGCGCCGGGATCTAGGGCCGAGGAGAAGATGCGCATCAGGTCGTTATCCTTGGCAGAAGGCGGTCCGATCAGCAGGCGCGTGGCTACCAAAACGGCCCCTGTCGAGCGGCTTGGCTGCAATCTCGTGCTGTCTTGCCGAGCAGCCCACCTTGGGGTTACCGGATGATCATGGCCGTGCATGCAAGGCGGACCCCACGATGGAAGAGCGCACAACCCGCGATGAACGCCTGGATGACTTGGCGCAAACCCTGGCGGACATGCTGGGCGTCGACAAGACGGAAGCCATGCGCCTGGCTCTCCAAAACGAGATCGAGCGTCTGCGGTCCACACCCACCATTGATGACCAGATTGCGACCTTGCGCGAGACGGTGAAAAACTACGGCCGCAAATCGACGCGCATGGTGCACCCGTCAAAAAAGCGCTGAGGGTCATACCAACGCTTTCGTCTGACCGCCTTGCGCGCTGTGCGCACAGAGGCATCCGCTGTCACAGTTGACGCCGCTTCGTCACATGACTGCGGGTACTTGTCGCCGACCTGTGCCTTGAAGCCCAAGACCCTGCTTCCGCCAGCAGACCAGGGGATGGCCATCGGGGAAGGCTGTGAGGGTGTGCCGCCCGGCCGTGGTGCGGTGATGGAGACCGCCGGCAAAGACAGAGGGGGGTCGGGGCAGGAGGGTTGAGCCGATGCGGTCGAGAGAGTGCCGCGAATTCGTGCTTTCCGCCCCCGGGAAAACGCCGCGACCGAGGGTCCGCGGTCCGGACCCCGGAGGCGGCAGATGCCCCAGCACACAGGAGGTCCTCTCATGCCCCATCGTGACGCGTCCGATCTGGCGATCCGTCTTGGCCGGGAGGCCGAGGCAGTCTGCCGCCATTACCTGTCCTCTGGCCGCAAGACCGGCAACTACTGGCTGGTGGGCGATGTGAGAAACACTCCTGGCCGCTCGATGTTCGTGCGTCTGGCGGGCCCAGAGACCGGCGGGGGGGCCGCGGGCCGCTGGTCCGATGCCGCCACGGCCGAGCACGGCGATCTGCTCGACCTCATCCGCAAGGCGACGGGCCTTTTCGACTTCAAGGATGTGGCTGCCGAAGCCCGCCGGTTTCTTGCTCTGCCGCGTCCCGACCCGGAGCCTGGCCTTTCTCCGGACGGTCGGCCATTGCGCAGGGCACCCGGCTCCCGACAGGCGGCACGGCGGCTCTTCGCCATGGCCGAGCCGATCGGCGGCACGCTCGCGGCAACCTATCTGGCCGGGAGGGCGATTACCTGCCTTTCCGGCACGGGTGCGCTGCGCTTCCACCCCCGGTGCTACTACCGGCCGGACGAGCATGGGCCAACGGAGACCCGGCCGGCGATGATTGCCGCTGTCACCGATCTCGCCGGCCGCCAGACGGGCGCGCATCGCACCTGGCTTGCTGCCGATGGGTTGGGCAAGGCCCCGATCGCCACGCCGCGCCGGGCCATGGGGGAGCTTCTCGGCCACGGCGTCCGCTTCGGGGTGGCCGATGATGTGTTGGCCGTGGGAGAGGGCATCGAGACTGTGCTGTCGCCCCGCCAGGTGCTGCCCGGCATGCCGATGCTGGCAGCCCTCTCGGCTGCCCATCTTGCTGCCGTGCTCTTTCCTCCCACGTTGCGCCGCCTGTATGTCCTGTGCGACCGTGACCCCGCCGGCGACAGGGCGCGCGACAGCCTCCTAGCCCGAGCGGCCAGCCTCGGCATCGAGGCGATTGCCCTTGTGCCCGTCGGAGGCGACTTCAATGACGACCTGCGGCACTTCGGGCTGCAAGCCCTGCAAGCGGCGCTGAAGGACGCGCTGCATCCTGACGACCGGCACCGTTTCCTGAAGGGGTGAGGGCAGGCTCGGGGGTGCAGGGGTGCCAGCCTCTGCCCTTTGGCCGGGTCCCTCCCTGTCCCGGTCACCTCTCCTTCACGCGCGGAGATCCGCGTTCCAGGCCTTCGAGGAGGGCAATCGGCGCACAG
>NZ_JBHRXY010000072.1:0-5874 GCF_042648745.1 Paracoccus angustae
TGGTGCAACCCTCGAACGGAGAATGCCGCGGGAGAGGCCGCCTACCCAGTCAGCTCACCCAGCGATCATGGGGTCTAGTCGCCGCCTAATAGGAAACATGTCCTCGCCGTAATGGTGCAGCTTGACGTGATGGCTGCGGCAGAGCCATTGCACGTTCAGGGGCTCATCGTATTGGTCGTGATGGGCATCGACCTTGGCCGCGCCGCAGACCTCGCAGCCCTGCTTTTCTAGAGCGCCGGAGATGAGTGCCCGCTGAACAGCAAGATGTGCCTGATACTTCTGCAGGTTGGTGCGACGCCAGTTCGTTTGACGGGTCTCGCTTTTCAGGGACGGTGGCCGTGGGGGCTTTGGATCATCCGCCATTATGCCGCAGCCTGCCGGCCCAGGGTGCGATACACGGTCGGACGCGAGATCGAGAACACCTCTGCCAGATCGCTAATGGAATACTCTCCGGTGTCATACATGCGCCGCAGCTCCTGCTGCTGGCGCTCCGACAGCTTCGGCTTCTTGCCCCGCAGCTTGCCCTTGGCGCGGGCCACGGCCATGCCCTCGCGGGTCCGCATGCGGATCAGGTCGGCCTCGAACTCGGCAAACGTCGCCAGGATGTTGAAGAACAGTTTGCCCATCGGGTCGGTCGGATCATGGATCGAGGTGCCAAGCTGAAGCTTGATCCCGCGCGCGGCTAGGTTGTCGGCAATGTCTCGGGCATCTGGGACAGAACGCGCCAGGCGATCCAGCTTCGGCACAACCAGCGTGTCACCCTCCCGCAAGGCGGCAAGCGCCTGATCGAGACCAGGGCGGGCGCGGTTCGTGCCGGTAAAACCGTGGTCGGTGTAGATGCGATCGGAGGCAACCCCGAAGCTGGCAAGGATACTCTTCTGCGCAGCAAGGTCCTGTTTGTCGGTGGAACAGCGGGCGTAGCCGATCAGAATATGTGTCATACCCCGATCTGTAACAGTAGACGCCCCTTCATTGCAAAGAATATCGGACCATTCATCTGAGATTTCGCGCTGCCAGCAAATGCTGGCCTTCAACGAGCCTGTTCAGGGGCAACCTGGCCGTCCCTTCAACGATCGTGTGCTTGACAGGGTCTTCATTACGTCGCGAAGAGCCCTAAGCCGATAGTCGGGCAAGCCGCAGCGAATGCAGATACAGGAAGCACAGTCGGTCCCTAGCTGATGAACGCCGTCAGCGGCGGATGCGATGCCGCATTTCCGAATGCTGCCGTTCGACTAGGAGTGCAGCGCAAACCCCGTCGGCGTGGATGCGAAGCGCACCTTTCCTCGGTTCGCTGCAGTCGTGGTCAATGCACTTTGGAAAGAAAGAAAATGTAGTAATGGGTTGTTTCTCATCGCTATGTCCTTTCATATCAAAATATCATTCGGTAAAAACCGCTTCGGAAAAATTTCAATATGCTGCTGTCATTGACGCCATCAGCCACCTCTGAGTGTGAGTTTTCAGAGTGGTCCATTGATACAAAGAACCGATCGAAATTGGTTGAAGTTATCGCCTATCTCTACTTGAGGCAGGAGGAAAACGCTCAGCGGATAATCAATGCTCTGGATCCGCGCCGAAGGGTCTCAAAAGGCAGAGTGGTCGAAAACATAGTTCGGAAGTTGACGGCTCCGCGGGTAAAGGATGTGAACCTACTCCAGTCGGGAACCGACGAGGAGAAAGAGGCGGCAAAAAAGCGGATCAGGACTTCGATCCTTCACCGAGACGGGCTTCTGTTCCAACACATTTCCTGGGTTGCTTCACGGCAAGCACATCCGCACGGCTATATGACTTCACCTCATGTTCGACAGGCAGATAAAGGCTTTGACGGCTTCATCATCGAACTGGGGGATAGTGGGCAGGAGATCATACGTATCGTGCTTTGCGAGGATAAGGCTTCGAAATCGCCCCGCAGCCTGATAAGTTCCAGCGTATGGTCTGAAATCGAAACTATTCTATGCGGCGATCGCGATGATGAGATCCTTGCAGACCTCGTGACCTTGCTGAAAGGTGTTCCCAACATCGACGCTGAAGCGGCGGTCGACGAGATTTTTTGGGAAGGCGCTCGCAACTTCAGGGTTGCTGTGGCGACTGGCGAAGATCAACGCAAGGCCGGGAATTTTCAGCACCTCATAGCCGGCTTTGAAGCGGTCGCTGGTGGTGCGCTTGAATCTCGTACCGCCGGCGTGCTGGCCTTCAAGGATGTGCGTAAAGGATTAGCTCTTCTCGCCAACGAGGTGGCTGCCAAGGTGGAGGAAATCGCCGGTGTTTGACCCAAGTTCCCGCGCGCTCCTACGACAAGCTCCTGACCTGCCTGGCCTCGATCCGGAAACCCTGGACGAGCTACTGACGGCCGCTCACATAGAGCTAGCCACAGTCCGCCTCCTGTCCCGCGAAGGTGAACCTGAGGTCGCAAGCGATGTACTCGACCGGGTGCGACGCCTTGCTTCGACCTTCGAAGCCTACGTCGCACTCAATCTTCGACCTGAGCAGACGCGCGCTGCGGCTTTCGTCGCCGCGAGTGCTCATCAGATATTGAGCCGTGTTCGCGAAGCGGCAATGGACCGACCAACTGTCGTTTCGAGTGATGCAATCGGATCTTCGATTTCAGCGACGCTCCTGTTCCTAATTGCTGATCGGGCGGCCGATGCGGCGGAAGTGGCGGGTCAACTCCGCGCTAAGGGAGAAAGGCGGGCAGTTCGACGATCTCTGATCCTAAGCCTCCGGGAATTAGCGACCGGCAATCTTACCACGCTGATAGAACGGGACTTTAGTGAAGACCGCATTGCAACGAATGATAGCCGCGAAGTAGCTACGGACCTTCTTTTAAGGGAATGTGCTTACGTGATTCAGGGACTTGGACAGGAAGCGCGCGGGAGCTCTGTGTCCGACTCTGACATTCGCTCAAGGCTTAGGCGGGTTATCCGCCTGTCGGAGGCTTCTGCGGTGGAGATCAACCTTGCTGTAGAAGGCACGGTGCACCACCAGTTTGCCGGGCCGCACCATCTGGCAACGCTCTTGAGCCGGCTCGTCAATGGCATGCAGGCCGCAATGCTAGTTCGGCTGCCAACACCATCTGGAGCACAAGCCGATACATGGACTGACTGGCTTTTGTCTCAGGCGCAATCGCGTCCGTTTCTGTGGATCAATCACCTGAAAGCAGTCAAAACGGGATACCTGAACCGTGGCAGGTCCATGGTGATGACTTCTCCCACCGGCTCCGGGAAAACCACGCTATCTGTCCTGAAAATCGCAGCGACCCTATGTTCGGGCGAAAGCGTCGTCTACCTGGCTCCAACCCATGCTCTCGTTGATCAGGTTGAGACAGATCTCTCTGCACAGATTGGGAGGCTCGAAGCGGTTAGCGTTGTTGAAGACGTCGCATTCGAGGAACTCGGCGATAGGCTGCCGCCATTCTCAGTCATGACGCCAGAGCGTTGCCTCGCCCTTCTGAGCTTCGCGCCCGAACTATTCGACAAGGTTGGCCTCCTTGTCTTCGACGAATTTCATCTCATTAGTGCCGATGATCCGACTACCTCATCGAAGGTCAGCGCACGCGCAATCGACGCGATGCTGGCGCTCCTGACGTTTCTCCGTCATCGCAAGGAAGCAGACTTGCTGCTGTTATCTGCAATGGTGGCCAACGGTGGCGAAATAGCACGTTGGCTGCGGGTAGTAACAGGAAGGGAGGTTGAGGCGTTCGACGATCCTTGGAAGCCAACACGGCAACTTCGCTCTTGTGTCATCTATGATCGCTCAGACGTGTTTAAAGCTGCGCAAGTCGCATCGAAGGCAAAGACCAAGTCGGCGCGAAGCCGGGTTCCCGCACAACCTCTCGGGCTCTTTTCATTGATCTCTGGTTGGCATCCCAAAAGACCGGAAAAGCTAGTTGTGCAGGCGCTGACGGATAGACGCCCGCCGCTTGTGAAAAACATCTATGGTAAATTTACGTCGAACAGGAACGAAGTCGCTGCCCAGATCGCAGCTGACTACGCAGCCGTTGGAAAACGCGTGATCGTCTTTTGCAATGATACCAAAGCATGTGGGAGTGTGGCGGATCACATCAATGAACTTCTGGCCCCGGCTACGATTGTGCTGGATGAAACGCAGAAGGAAATGCGTAAGTCAGTTCTGAAAGATGTGGGAGCGGCCGAAGCGACATTCGATCCCACAGGGTGCAGGGCAACGGTGCATCATGGTGATCTGCTGCCATTGGAGCGAAGGCTGACAGAAAGCGTCTTTCGGGTTCGCAGAGATTCCGAGAGCGAAGAGCTGGGCCTTGATGTAATCGCCGCAACCTCCACGATTGCGCAGGGATTAAATCTTCCGTGCGATGTTGTGATTCTCGCGGGCACCGACAGGAGCACGGCTGAAGATCCGAGTGGCAATCCCCGCACAGATTTGCGCCCTCACGAGATACTCAACGCACTTGGAAGGGCTGGACGCGCGGCATACGCCGCAACCGGTCTGGCGATCGTTGTTCCTGCGAAGCCGATCAGTGTGGAGAGAGAGAACATTTCCCTTCCGCCCGAGGGTATCCTGAAGACTGTCTTCTCCGAACAGGATGCTTGTGAGAAGATTTACGATCCGATCGAGTTGTTGCTTGATCGGATTGAGGTATTCGCCAACCCCGATCCAAAAGTACAATCGATAATCCGGCGTTTATCTGCTGTCACGACGGCAGGAGAGAGCGGCTTCGATGATGTAGTTCGCCGCTCTCTGGGGTTCTTCCGACGAAGGGAAGTTAATGCTTCGGGGGCGGACAAATGGCTTGAACGTCGCCGAACCGCGCTCAAGGCTGCCGAGGAGCAACTGGAAGATCCGCCCGTTCTTGATTGGCAAAGGGAAATTGCTGTTCGTAACGGTGTTCCACCAAGATTAATCGAGCGATTAGTCGAGGCGTTTGATCAGGCACCCAGTGAAAAGACAGCTACTGCGGACTGGGTCAACTGGCTGCTTGATATCGTGGCAGAACATCCGTTGGATCTGACGATCTTTGTTAGAGAAACAGCTCTCGAGGCTGTTTTCAGCCGCGCTTACACGAATGATACAAAACCAAAGGCCAAAGCTAAGCGGATACTGGGAGCGCTAAAGACGTTGGTTTCGATGTGGTGCGCTGGACGCACGCTAGTCGAAATCGAGGCTTGGCTTCTCACATTCATTCGAGCGCAAGAAGGAGAGGTCAAACAACCCGCTAACCAATCCTTTACGGCACAACGGGCTCGCCGCTTCGCCATACGCATCGCTCCTGATCTTGGCTTTTTGTGTGGTGTGCTTGGGCAGGTCGCCGCGTACAAAACTGCTCAAATAGAAGGAGTTGCGCTTCCTGTAATTGACATGCTGCCGCAGATGGTACGGGCAGGTGATCATGATCGCCATCATATGGCCTTAAGGCAAATGACAGCAAACGCCTCTCGGATCGAGACTTTTGAAGCGCACATTGCATTACGTGAATCATTCAGGGCAGGGGCATCTGCTGAAATGGATGTTGTACGAGACGAGGTTACTACTGCGATGCTTCTCCAATCATTCACGGATTTGGATGACATAGATCTTGGCTGATCGTCCACTCTGCGCCGCTTCGCAGATATTCGTGCACGCCGCAGCGACCCTTCACATCTCATCCATCGGGTCGATGCTCACCGCTAATCAAGACGATGAGGCTGCAGTCGCCGCGAGCGGAGCTATGCGGGGAAATGGGTGACGGGATTTGAGAGGGCGGCGTATCGTGGCGGGTGTCGAAGCCTGCCAGAACTTCCAAAAGGAACGATACGCCATGGAGAAGACTACAGACATCATCACTCTTCGTCAGCCGGAATCTGTTGAGGACCCGCTGACCGAGATCGCTCGCGATGGGGCACGCCGGATGCTGGCTGCCGC
>NZ_JBHRXY010000073.1:0-5809 GCF_042648745.1 Paracoccus angustae
TGGTTGCGGGGGTAGGATTTGAACCTACGACCTTCAGGTTATGAGCCTGACGAGCTACCGGGCTGCTCTACCCCGCGCCATTGTTGTCCTTGGATCGGAGGGATGATCGTTTCAGGGAGATGCGTTTCTTTCCAGGTCTGGCGGTGACCTACTCTCCCACGTCTTGAGACGCAGTACCATCGGCGCAGCGGCACTTAACGGCCGAGTTCGGGATGGGATCGGGTGTTTTGCTCGCGCTAGGGCCACCAGACCGGGAAAGAAACGCTCAGCGTTTTCCCGTTTGCACGGGAAGGTGTTGTCCAAGGATGCGTTGGAAGAAGTCCTTCTTCTTCCGGATCAAATCAAGCCTATCGAGCCATTAGTACCGGTCAGCTGAACGTGTTGCCACGCTTACACCTCCGGCCTATCGACGTGGTGGTCTTCCACGGCTCTCAAGGGAGACCTTGTTTTGAGGGGGGCTTCACGCTTAGATGCCTTCAGCGTTTATCCTGTCCGTTCATAGCTACCCTGCACTGCCGTTGGCACGACAACAGGTCCACCAGTGGAACGTTCACCCCGGTCCTCTCGTACTAGGGGCAACTCCTCTCAAGTCTCCAACACCCACGGCAGATAGGGACCGAACTGTCTCACGACGTTCTAAACCCAGCTCACGTACCTCTTTAAATGGCGAACAGCCATACCCTTGGGACCTGCTCCAGCCCCAGGATGAGATGAGCCGACATCGAGGTGCCAAACGATGCCGTCGATATGGACTCTTGGGCATCATCAGCCTGTTATCCCCAGCGTACCTTTTATCCGTTGAGCGATGGCCCTTCCACTCGGGACCACCGGATCACTATGGCCGTCTTTCGACTCTGCTCGACTTGTCAGTCTTGCAGTCAGGCTGGCTTCTGCCATTGCACTCAACGAGCGATTTCCGACCGCTCTGAGCCAACCTTCGCGCGCCTCCGTTACTGTTTGGGAGGCGACCGCCCCAGTCAAACTCCCCACCACGCAGGGTCCCGGACCCGGATAACGGGCCGCGGTTAGACATCAGAACAGCGAAGGGCGGTATCTCAAGGACGGCTCCACGGGAACTGGCGTCCCCGCTTCAAAGCCTACCGCCTATCCTGCACATCGCAATCCTGATGCCAGTGCGAAGTTGGAGTAAAGGTGCATGGGGTCTTTCCGTCTAACCGCGGGAAGTCTGCATCTTCACAGACAGTTCAATTTCGCTGAGTCCACATTTGAGACAGCGGGGAAGTCGTTACGCCATTCGTGCAGGTCGGAACTTACCCGACAAGGAATTTCGCTACCTTAGGACCGTTATAGTTACGGCCGCCGTTTACCGGGGCTTCAATTCAAGGCTTGCACCTCTCCTTTTAACCTTCCGGCACCGGGCAGGCGTCAGACCCTATACGTCGCCTTGCGGCTTCGCAGAGCCCTGTGTTTTTAGTAAACAGTCGCCACCCCCTGGTTTGTGCCCCCGACCAACAGTTGCCTGCCAATCGGGCCTCCTTCTCGCGAACTTACGGAGGTATTTTGCCGAGTTCCTTAAATGTGGTTCTCTCAAGCGCCTTGGTATTCTCTACCAGTCCACCTGTGTCGGTTTCGGGTACGGTCTTCTTGGAGGGCTGTTTCCAGGAACCGCTCAGCTGCAAGGTCAATCCGATAAGACCTCACAACACCTGCGATCCGTCACCATCTCCTGGCCGGGGAATATTAACCCCGTTCCCATCGACTACGCCTTTCGGCCTCGCCTTAGGGGCCGGCTCACCCTGCTCAGATTAGCTTTAAGCAGGAACCCTTGGACTTTCGGCGAGGGGGTCTCTCACCCCCTTTGTCGCTACTCATGTCAACATTCTCACTTCTGATCACTCCACCGGATGGCTCACGCCCCGGCTTCACAGTCAGAACAATGCCTCCGCTGCCTGCGAACAGGCAAAAGAGGCAGCGTCCCATATCACAGAACGCTCCGCTACCACGCATCCCGAAGGATGCATCCAAAGCTTCGGCTCGTGGCTTGAGCCCCGTTACATCTTCGCCGCAAGACCTCTTGTTTAGACCAGTGAGCTGTTACGCTATCTTTAAAGGATGGCTGCTTCTAAGCCAACCTCCTGGTTGTTTTGGAAGTCTCACATGCTTTCCCACTTAGCCACGAATTGGGGGCCTTAGCTGTTGGTCAGGGTTGTTTCCCTTTCCACGACGGACGTTAGCACCCGCCGTGTGTCTCCCGGATAGTCCTTCCTGGTATTCGGAGTTTGCTTAGACTCAGTAAGGCTGTGGGCCCCCATCATCCATGCAGTGCTCTACCCCCAGGAGGATACGTCCGAGGCGCTACCTAAATAGCTTTCGCGGAGAACCAGCTATCTCCGAGTTTGATTGGCCTTTCACCCCTAGGCACAAGTCATCCCGACCTTTTTCAACAGGTGTGGGTTCGGACCTCCAGTTGGTGTTACCCAACCTTCATCCTGCTCATGCCTAGATCACTCGGTTTCGGGTCTGATCCGTCTGACTCATGCGCCCATTTAAGACTCGCTTTCGCTGCGCCTCCACCTAACGGCTTAAGCTTGCCAGACAGACCAAGTCGTTGACCCATTATACAAAAGGTACGCCGTCAGGATGCAAGATCCCTCCGACTGCTTGTAGGCGTCCGGTTTCAGAAACTGTTTCACTCCCCTCGTCGGGGTGCTTTTCACCTTTCCCTCACGGTACTGGTTCGCTATCGGTCAGCAAGGAGTACTTAGCCTTCGGGGGTGGTCCCCCGATCTTCAGACAGGATTTCACGTGTCCCGCCCTACTTGATACGTCCCATCGGACTTCCCGTACGGGGCTGTCACCCGCTCTGGCCAGACTTTCCAGTCTGTTCCGGTCATCCTCAAGGCTCGGCTGGTCCGCGTTCGCTCGCCACTACTAACGGAGTCTCTGGTTTGATTTCCTTTCCTCCGGGTACTTAGATGTTTCAGTTCCCCGGGTTCGCTTCTTGAACCCTATGTGTTCAGGTCCAAGATACCTGGTTTGCCCGATTGTTGACTGCCGCAAGCGGCAAACAACAACCAAGCATCAGGTGGGTTTCCCCATTCGGAGATCCATGGATCAAAGCCTATTCCCGGCTCCCCATGGCTTATCGCAGGGTATCACGTCCTTCATCGCCTCTTGCTGCCAAGGCATCCACCAAACGCCCTTATCGCGCTTGATTTGATCCGGAAGAAGAAAGACTTGCGCCTTCCAGGAACGCGGCCCTTTGTTGCCCGCATCCCGTTCGCTTCCGCATCGCATGCATACTATTCCCGCATGTCCATGTGCCTCGCGGCGCGCCGGCTCAATGCCGGAGGCCGCTTGCGCGGCATGGACACACTTTGGTTAGTGTACTTGACTTGGACAACGCCGCCGTTGGTTCTTGCGAACCACGCATCCCCCACTCGGGATGCGCCGACAACGCTGATTATCTCTCTGAACGATGTTAAACGTCTTCTTGCGAAGACTGCGTCCGACAGGACGAGCAAACCTTGCCAAGCAAGGCTTGCTGATCATGTCGGGGAAGTTTGGTGGAGCCTAACGGATTCGAACCGATGACATCCTGCTTGCAAAGCAGGCGCTCTACCAACTGAGCTAAGGCCCCTGATAAGGCAATGGTGGGTCGAGAAGGACTTGAACCGCCCCTGCCGGGGCCTTCTCCGCCTTCGAAAGGTCCACCGGACCTTTCGATCCCCGCGGAACCGGCTGCGAAGCCTCACGCCTGTCAGGCGTGCTCCACCAATGATCTGGTGGGTCGAGGAGGACTTGAACCTCCGACCTTACGCTTATCAGGCGTACGCTCTAACCACCTGAGCTACCGACCCGGAGGCCGGCCACAGGCTGGCCTGGCTTTCTGACACTGAAGGGATATGAGGACGGTCCGGCCGTCATATGTGGCATCCTGATCTCGGATGCCTGCTAAGTCGCTTCACGAGAACCGCAAGCGGTCCTGCCAGAAGCTTCCTTAGAAAGGAGGTGATCCAGCCGCAGGTTCCCCTACGGCTACCTTGTTACGACTTCACCCCAGTCGCTGAGCCTACCGTGGTCCGCTGCCCCCATTGCTGGTTAGCGCACGGCCGTCGGGTAGACCCAACTCCCATGGTGTGACGGGCGGTGTGTACAAGGCCCGGGAACGTATTCACCGCGGCATGCTGTTCCGCGATTACTAGCGATTCCAACTTCATGCCCTCGAGTTGCAGAGGACAATCCGAACTGAGATGGCTTTTGGGGATTAACCCACTGTCACCACCATTGTAGCACGTGTGTAGCCCAACCCGTAAGGGCCATGAGGACTTGACGTCATCCACACCTTCCTCCGGCTTATCACCGGCAGTTTCCACAGAGTGCCCAACTGAATGCTGGCAACTGGGGACGTGGGTTGCGCTCGTTGCCGGACTTAACCGAACATCTCACGACACGAGCTGACGACAGCCATGCAGCACCTGTCTCCTGGTCACCGAAGTGAAAGCCCGATCTCTCGGGATGTCCAGGGATGTCAAGGGTTGGTAAGGTTCTGCGCGTTGCTTCGAATTAAACCACATGCTCCACCGCTTGTGCGGGCCCCCGTCAATTCCTTTGAGTTTTAATCTTGCGACCGTACTCCCCAGGCGGAATGCTTAATCCGTTAGGTGTGTCACCGAATTGCATGCAACCCGACGACTGGCATTCATCGTTTACGGCGTGGACTACCAGGGTATCTAATCCTGTTTGCTCCCCACGCTTTCGCACCTCAGCGTCAGTATCGAGCCAGTGAGCCGCCTTCGCCACTGGTGTTCCTCCGAATATCTACGAATTTCACCTCTACACTCGGAATTCCACTCACCTCTCTCGAACTCCAGACCAGTAGTTTTGAAGGCAGTTCCGGGGTTGAGCCCCGGGATTTCACCCCCAACTTTCCGGTCCGCCTACGTGCGCTTTACGCCCAGTAATTCCGAACAACGCTAGCCCCCTCCGTATTACCGCGGCTGCTGGCACGGAGTTAGCCGGGGCTTCTTCTGCTGGTACCGTCATTATCTTCCCAGCTGAAAGAGCTTTACAACCCTAAGGCCTTCATCACTCACGCGGCATGGCTAGATCAGGGTTGCCCCCATTGTCTAAGATTCCCCACTGCTGCCTCCCGTAGGAGTCTGGGCCGTGTCTCAGTCCCAGTGTGGCTGATCATCCTCTCAAACCAGCTATGGATCGTCGGCTTGGTGGGCCATTACCCCACCAACTACCTAATCCAACGCGGGCCGATCCTTCTCCGATAAATCTTTCCCCAAAAGGGCGTATGCGGTATTACCCCCAGTTTCCCAGGACTATTCCGCAGAAAAGGGCACGTTCCCACGCGTTACTCACCCGTCCGCCGCTAGCACCGAAATGCTCGCTCGACTTGCATGTGTTAGGCCTGCCGCCAGCGTTCGTTCTGAGCCAGGATCAAACTCTCAAGTTGAAAGCACCATCGCTGGCGCTATCCTTGACGTCGAACCTTGCACATCTGTCATCCGGCCCCGAAAGACCGGACAATCATCTCTGCTTGTCGTCCCACAGTGAACCCGTGAGCCGCCAAACAGTGAAGCTGACACCTGGATCATCGCTTTCGCTACCAGGCCGATATGCAAGCTCATCAGTCGAAAAACAACCAAACCGCCCGCATATCCCTTCAGATATCCATCAATGTCAAAAAGCAAAGGAACCAAAATCACGGAACAAGCGCCACTCTCACGACGCCACGTCCGGTCATCCATTCCCAGAATTTCCTCAAGGTCCACAAACCAAAAAGCCCGCTTCCCCGTCCCCATCAGCGTTCCCGCCTTCGGTGAAGCGGTATTTA
>NZ_JBHRXY010000074.1:0-5805 GCF_042648745.1 Paracoccus angustae
GCCCGCCCGGCCCCGACGCCCGCCGCAGCCGAGGAAACGCCCGCCCCGACCCCGGCGGCCCCAACCCCGGCGGCCCCGACCCCAGCGGCCTCGGCCCCCGCGGCGTCGGCCCCCGCCCCCGCCCCCGCCCCTCAGGCCGAGGAGCAGACCCCGCCCGCCGCCGCCCGGTCCGCCACGCCCCCGGCAGCGGCCGCGCCTGCCGCGCCCGCCTCGGAAGGCACGGCGGACCTGCCGCCTCCGCCCGAAGCCGACGCCCCGGCTGCGGCCGGCACGCCTGCGGCACCGATCCCGCCCGCCGCCCCGGCCGCGCCCGGAACCGCATCGGGCGCCGCCACGACCACGACCGAACCCGCCGAGTGATCGCGGCCCCCTGCGGCAGCCAGGACGCACCATGCCGGCCATGTTGCGTTGCCGGGCTGCCAGCGGGGCGGTTTGCCCTTATGATCCGGCCAAAGCAGAACGAGGACACGCCACCCATGCGCCGATCCCCCCTTCTAGGACGCCTGATGGCGACCACCCTGCCCGTGGCCCTGGTGATCGGCTCGGCCGGCACGATTGCCGTCGCGGAACCGATGTATGGGCGGAGCATGTCCACCTATGGCCTGCCGGGCGGCATCGACACGCCGACGGCGGAAACGCTGCCCGACGGAACCCTGGGGGCGACGGTCTCGTGGTCGGATTACGGCCGCCGCAGCAGCGTCGTCTTTCAGGCGCTGCCGGGGCTGACGACCGTGCTGCGCTATTCCCGGGTGGAAGGCATCAACGATTACCGCAACGACGGCTATATCTCGGACCGCTCGGCGGACCTGCGCTATCAGGTGCTGGACGAACAGGGCTGGCGCCCGGCGGTGGCCGTCGGCTTGCAGGACTTCCTGGGCACCGGCGTTTATTCGGGCGAATACATCGTCGCCACCAGGACGGTGACGCCTTCGGTCCGCGTCTCGGCCGGTCTCGGCTGGGGCGTGCTGGCGGGCAAGCCGCGCACCATCGACACCACCGACGAGGGCGGGACGCCCAACGTGGACCAATGGTTCCGGGGCGGCGCCCGGCCCTTCGCCTCGGTCAGCTGGCAGGTCAATGACCGGCTGAACCTGGTCGCGGAATATTCCAACACCGACTATGTGACGCGATACAGCAACGGCCGGGTCTTCCAGCAGGGCGAAGAACCGGACAGCAAGCTGAACCTTGCCGCCTTCTACCGCTTCGGCGGCAATTACGAGGTCGGCCTTTACACCATCGGCGGCAACACCTTCGGGGCGCAGTTCTCCATCGCCCTGAACCCGCGCGAGGCGCCCTATCCCTCGGGGCTGGAAAAGGCTCCGGCCCCGGTCCGCCCGCGTCCTGCGCCCCAGGCCGATCCCGACGGCTGGTCGGGCATCTGGGCGCAGGATCCGACCGCGCGGCCCGCGATCCAGACCGCGCTCGGGCAGGCCATGGCCAAGGAAGGCCAGACCCTTGAAAACATGGCGCTGCGGCCCGACCGGGCCGAGGTCCGCCTGCGCAACGGGCGCCATGTCAGCCAGGCCGAGGCCATCGGCCGCACCGCGCGCCTGATGACCCGCGCCCTGCCCCCTTCGGTCGAGACCTTTGTGATCACCTCGACCGCCGACGGGGTGCCCACGTCATCCGTCACCCTCCGCCGCTCGGACATCGAGCGGCTGGAGAACACCGAGGCCGGGCAGATCGCCGCCGTCTCGGCCCTGTCGGACGCCCCGGCAGGCGCGCCGGGCCTGGTGCGCAGCGAGGGCGCCTATCCGCGCTTCCGCTGGTCGATCAAGCCTTACGTCGATCTCGGCATCTTCAGCGCCGAGGACGGACTGACCCACGAGGTCGGGGCCGAGGCCCGCGCCAGCTACGAGATCGCGCCGGGGCTGGTCCTGACCGGCGCCCTGCGCCAGCGGGCCTTCGGCAACATCGACCAGCGCGGGCCGGGCATCCCCTCGGACCGCGCGTTCTGCGAGGCCTATGGCCGCTGCGGGCGGGGCGAGCATTTCACGCCCGGGGAATACGAAGCCAATCCCGCCCTGGAAACCACCCCCGAGGGCGTGCCGCGCGTCCGGTCGGACACGCGCATGTATACCGGCAACAACGACCCGGTGATCCCGGAACTGACGCTGGCCTGGTATGCCAAGCCCGCGCCCACCGTCTATACCCGCGTGACCACCGGTCTTCTGGAACGCGCCTTCGGCGGCGTCTCGACCGAGGTGCTGTGGAAGCCGGTCAATTCTCCCTTCGCCCTGGGGGCCGAGGTCAACCGCGTGAAGAAGCGCGACTTCGACCAGCTGTTCGATTTCCGCGACTACGAGGTCACGATGGGCCATGTTTCGGCCTATTACGAATTCGCCCGGGGCTTCACGGCGCAGCTTGACGTGGGCAAGTATCTGGCGGGCGACAAGGGTGCGACGCTGACCCTGACGCGCGAATTCGCCAACGGCTGGCGGATCGGGGCCTATGCGACCAAGACCGACCTTTCGTCCGAGGAATTCGGCGAGGGCAGCTTCGACAAGGGCGTCACCCTGTCGATCCCGCTCGGCTGGGCAACCGGCCAGCCCTCGCGCGAGCGCGTCAGCGCCGACCTGCGGTCCCTGTCGCGCGACGGCGGGGCGCAGCTGAACGTCCGCGACCGCCTGTACGACCATGTCCGGGACAGTCATTCCGTCAAACTCTATGAAGGCTGGGGGAGGTTCTGGCGATGATGAACGGCGTCCTGAAGATCACGCTGGCGGTGTCCCTGCTGGCAGGACTGGCCGGGTGCGGCAACGACAGCGAAGGCGCCGGACCCTTCGGCGCGCTGGCGCAGACGGCAGGCCAGATCGTCGCGGAACGCCGCGCGTCCGGCCAGCCCGCAGCGCCTGCCAAGTCCCCGCAGGAGGCCGCGGCCGAGGCGCTGCGCGTCAATCCCGGCCCGCTGATCCAGGCGGGCTTCGAAAGCCTGGGCCGCACGCAGGTGATGGCGATGACCGGGCAGAACGGCACCCTGCGCACCTTCATGACCCCGGCCGAGGAGGCGCTGATCCTGCGGGGCGGGATGCTGGTCGGCACGCGCGGCCTGGGCCATGACCTGTCCGTGGCCGAGCCGGGGACGGAATCCCTGATCCGCGCGGGCGCGGCGGGCAACGGCACGCGCATCATGCGATATTTCGCGGGCGACGGGGTGGAGCGGCCCTTGCAGTTCGCCTGCACCGTGGGCGCCGGCCCGCGTCCCGGCGTGACGGTGGAAAGCTGCGAAGGCCACGGCACCAGCTTTCAGAACAGCTACATGGTGCAGGGCGGCCAGATCGCCGTGTCGCGTCAGTGGATCGGGCCGGACCTGGGCTATGTGACGATCCAGGTGCTGCGGCCCTGATGCCGGAACCGGCCTTCGCGGGCCGGTTTTTCCTTTATTCGCCCGACAGATAGCTGTCGATGGCGGCGCGCACGCCCCGGGTTTGCACCAGTTCCAGCTTGCGGGAGAAAGCCTCCTGGAAGCGGGGATTGGCGGCCAGCGGACCGAACACGGCCTCGTTCGCCAGGAAGGCCAGGGGGTCGCGGCGCGAGGCAAGGGCATAGTCGCGCAGCGTATCGCTGTTGTCGTCGTTGGGCGCGATTTCGTTGCCCGCCTCGTCCCTGCGTTCGCAATAGCGGCACCAGAAGGCGACTTCTTGCGCCAGCCCGTCGATGCCGCGGTCGTCCTTCAGGGCATCGGCCAGCGTCGGCAGGATGAACTTGGGCTGCCGGTTCGACCCGTCCAGGCACAGGCGCGGGATCGTGTCGCCGACCTCGGGGTTGGCGAAGCGGCTGACGATCAGGTCCAGGTAATCGTCATAGCTGACGCCGGGAATGGGTTGCAGGGTCGGGATGATCTCGCGCGTTTCCAGGGCGCGCAGCCAGGCGGCGATCTGCGGGTCGGCCATGGCGTCGTGAACGAAGTGGTGCCCCAGCAAGGCCGAGGGATAGGCGATGGCCGCGTGGCCGCCGTTCAGGATGCGCAGCTTCATCAGCTCGTGGCGGCCGACATCGGCCACGAATTCCGCGCCGACCTTTTCCAGCGGCGGGCGCCCCTGGGGAAAGTTGTCCTCGAGCACCCATTGGCGGAACGGCTCGCAGACCACGGGAACGGCGTCGATGATGCCGAAGCGGTGGCCGACAAGCGCCCGTTCGCGGTCGGAGGTGGCGGGGGTGATGCAATCGACCATGGAATTCGGAAAAGCCACCTTGCGCCGGATCCATTCGGCCAGCGCCGGGTCCGACAGTTGCGCCAGTTCCGTCACCGTGCGCGCGCAGACATGGCCGTTTTCCGGCAGGTTGTCGCAGGAAAGCACCGTGAAGGGCTCGGCCCCCGCGTCCCGACGCTGCCGCAGCGCGGCCAGGATCATGCCGAAAACGGTGCGCGGCGCGTCCGGGTGGGCGGCGTCATGGGCGATATCCGGGTGGGCCGCGTCAAAGCCGTCGGTCTTGGCATCGACGTAATAGCCGCCTTCGGTGATGGTCAGCGACACGATGCGGATCGCGGGGTCGGCCATGGCCGCGATCACCGCCTGCGGCTCCACGGGAACGAAATCGACCATGGACCCGATCACGCGCGCGTTCAGCCCGTTCGGGTCCAATTCCACCACGGTGGTCAGCCAGTCCTGCGCGGCCAGCCGGTCGCGCATGACGGCATCCCCGGGACGGACGCCCGCGCCGATCAGCGCCCAGTCATGCCCCTCGCCCTGGTCGAACAGCCGGTCGAGGTAATAGGCCATATGGGCGCGGTGGAAATTGCCGACGCCGACATGGAGGATGCCGGGGCGCAGGGCGGCGCGGTCGTATGCCGGGCGGCCCACGGTCTCGGGCAGGTCTTTCAGCGCGGATGCGTTCAACGAAACGGCCATGGCCGAACCTTTCTTCTGGGGGACGAGCCTCAGCTCATCCAGTTGCCGCCATCGACGTTGTAGGTCTGGGCGACGATGTAGTCGGCCTCGGGCGAGGCCAGGAAGATCGCCATGCCGGTCAGATCCGCGGCGGTGCCCATGCGGCCGAAGGGGACGGCGGCGCCGACTTCCTTCTTCTTCTGGCCGGGCTCCTTGCCCTCGTATTTGGCGAAAAAGGCGTCCACGCCGTCCCAATGCTCGCCATCGACCACGCCGGGGGCAATGGCGTTCACGTTGATGCCGTGCTTGATCAGGTTCAGCCCCGCCGACTGGGTCAGGCTGATGACGGCGGCCTTGCTGGCGCAGTAGACGGCGACCAGGGCCTCTCCGCGCCGACCGGCCTGGGAGGCCATGTTGATGATCTTGCCGCCCTGCCCGCGTTCGATCATGCCGCGCGCGACGGCCTGCATGGTGAACAGCGTGCCCGCCACGTTGACGGCGAAGATGCGGTCGTAGTCGGCGCGGGTGATTTCCGCGATGGGGGCTGCGGTGAACAGGGCGGCGTTGTTGACCAGGATGTCGATGCCGCCGAAGGCCCCTTCCACCTCGGCCACGCAAGCGTCGATGGAGGATTGGTCGGTCACGTCCAGCCGCACGGCGATGGCGCCGTCACCCAAGGATTCGGCTGCCTGCCGGGCCGCGTCGATGTTGATGTCGCCCATCGCCACGCGGGCGCCTTCGGCCCTGTAGGCGCGGGCGAATTCCAGCCCGATGCCGCGCGCCGCGCCGGTGATCAGCGCGCGCTTTCCTTTCAGTCGCATCAGATGCGGTCTCCGTTGGTGTCGAACTTGTGGATTTTGCCTTCGTCCGGGGTCAGCCAGACGGTGTTGCCGTGGTGGAGGTTCACCTCGCCGGTGGACCGGACGGTGACGGTTTCGGCCAGGCCGGTGCCTTCCACATAGAAGAAGCTGTC
>NZ_JBHRXY010000075.1:0-5768 GCF_042648745.1 Paracoccus angustae
TCGTCGATCTTGTCCCGATCAATCTCCATGGACTGAGCATACTACGGTCAGACTGGGGCGGGAATCGGGCGGTTACGCTAAAGAGCCAGGGAATGACGATCTCGCAGTGGGCGAACCTTTTCCGGTCGAGCGCCAAAGCTGAAGCGAAACTGCGGAAAGCGATCAAGGCGCAGGAAACTGCTGAGGAGAAGCAAGACCAGAACGCGATCGAGGTTGCGGCTCGTCAGATCAAGGCCGCCGAGCAAGAGGTGCGACGCGCTGATGGGTACGTCGCAAAGATCCTCGAAGAGAAGCTCAACATCAAAGAAGAGGACGCTGACCAGCTTCTCGAATGATCCGCTCCAGACCGTAATGGAAGTAGGTTGGGTCGATCTCTCCGGAGAACGACCTTCGTCCCAGTCTCCGCGCAGCGACTGAAGCAGAGAACAGGCCGCCGAACGGTTCCCACACGACCTCCCCGGGCCGGGTCGTCGCTTCGATGGTCCTGGTCATGAGGTCGAGCGGCTTCTGGTTGAGATGCACTGCCCGACCAGATGCGCCGTTCGTTTTGATACGCTCTGCTCCACGCAATGCTGGGCGGCTCCACACGTTCGTCATGCCATGAGGGCACTCGAAGTGAGAGCGGGTCTCTTCCCAGTCGGCGGAGGTCATTGGGCGCACGCCATCTTGCGAGAAGTAAGGGCGACCTTCAGGGATGCCGTGCGTGTTGGCGTAGTCGACCAGCATCTGGAATTTCTCGGCCGGCATCCAATACCAGAGATGCCCTTGGTCGAGATACTTCCGTGTTGCGGCGTCGGCGACCCCGCACGCCTTGTTCGACTCGCGAACCGGAAGGCCAGTGCGCTTCCATTCCTCGAGCAACCAGAACTTGATATGGCGACCTTTCACGCGGGGCTCGCGAACGTATTGAACGCAGACTTCGGAGACGACGGGAAAGCGCCGGATCTTCTTTGTGTTCACGTTTCCAGCAATGTGACCGATGCCCTTGTCCCAGATGTTGGCGTTCACGTAACGCCAGCCATGTTTCTCTAGGACTGGGTGAACGGTCGCCCAGCCAATCTCTGAGTTCCAGAACCAGAGCATGGTGCTGCCCTTGGCACGGGCCGACCACGCCGCGATATGCGGCTCATACCATTCGGGCATGCCGGTATGATCGGATGTATCGCCCTCAAAACCGAGAACCCCGTAGGCGCCGTCTGATACGATGCAATCGGGCGCATCCCAAGCAGCGTAGTGATCGAGGCTATCCCCGAACATGACCGTCGTCTGACCGTCGGACCACTGATCCGCCTCAGGCAGATCTGCACGCTTGATCGCCTTCCCCCTCCCGACAGTGGAAGTCGGGGTGCTGCGGGCGCGGGTCTTTTCTTCGACCGGAGATTCGGGCGCGGGATCGAGCGATTCAGTCATGCGCTACTACTGGCAGACTCCGGGAGCAAATGCGACACAAAATATGCTCCAAACAGTGGTTGATGCGTCCCATCTTGACCGTTCGGCGAACCAGCGGCTCTGTTGGCTTGCAGGAAGCAGCGACGACGCATCAGAGAGTGAGTATACACGGTCCTTTCTCAAATTTGCTGCATCTGCCACTCTGCCGGGAACGGCTCCAGCACCCGCGCCAACGTTACCGCTGCCGGTGTTTCGTTCCTTGGCTTCACGCCGCCACGGCCGCTGCGCGTGTTCTATCTGCAGGCCGAGATCCAGTACCATTATCTGCGCGAGCGCATGCAGCAGATCGGCCTGCCGCCCGAGGTGATGGCCGCCGCCCGCGAAAATCTTGTCGTCACGCCGAAGCTGAAACTCCTGCTCGATGAGGGTGGCAGCGCGCTGGTCGCGCAGGCGATCCAGCAGGCGTTCCCGGCCGAGCCCGTCGACATCCTGTGCATCGACCCGATCCGCAACCTGTTCGACGGCGGACCTGACGGCGGTGGCGAGAACGACAACGCTGCGATGATGTTCTTTCTCAAGGACCGGGTCGAGGTGCTTCGCGACCACGTGAACTCCGACTGCGGGATCATCCTGATCCACCACACCAAGAAGCTGAGCAAGCATCAGGTGAAGGAGGATCCGTTCCTCACCACCTACCCCTGGGCAGTCTCAAAGGCTGCATGTCCCGCCCGTCACCCCATCGAGCAGCAACCCGGAAAGGAGCCCATCATGGCCCACGTATCTCTGACCCCGTCACCCATGAGCGCCCCGTTCCCCGGCGTGCCTGTCGTCCTCGCCCTCGATCTCGGCACCACGACCGGCTGGGCCCTGCAGGCCGCTGACGGACTGATCACCAGCGGCACCGTGTCCTTCCGACCCAGCCGCTACGACGGCGGCGGCATGCGCTACCTGCGGTTCCGGGGCTGGCTAGAGCAGCTGGCGAACGACGCCGGCACCATCACCGCCATCCATTTCGAGGAGGTGCGCAGACACGTCGGCACCGACGCTGCCCATGTCTATGGCGGGCTGCTCGCCACGTTGACGTCGTGGGCGGAGACCGCGGGCGTTGCCTATCAGGGCGTGCCGGTCGGCACCATCAAGCGCCACGCCACCGGCAAGGGCAACGCGAACAAGGACGCCATGATGGCCGCCGCCCGCGCGCGCGGCTTCTCGCCCGCAGATGACAACGAGGCCGACGCCATCGCGATCCTGCTCTGGGCGCTGGAGACCCGGGGAGGTGTGCAATGAGCGGCATGCGGTTCACGCCCAAGAGCTACGGCGGTCGCCGCCGCAACCCCGACGAGGTCAAGCGCGAAGGCTGGAAGGAACAGGGCCTGCTGGCCGTCGCCATCGACGACGATCGCCTGACCTGGCCCGAGCGGGAACTGGTGCGCCAGCTCGGCGAGCGGCTCTATGGCAAGCGGGAACGGGAGGCGCGTCATGGGTGAGTGGACCACAGCGCAGGTGCAGGACCGGCTGGAGCTCGCGGCGGGCGTGATGCGACAGATGCCGGGCGTGATGCCGCAGGGCTTCTTCAACGCCTGGCCCGAGTATTTCCACAGCTTCGCCGACAAGGTCGGTCAGGAGCCGCAGATGCGTCGCCCGAGGCCCAGCCCGCGTCAGATCACGCAGGCCGAGGAGGCGATGCTCTGGCTGCGCTGGCTCGAGAAGGACGACGCAAGGCTCGTCTGGCTTCGAGCGAATGGCACGCCGTGGAAGCCGATCTGCTGGGAACTCGGGATCAGCCGGGCAACGGCGAACCGACGCTGGCAGTATGGCGTCGCGGTTATCGTCTGGCGGTTGAATGGCAAGCAGGTACCGCAGAAGCGGTCAATCGGCTTCGTGGTCGACGGCGCTGGCCGCTATACAGCATCTTGAGGGAAGTCGGTCCAGACTGTATCGATATCGGGACATGGCCAACTTGACCGCCGAAAAAGCACTGATCTTTAGGATCACGCACATCAACAATGTGCCGTGGATCCTCAGGCATGGGCTTCATTGCAAGAATTCCGGTGTGCAGGACCCCAATTTCGTGCGAATTGGGAACCTTGAACTGATTCAGCGTCGGACGGCACGGAATGTTCCAGTGCCCCCGGGTGGAACACTATCAGACTACATACCGTTCTATTTCACGCCATTTTCGATGATGATGTACAATATCAAGACTGGTTACGGAGGTATTCGTCAGTTCCCGAACGCGGAGATCGTGATCATGGCGTCGTCACTTCGTGGGCTCGCGGATCGAGGCGTAGCGACCGTGTTCTCGGATCGTCATGCATACCTCCAGACTGCGCAGTTCTTCACCTCGCTCGACGACCTCGACAAGATCGACTGGGGCATCCTGCAGCGGAGGGACTTCAAACGCGATGTCGATGATCCCGAAAAGACAGACCGCTACCAGGCCGAGGCGCTGGTGCACAGGCACTTGCCAGTCGAGCACCTTGCAGGCATAGTCTGCCTCAGTGAGAACGAAAAAGGAACACTCGAACGGCAACGGGAGGAGGTTGGGCTCGATCTCAAAATTGTGGCGCGACCTGGCTGGTATTTCTGATGGTAACTTACACGCAGGGCAATCTTCTTGAAGCCGACGTCGACGCGGTGGTGAACACCGTGAACACGGTCGGAATCATGGGCAAAGGAATTGCCCTGATGTTTAAGGAGCAATTTCCAAAAAACTTCGAAGCCTATGCGCGCGCCTGCGATGCGGGCGAAGTCCGTATTGGCAAAATGTTCGTTACCGAGAACAAGGAACTCTTCGGGCCGCGCTGGATCATCAATTTCCCGACCAAGACCCATTGGCGAGTCAAAACCAAGATCGAATGGGTCGAGGATGGATTGAAGGATCTTGTCCGAGTAATTCAAGAGAAGAAAATTCATTCAATTGCAATTCCTCCACTCGGCTGCGGTAATGGAGGCCTCGACTGGAGCGACGTGCGTCCTCTTATCGAGGCGGCATTGGCGGAACTTGATGTCGTCAATGCCATCGTCTACGAGCCGACTTCCAAGTATCAGAATGTCGCCAAGCGCACCGGTGTCGAGAAGCTCACCCCGGCACGCGCACTGGTGGCTGAGATGGTTCGTCGGTACTCCCTCCTTGGGATCGAGTGTTCGATTCTTGAGGTCCAGAAGCTAGGTTGGTTCCTCGAGCGCGGTGTAACGCGGTTCGGAGGGTCCGATGCGCTCAAGTTCAGGTTCCAAGCAAACAAGTACGGACCTTATTCGCATAACCTGACGAAGCTGCTCGATAGTCTCGACGGCAGTTATCTCCGGTGCGACAAACGCCTCGCGGATGCCGATCCCATGGATCTCATTTGGTTCAACGACGTTAAATACGATCGGGTGCAAGCCTATCTGAACTCCGGTGAAGGCAAGCAGTTCTCAAGCGTACTGGAATGGGCTTCGGCCACCATTGATGGCTTCGAGTCGCCCCTCGGTATGGAACTTCTGGCGACTGTCGACTGGATGATGCAGCACGACGATATCGAACCGACTGTTGAGGGAGTGATGGAAGGCCTTAAGGGCTGGGCTGGTGGGGAAGCCGCTGGACAGCGCAAGTTGAAGATCTTCGATCGGCGGTTGGTCGCCATCGCATTGGACCAACTACAGACGTCGAACAGACTGCCCGCTTGATGATGTCTGCAGTCGTCGGACAATAACGGCTGTAAAGGCTGTCAAGTCTAGCTGCATTTGCGAGACAATTTCCTGCGAGACATCGTGCGCCGAGACAGCCTGCCGTTTTGAGGCTATCAATCAGGGCATACTCGGGAGAGGAGCGCGCAGGCTGAGGCCGCGCCGCTGGCTTCAGGGGTCCGGCGAGGGGACCACTCCGGGTCCGAACTGCCAAGTCTTTGATATCTTGGTTCCTTCCTGGCGACATTCGTATGCTGGCGGGCGAAGCGCGGCGCATCGCCAGTGACAGGGCAGATTTTTTGGGATGCCACCCTGTCCGGAATCCACCCTCGCTACGCTGAAAACCACAAGAAATCAAACCCATGGACCCGGATTCCGCCGTGGCCACTGGACCCTTCCCGGAGTCCAGTCCGGCCGCTGGCATCCGGAGTCCACGGTATCCACTCCCAATCGAGGCGAACCCACCCCCATGACGCTGAGCTTTGCCCCAGAGCGGATCGAGACCTGGCCGCTGTCGCGCCTGCAGCCCTATGCGAAGAACGCGAAGCTGCATGGTGCCGATCAGGTCGCGAAGCTGGCCGCCAGCATGGCCGAGTTCGGCTGGACCGTGCCTTGCCTCGTCGGCGAGGACGGAGTGTTAATTTCCACCCAGAAGTGACCCAGGTTTTCCATCGAGAACTGACCCACCTTTGATTATGGTTTTTGGGTCA
>NZ_JBHRXY010000076.1:0-5313 GCF_042648745.1 Paracoccus angustae
TAGAAGGCTTGCGGCTCGTCGCTGGTGCGAATGTCCGCGCCGGTGGCCGCGAAAAAGGCGTCAAGGGCGGGGTCGGCGGCGGTGCCAAGGTCGCGGGCAGGCTCGGCGGGGGTGCCGTAGTGCTCAGTGGGCAGGTCGTCGATCTGCTCGGCGTTAAAGACGCGGTAGGCTTTCAGGTAGGGCAGGCGGCGTTCCTCGCCCGTGTCCGCGTCCTCGCGTTCAAAGGTGCCGTATTTGACAACGGTTGACGATGTCTCGCCCTTGCGGACCTGTCCGCCTGCTTCTTGGGCCTGCTTGTAAGTGAACCAGCGGGCGGCGCGGTAGCCTTTGGCGTCGGCGGCAAGCCACAACATCAGGACGTTGATGCCAGAATAGGGTTCGCCATTGCTCCTGAGCGGGAAGGGTGCGCCGCCCTTGTCGCCGGTCCACGGCTTGCGCCATGCCGGGGTGCCCGCTTTGAGGCTGGCAATGATGCTGTCGGTGACATGGGCGTAGAGGTCGAACGTGTCAGCCATTTGTGGCCTCCTTGTGGTGGTGCCCTTTGCCGGTCTGGTGCCGGATCATCGGGCGGGGTTTCTGGCGAGGACCGCGAAGCGGCCCTCTCCTGAAACCCTGCCTCCCGGCGAGGGCAGGAGGGGGACCCGCGCAAGGTTGTCCGTAGGAGCGAAGGGGAGGGGGATCACCCGGCCTGCACGGAGCCAAAGGCGCAGGAAGGCCGGGGAAACCCCTTCGCCCCGTGAAGCGGACGGCCTTGCGTGGGGGAACCGGCGGTTCCCATAGACGGACACGCGCCCTTCGCGCGTGGCCCCACAAAGGGCAGGGGCGTTCGGCTTGTCCGAATCCCCCGGCCAGGCACGCTCACGCGCCTTTGCCTCGATCCCCGCCCGTCGCGGGGATCTCTCCATCATCTTTCCCGGTCGAAGCTATCCAGCCTGCCGCCTCTCGGCTGGCGGTGGGCCTTGCAGGGCGGCGAGCTAGACGCGCCCATCAAAGAGCGAAGGGAAGTGAGCCGCCCTGTGGGAAGGTTCGGCGGGATCACCCAACCGCCCGCCCGGTTGACCACAGGCTGTGTGCTCGATCCCTGTGGTCTCGCTTACAGCCTGCTTCGGCCTCCCGCCTCCACTCCCAAGGTCGTTCTGGCGCGAGGCTGGACAACCGGGCTACCCCGCAAGCGATCGCAACCCGACAGGGCCGAGACTGGGCCGCTGGACCGACTATTGCGACCCCGCGCGGGCTGGCTTGGACGAGACGGGCGGCGCGGGAAAAGCCGCAAAGAAGGGGCAGGGGTCCAGGCTCGGGGCGCAGGCCGGTGCAGCCGGTCGAAGGCTAGAGCGCGGTCCCGGCCAAAGGACGGGAGGCGGCATAGATCAGTCGTTGCCATCATCGACGGCGAAACGCCCTCATTTCTGCCATTTCATAAAGACTACCTTCTACTCTCCGCGCACCAATGCCAAAAGGCGGCGAAATTCGGCGTCTGGAGTATCCTGCTTCCACTTATTAACAAACCTGGCGACCACCTGCAAATTTCCTATTTCATAATGGCCGTTGCTGTCGATGCGATCTAACGAGGGACGCAATTGATTATCATTACCATCAGGCTGCAGTGGGATTTGCGTAATTGCGCAACAATATCCGGTCTCACCTAATAGTACTTCCAAATATCTAATGAGGGCTTCTTTTGATATCCTAATATCTTTGTTTTTTAAAGTCCGCTCAACTAGCTGCCCATTTGCATACTTGGCAGTTTGTTCAGCCTGGGTGGCCATTTCCCATATTGCTATGCCCCACTTGCTTACATGGTATCCAGCATTCTTGCGGTCGATTTTATCAGCCCACCACAGCGCATCGAGCGTCCACAGGTCAACATGACTCTCCTCGGCTACCTCCACCAATATGGCGTTGATCTGTTCATATTTTTGTCCCTGGGTGATGCGGACAGGGAAGTCAGGCCATAGGGCCCTTTCGCGCATTTCGTGCTCACTGGTGCCGTTCCAAACGCCGTAGCGATCTGGATAGGCCACTAAGAGGATAGAGGTGATTGTAGCAACACCCAACCCGCTTACGCTCGTTAGGGTAGCGTCAAATCGTTCGGCCAGGGGCCGCGTTTCATCCACCAGGATGGCGAGTGCCCCCCGCAAATTTTCCATGTCATCGGTGACAGTCCGCCCCACACGCTCTAGCCCGGTCCAATGGTGATTGTGCTGAAAGCTGAGGAAGTCGAGATAGTCCTCTTTTGTTAGATGGACCGGATTGCGGAAAAGGCGGCCGAACCGGCCTAGAACCTCCTCACGCTTAGCCACGATCTGGCGAATGCCCGGCAGGCTCAAAGCCCTGTCCACGTCAAAATGCCCTGTCTTCAATTTCGCTAACTTTCCCTGCTTGTCGGCAATGTCGAAATGGTGCCTACAGCCCCCATCTCCTTCCGCCTCCTCATAGAGGAAGCGCGCCAAGCGGGTGTTGTCTAGGGTTTAACTTTACACTCGAACGGTCGGCAATTCGCTGATCCTGGTGGTGTAGCGGGGCGAGCGGTGATCGGCGCGCAAGCGCCATTCGCCGGCAAAGCCCTCCCGCGCCAGCACCATCGTCTTCTTGCCGAAGCGGTCGTTGATCGCATCGAGCGCGTCCGTCAGGCGCGCGTCGCGCGGCCGGGCAGGCTCGAAGAGCATGGCCGGCCGGTCGGCCTCGGGCAGCAGGTCATCAAGGATGACGCCTGCCTTGGTGTAGCCGCAGCCATTGCCGGACGGATCGCCGCGCCAGCCTCGGCGCGCGGCCGACACGGCGGCGTCCACCAGGTCAAAGGTGTGGTTGGACATGGGCCGCAGCCGCACGCTGCGGGACGCAGAGTGCTGCGGGCGGTCCGGCTTGTGCGGGTTGGTGTGGAAAAACACGGTCAGCGTTCCGGCGACAAGGCCGTGGCTCCTCAGCTTCTCGGCCGCGCGGGTGGCGTGGGCGGTGACGGCCTGCGCCAGCACATCGAAGGTCGTCATGGGCGTGCCGAGGATCGGGTCACGGCCATGCCCTTTCTTTGCGGCGGCACGTCCTCGAAGTCGATGCAGGCGATGCCGCGCAGCTCCGCCACCAGCCTTTCAAGAACAACCGTGCCTATCTTGCGAGACAGGGCCATCGGCAGGTCGCGCAGCGCGGCCGCGGTTCTCACGCCCTGGGCGATCAGCTTGGCCTCGGTTGCCGGGCCGACGCCCCAGATTTCGCCAATGGGGATGCGGTCCATCACATAGTCCCGGACCTGGGGGTTCATCAGATTGCAGACGCCCCCGAAGATCGGGTTCTTCTTGGCCGCATAGTTCGCCAGCTTGGCGAGGGTCTTGGTTGGCGCGATGCCAACGCAGGTCGGGATGCCCACTTGGGTCCGCACCGCCTGGCGCATCCGGGCCGCGTGCGCCTCCATCCGCTCACCAAAGCCGGACAGATCAACGAATGTCTCGTCGATCGAATATACGTCCAGGCGCGGCGAGTAGCCGTGCAGCACTTGCGTCACGCGCGCGGAAAGATCCCCATTTATGTGGAATAGAAGATTGGCTGCATGACGAAGTATCCAGCTAGTGTTCACCTACTGACATAGGATAACCCGATGGAGACTGGGCATCGGGCTCGGAGCCGACAGCCTCGGGCGAAGCGCTCAAGTGACAGCTCCGAGCCCAAAGCTGCCTCCGGGCGTCGACACACGCTGAAGAACAGCCTTCTAAAATAACTGCAGTTTCTCTAAAAATTGCTTCATCCAGCAGGCGGTTTTGTTCTGCCAGCACCGAACACAGAGGAAGGACACAGCGTCATGGATCTGGCAGACTGGTCGGCACGGCCGCGCCCCGCGCGGGCGCCATTGGAGGGGCGTTATGTGCGGCTGGAGCCATTGGAACATGAGCACGCCGACACGCTCTACCAAGCCGCATCAGCCGAGGGTGCAGAGGACCGATTTCGCTGGCTGTTCGAAAGTGCCCCTCAAAACCGCGCCGAATTTGACGCCTGGATCGCGCACGCATCAGCCTCGACCGATCCTCTGTTCTTTGCTGTGATTGACAAGGAGACGGGCCGTGCTGAAGGCCGACAGGCCTTGATGCGGATTGACCAGGCCCACGGCGTCATCGAGATCGGCAACATCATGTGGGGGCCTGCGCTTCAGCAAACGCGCATGGCGACCGAGGCGCTGTTCCTGTTTGCCGACCATATCTTTGCCCTCGGCTACCGGCGGTTCGAGTGGAAGTGCAACGACATGAACGTGCCTTCCAAGCGCGCGGCCCTACGCTTCGGTTTTCGCCCCGAGGGCGTGTTCCGTCAGCACATGGTCGTCAAGAGCGCCAATCGCGACACCGCCTGGTTCGCTATGACCGACCAAGACTGGCAGCACCTGCGACCAACCTACGAGACGTGGCTGTCGTCTGACAACTTCGACACGGGCGGGCGGCAAGTTCGGAAGCTAGAGGAATGTCGGCTATGACAACGGAGCTCGCTGTTTCAGAAAAACGCGTTGCTTTTCGAAAGATGCATGACAGCGGGTTTTTCCTTCTGCCCAACGCTTGGGATGCTGGAAGCGCAGTTCGCCTTACCAGGGCCGGATTTCGCGCGATCGCTTCAACCAGTGCCGGTGCAGCTTGGGCGGCAGGCAAGGAGGATGGTCGACAAGGCCGACAGGAAGACGGCACGGGAGTTCCTCCAGCACATGCTCGATGCGGTGCCCTACCAGGTCCACACCATTCTTACTGACAACGGAATTCAGTTCGCAGAGCAGCCCCGGAACCGAAACACCATCTACTCCAGGCCAATGCGCTTCGACATGATCTGCGAAGCCAACGGGATCGAGCACAGGCTGACGAAACCCAACCATCCATGGACCAATGGCCAGGTCGAGCGGATGAACCGCACAATCAAGGAGGCGACCGTCAAGCGCTTCCACTATGACAGCCACGAGCAACTGCGCACGCATCTCGCGGACTTCATGGCAGCCTACAACTTCGCGCGTCGGCTCAAGACCCTCGGTGGTCTCACGCCCTACGAATACATCTGCAAAATCTGGACAGCAGAGCCGGATCGATTCATCCTAAACCCGATCCACCAGATGCCGGGACTGAACACCTAGGTCTGCCGACATACTTGGTCGCAAGCTGATCGACACCGACGCTACACGTGCTCCACAGCGGCGGTGTCGATCGGCATCGATAAGCGTCCTGTTTCCGGTTATTCCGCCAATCAGCCGGCGGGAATGCCAGCCTGAGAAGTTGGAGGAGCTATGCGAGAGTTTGGGTGACGCGGCCTAATCAAGCGGCGCGATTTTCGGCGACGCTCGCGGCGACACCGTCG
>NZ_JBHRXY010000077.1:0-5222 GCF_042648745.1 Paracoccus angustae
CATCACAGAGGTCGCAGGATAAATCTGTCCGGGGAAAGGGGAAGTCCGATCAGCAGCCGATTTGTGCAACAAAGCCCAGATCAGGAGTCAGCATCCTTCAGGGCCTTCAGCGCAGCCACATGGCGGGGCAGATTGCTGCGGGAATGCAGGATGTCGACGATGATGACTTCGTCTGGATGATCCAAGAATACAACGAAATGCTCACCTGCCCGGACGAAGCGCAGGTCGTCTGCATCATCCACCAGAATGGCGCAACTCCTGCTATGGGCCTGTCTATTCAGGATCGCCTGACAGCGATCAAGAAGCTCAGCTTCATATAAATCGGCTTGTGCACGCCCGAAGGTCTGCTTGGTCCACGTGGCAATCTCGACAAGGCTTGCTTCCGCTCGCCGCGTCAGCCGCAAGGATCGCATCATGAGGAGGTCCGAGCGCGCCGAAAAGCCCGGCGGATTGCATCTTCGCCGCTGCCTTCGGCCAGATTACCCGCCTTTGCCTGTGCCAATCCCTCAAGAAGCCCTTGCCGGATCCCAGCAAGTTGGGCTTCTTCCTGTTCGAGGAGCCTGAGCCCTGCGCGCATCGCTTCGCTCACATTCTGGTAGCGCCCAGATGCCACCAAAGCCTGGACCAACTGATCCTGTTTATCGGTCAGAACGACATTGCGTGTTACCATGTGACAGTCTCCCTTTTGTTGGCAATATATGCCAACGTATCCTGCCTATCAATGTCTTATACCGCCTAGCCTTCCATAGAAGCTGCGCTCGAGGTGCAGCTCCCCTGTCCTGCCCTTTTTAACCATTCCGTGCAGATAGCTACTGGGCGATGCCACTTCGCCTGTGCAGTACTTCTCGAAGACGAGTGCTAAGGCCGCTGTCGCAACCTGTTTGCCAAGTCGGTTCTGCGCGATGTCCCAAGCATGTTGGGAAATACCAATCATCGGCCTAAGTTGGCCAGCAACTCGATGCAAATCGCTCCAGTTACGTAGTGTCTCGCCTATATTGCGCGCCCACGCGGCGAACTCCGGGCAAGCCTGTATGATTCTTGTTAGATCCAATACTGCTGGATTGTTGCGATCCTTTAAAAGGCAATCTTTCGGTTGGTTATAAGCATGTTCTTCGGCGTGGACCTCAGGCAAGACATCGGCCACTGTGTCCTTTTCTGAGGGATTACTAAGTACAGGATTAAGTTGATTTGTAATTAGTATGTGGGGTTCAGAAGGGGCCTCCTTGGGGTTCATTATTCGTGTCTTTGTTGTCAGTTGCGGATCGACGTTGAGCGTGTTTCCCACATCTAAATTTGCACAGGTTGCCTTAAGGTAAGCTCGCTCTACACACACTTGTAGCTTTTTGAACCAACTCAACAGCAGCTCAAGGATCTCAGAGGTCGGATTCCGCTGTGGAAGTCGGGCCAAAAGGCGCTCAAAGGCACGGGTAAGCTGCAACCACGGCCCTTGCAGGGCACCACTGACAGCCGCGTCTATGCGAGCGCGGATCATACGACGAGCAACTGTGATCTGACGCTTCAGCCGCTGAGATAGGTTACGCTCAGCCTGGAGTTCGGCGTGCAACAGCTCGTACTCTTCGGCACGTGCCGCTAGCGGCGACAAATCGAAACCGTAGGCCTCGACGATAACGCCGTCCAGGTTCCGTCTTCCCCAACGTTTTCCATTAGGGCTGTCCTTGAATGCAATCACGCCGCTCTCGGCAAGGCGCCGTGCATGGCGCTTGAGCGTCGAGAGAGAAAAGCCTGTTTGCTCCATCAGGTAGCCGTTTGACGGCCAGACGATCGGACGTTGTCCCTGCTCCCAGTCCTGAGCTTGAGTAAAGGCCCCGAGCGTATCGAGCAGCATAATGTCCCCGGCTTTTAGGCCGATATGTGCTGCCACGCGTTTGATTGCCAAGAAGGCCCGTGTCTTGGGTACGTCTATCCGTTCACCGGCGTGGGCAAGCTGCTCTGCAATCCCAAGACCCGGTGTTGGCTTGCGCCAACCTGTATGTTTCATGTCTGTATTTCACCTCCATCTGTGCGGAGGCAAAAGAAAGCCGTTCGCCGAGGCGGCGTTCGTCGTTGACAGTTAGACGAGAGAGACTTATCTTTAGGGTGACCAAACCACTTAGATTAGCTCTCAGGCCCTCAGCTTGGGGGCTTTTCTTTTGCCTTTAAATCACATTTGTTCCTTCGCTCGTTGTCTCAACGGTGGGATTCGCGCATGCGCCAGCCTCAGTTCGACATTGGCGCCTCCTTGTTCTTTGTCAAAAAGTCGGCGATCAGATCGCCCAACTCTTCAAGCTTTCTCTGGCTCAGCGGCACGCTTGCAGCCTTGATCGACAGGTTCCCGTTTGCGGACGTAAGCGACAGGTTCCGGCTGCCAATCTTACGCTTTGCCGTAATCTTAGAGGGCGGCTTTTGAGCTTGCTTCTTCGGCTTGGCCTCAACGCTGGCCATTGCCTTCTGAAGGTCTTGGAAACTCATCGCGTAGACGTTCTTGAACGCATTCAAGATCTCATCGCGCGCTGCAAAAACCGCTCTCGCGCGCGACACGATGCTTTCATGCACACCGATACGAGTGGCAAATGCTACAGCAGTGATCTTCTCACCGGACTGCCGTAGCGCTTCGAACATTTCACCTATCGCCAGCAGGCGTTCGAAGGCGCTCAGGTTTTCTCTCTCCTCGTTCTCCCGGAACCGAAGGAAGAGCATCTCAAACTGCGAGTTGTCACCGTTTCGTTTGTCCGGCGGCGCCAAAATCGCTCGAACTTTCCGCCCAAGCATGTGCGCCGCTGCGTGTCGCCGCCGGCCGGTCAGCATCATAAAGCGAACACCCTCAACCTTTGTTGGGTCAAGGGGGTCGGGCTTCCATTGCGGGTCTTCCGGCCAAACCAAAATAGGTGTGTCTTGCCCATTGACCTCGATACTGCTTAGCAGCGTTCGGAAGGCCTCCTGATCCATCCAGTCGCCACGACGATCGGAGCCAATGGGATCGTCAACCTGATCGGGCGTAAGTTGCAGTTCGTGACGACCGCGCAGGATATCCTCGACCAACTGAGCCCTGCCCTGCTCGACCGCCGCTTGAGACTGCGCAAGAGCACCTGCTTTCCAAGCGCTGCCCGCGCCTTTAAAGACCGCCGAATTTGAACCTGTCCCAGCCTTCTGGGCGTTCACGTCTGGGGTGTCTTTCGGCTCAGACGACTGGCTCATTGCTTTTGAAACCAAAGATCTTGGGATGCTCCGCTTCATGCCGCATTCTCTCCGCCGTCATCATCGTAAAACTCGTTCATCCAAGCATTCGCGTATCCACGCTCTAGCCCGGGCCAAAGCCGACTAATGATCGCGTCGTTGACCGCATCCGCGTTCTCTATAAACCGGTTGATACCCTTGCGCTTGCCAGGCGTATCAGGTTCGTATTCGTAGACCGATTGATAGACATCAGACGCGTTGGAGATTGCGTCTGATCGCAGGTAAAACACCGGTAAGATTTCTGTGGGGCACTGCTCAAGCAGGTTCCCGATGTGGTTTAGATCTTGTCCGTTGGACCGTTGCACGATGGTGGGCAGAAGCATATTGGCGCCAGACCCGATCTCAATCCGCTCATGCGCCAAGATATGCTGCAACATGCCGAGCAACCCGGTTACGAAGGTCGACAGCGTGGCGATATCGAAACCCTTCATCGTTTGCGGAATTACGAGCGATGAAGATGCTATCACGTTGTTGAGCTGAAAGAGCGTCAACGCCGGCTGGTAATCGATGATGATGCAGTCGAGCGTTTCATGCAACGCATGCTCTAGGCGGGCGCGATCAACTTTCCCATCTGTGACAATCTCATTTGGAGCGGTTACTGGCGGATGTGCCGTCTTCCAGCGATCGATCGCGTCTCTGAGGTAGCGATAGAAACTCTTCCCGGCAGGGGCCTCACGCACTAAGCGGGCAATCTGAATTTCGCCCTCAGAGGTCTCCCCGTGTGCAGGAATCAGGCGCAGACCAGGCCAAGATGTCTTTAGGAAAAAACTGTCCAGCTTCTCAGGCGAATGATCCGTGTAAGGCGCATCCTCAGATTGGAACAGCCCCGCAAAATCCACCATCGAAGGCGTTTCTTCGGTAGGCATTTGCGATAGTGCTTCACCGCCGACGAAATACAGCGTGATGGTGCTTTGAGGATCTGCGTCCATTACGCCAACCCGCATGCCGTAGTGTAGGCTTAGATATTGCGCGAAATGCGCTGCGCTGAGGCTCTTGGCTGTGCCACCCTTCTGACTGGCGAAGGAGATCACAGGAAGCGGATCGTCGGGTTTGCGCCAGGCTAGGTAATCGAACGGGCGCTTGGCCGACGCCGCAAGAAGCGCACGCATATACATCAATTCGTGAAGCGTAAAAACGCGCTCACGGCCAATGTACTCACCCTTTGGAAAGTCCTCGCTGGCATTAGCGAACTTGGTTAAATACTGTATGCTCACGTTTAGGAAGCGTGCGCACTGGCGCATCGACCACGTACGCTTAATCCGATGGCGCAACGTTAGTTCTTTGTTGACGGCGACCATTGTGCGCTCCAGCCCCCGTGACAGGTCGGTCAAAAACTGTTCTAGACTACCGCTCATGTAGCTGCCTCGACTTCGACTGATTCCGAGTGCGACTCGTTTCAATACCAATAGTAGCACTATTATTCGCTAAAACGGAAGATACCATGCGCCTTTGTCGGTTAGGCGTCCAATTGAAGGCACGATTGGCAACGCGTGGCAGATTGCTTGGGACGTTCGTCGCCCTCGTGAAGGGTGCCGACATCAAGTTGCAAGAGCCCGCTTTCGGACGACAGAATCGAGACGCTGGTTCTACTGATGCCCTGCGCCGGCACATTGTCGATCTCTCACGATAGCTTGGGATCCTCGAAGGGCAGGTGGCCGAGTTGGGGCCAGTTCGAGTAAGCCGAGTTAACCCGGGCTGCTCTGCAGGCTAAGAACCCGGACGTGAACGACTAGACTGAGGCTGAGGAACCTGCCGTCAGCACCGTCGTTAACGCCGTCCGGCTGGAAAGGCGAAGGAACGCGATGTTCCCAAGGCGGGCGTGACGCCTTGGCTAGGGGACTACAAAAGAGATACGGATTGTGTCAACCGCTAGGAGGTGGTGACAGCTGAGGCTCTAGCAGGATCACGCTCTAGGGTGTGTTGACGTTCACCGGAGTCGGATGACGGTTGCGGCGAGAGCAATGAAGGCGCTGAAACTTTCATCAGTC
>NZ_JBHRXY010000078.1:0-5143 GCF_042648745.1 Paracoccus angustae
GCGATTTCCAGTGAAGGCGGTGGCAGAGACGCTGGGGGTTTCCCGCTCCAATAAAGGGCAAAGCGAAGCCGCGGCGGCGCTACCATAAAGCGCAAGACGCGGCGGTGGTGCCGCTCATCACAGCGCTCGTAGCAGCGTGGCCGACCTATGGCTACCGGCGGATCACGGCGGTCCTGAGGAGCGGCGTGACTTTATGCTGAAAAGCATCTTTGATGCCTTAGCAGGTCGCTGAATTAGTCGGCGTGGTGGAAGGTTTTCCCGTCGTACGGACCAGTCGCTTTGCGCGTCGGGCCCGTTCCCACGAACGGCATGGGCGTCCGATGCCGGTTTTCGGCTTCATTCTGCCAGCAGCCGGGGCAGCCGGGCCAGGTTGTTGGCGACCATTGTCAGGATGAAGCGGGATCGCACGCGTTCGATTCCGCGATAGACGGTTTGTGCCATGCCGCCGACGGTCTTGGCCCAGCCGAAAGCCTCCTCGATGCGCTTGCGGTGTTTCTGGGACAGGGCATGGCTCTCATGCCGGGTGGTGCGGCCGTCGATCGCTGAATGTCGCGATCTCACCACCATCACCGGCGCCACCTCCTACGACTGCGGCATCGTCGGCGAACCCTCGAAGTTCGGCGGCTCGCTCGGCGTGGCCGCTAGCAGCACCAATCGCGGCGTCATCGGCCCGCAGGCGTTCTATGCCGACACGAAAATCCGTCTCACCGCGCGGGGCGGCAGTTTCACCGGCGGCGCTGTGCGCATCGTTATCCACACCCTGACCGTCGGCCTGCCCTCGTGAAGCTGTCCGACGTCCTGCTGCAGCACGGTCGGGCGCTGGAATGGATGACCAGCGCCCTGCTGCTCGCCTTCGCCATCACCCTCGCTATGCCCGCCGATACGCTGGCCGCCAGCCCGAGCTTCGCCGGTTTCGTCAGCGCCGGCCTCGACGAAGCCGCGCTCGCCATGCCGATCTCATGGATCGCGGCGATGCGTATGGCTGGGCTCTACGTGAACGGCGCGTGGCGCAGATCGCCGCTGCTGCGGATGATCGGTGCCGTTCTGGGTGCCGGGGTCTTCGCATTCCTTGCAACGATGTTCGCCCTGCCCTGGCTTGCCGGTCAGCAGAGCGCCCTCGGCATCGGCGCCGGCGTCTATGCGGTCGCCTGTCTTTTCGATCTTCTTGCAGCCTACAGGACCGGTGCCGATGTTGGACATTCTGAACGGCTTGGATGAGGCCGCATGGGCCGGCCTCACCGCGCTCACGCTGGCGATCATCGGCGCCATCGGTGCGGTGCTGAAGGGCATGCGTCGGCACCCGGCCGAGACCGGGCAACCGGTGGTCGATCCCTTTGCCGGCATCACCGACCAGATCCGCGCAATGGCCAACGGACAGGACGCTGCCGCCTCTGAGGCCGATCGTCGCTTCGACCGCATCGATCGCGAACTGGCCCGCATCCACACTGACACGCAGGTCATCCGCGAACGCAATACGCCGCGCTGATCACAGCGCCAACAGTCACGACCCCGCACGACCAGACCCACCCGCAGCAGCCCCCGCCTCCGGGGGCTGCTGCTTTTCCCATGGAGATCCAGCATGACCTTCTATCAACACTGGCGCAACGTCCCAGCCTCGGCCTGGCGCTGGCCCGACTTCTCGCCCGCCGAGATCGCCTGCCGCGGCACCGGCAGATTGCTCGTCAACGAGGACGCGCTCGACCGGCTGCAGGCGCTGCGCAGCGCCCTTGGCCGACCGATGATCGTCAATTCCGCCTATCGCAGTCCCGAACACAATGCCCGCGTTGGCGGCGCGCCGAAGTCGCAGCATCTGCAGGGCGCGGCCTTCGACATTTCCATGGCCAACCACGATCCGGCCGGATTCATTGCTGCCGCCCGCAGGGCCGGGTTCCGCGGCATCGGCACCTATCCGCGCTCGAACTTCGTCCATATCGACATCGGCCCCACCCGCAGCTGGGGCCAGCCGTTTCCGGCCCGGGCCTCGCGCTTCGCCGCAGACAAGCCACCGGCGCGCGAAGAGCTGGCCGAGAGCCGGACGATGAGAGGCGGTGGCACGGCCGGCGTGGCCACCATCGGCGCCGCCGGAATCGAGGTCCTGCAGGATAGCCTTGCCGATGCGCAGGGATCTGTGCAGGCGCTGGTGCCCTATCTCGATACGTTCCGCTGGCTCTTCATCGCGCTGGCGCTGGCCGGGATCGCGGTGACGATCCATGCCCGGCTGGATGACTGGCGGCGGGGGCAGCGATGATCGCCACCCTCACCGCCCTCTGGCACCGCGCTCTGCCCTGGCTGGCGCTGATCGCTGCCATCCTCCTGTTCATCCTCGGCGCACGGAGGTACGGCGAAAAGGCCGGCCGCGCCGCCGAGCGCCTGCACAACACGAAAACGACCAATGATGCGCTACGCCGGATGCTGGAAGCCGGGGCGGATCGCCCCCGTGATCGCGATGACCTTGCTCAGCGCCTGCGCGACGGCCGGTTCTGAGCATGGAGCCTGCCCGCCGGTGGTGGAGTACTTGACCGAAGAGCAGCGGCAGGCGGCAGCTGAGGTCGAGGCCTTGCAGAAGGGATCTGTCGTCTCGGATATCATGGCGGATTACCATGTTCTGCGACAGCAGGCGCAGGCTTGCAGCGCGTGACTATGTAGACCCGCAGGTGACGTGAAGGGCGGGATGCCGCCTGACGACTGTGCGGCAACGCACCTGCTGCATCGTGCCGGAGCGGACATTGTTCGCCACGCAGTATAGGCAGCCGACATCAGGTAGGCTTCGATAATCATCTGGATTCTAACCTGCGCATGCAACATCATCGAAGAACAGATTGTCAGCTCCCCGATTGTGCCAAATGCCTGTTCTTCTTACCCCTTGCCCTTCCTCCGATTGCGAGTTGACTGAGTGGTCCATCGAGGACAGCTAACAAGCTATCAGCCGCCATTGCTCAGAAATCAGTACGGAAAACTGACTTCCAACCGAAACATTGTCGCGGCTGAGATTGCCGCAGAGTACGCAGCTCTCGGCAAGCGGGTGATTGTATTCTGTGCTGACACCAGGGCATGCGGCAGCGTTCGGGATCATGTTAACCAGTTGTTGAAGCCTGCGAACGTCCCCTTGAATGAAGCCCACGAAGCTTTGCGCGCTGCCGCACTTGCAGACGTTGGCTCCGCCAAGGCTGCCTTTGATCCGTTCGGTGTGCAAGCCGCAGTGCATCATGGCGATTTGCTTCCAATCGAGCGTCGACTAACCGAAGGTGTTTTTAAAAGCGGGCGTCCCGCTGACCAGGCTGTTCTCGGATTGGACGTCGTCGCAGCGACATCAACAATCGCTCAAGGCCTCAACCTGCCATGCGATGTGGTTATCCTTGCAGGCACTGACCGGAGCGCAAAAGATGATCCAAACGGGAATCCTAGGAAGGACTTGAAGCCTCACGAGGTCCTTAATGCATTAGGTCGAGCTGGTCGTGCTGCCTATGCGGCAACAGGGGTGGCAATCGTCATTCCAGCAGACCCGATCTTCATCGATCCTTCTGAACTGAACTTTCCTCCGATCAGTCCACTGCCTATCGTCTTCTCGGAGAAAGATGCTTGCAGCCCGGTCATTGACCCTATCGAACAGCTCCTCGACCACGTCGAGGGCAGTGCAATAAGCGACCCTCGCATGCAAGGGATGATCCGACGGCTATCAGCGGTAGCACAGGATGGTACGATTGGCTTTGACGGGATTGCGCGCCGATCCTTCGGCTATCACCGGCGGCGCGCCCTGAACGAAGACGCTGCCAATGGGTGGCTACGTGCTCGCCGAGAGGCACTTAAAGCTGCAGCAGCGGCTCTCACCGATCTGCCGGTTTTGAATTGGCAGCAAGAGCTTGCAGTGAGAAATGGCGTGCCGCCAGAAATTATAGCCCGCTTAGATGCGGCATATGACATTGTACCAGGTCAGGCCGTAACCACCGCAGAATGGTTCGATTGGCTTCTTGATAAATGCATCAGGTCTGCAAGTGACCTCATGCTCATTGTTAGAAGCGGCTCGTTAGAAACAGTGTTTGGGCGCGCCTGGACCAACACACCGGACCGCACCAATGCAGTTGCCCAAATCCGCAGCGCGCTGAAGGTCATGACGCGCATGTGGTGCGAAGGTAAAACTCTCGTTGAAATCGAGGCCTATCTACTTGCCTTCATACACGCACATGAAGGGGAGGTGACGAACAGGGCAAGCCAGTCCGCGACAGCACATCGCGCCAGGAGGTTTGCCATTCGCATCCTGCCGGATATTGGCTTTCTCAGCGGCTTGCTTGCTCAGGTTTCTAGCCATCGGGCAGCCAAAGAAGGTACGGAAGTGGCGCCTATCGTCTCCATGCTGCAGCGTATGGTCAAGGCAGGTGACCACGATCGGCACCATGCCGTACTGCGCACGACGACACAAAATGCCTCTAGGGTACTTTCTTTGCAGACCTGCAATGAGTTACGACATCATTTCACTGCGGGCTCATGGGATCCGATTGAGGCTGTACAAGGCGATATACGTCGTGCATTAATTTTACAGGGCTTTGAAGAATTCGGCGATGATTTGGAAGACCTGTCTTGATCATCAGTGCCCGGACTTTTGCTTGGCATGACCGCAAAGCAAACGTGCATTCATGACGTTTAATTGGCTGATCGGCTTGCTCTATAGAAGGGTGGCTAAGCGGCTTGTCCAGCAATCCACGATAAAACCCAAAACAGCATGCGTTAAGCCGATCTCGCTGCGCCAAGCATGTACTTCCGGTTTGGACAAGGCGCACGGGGTCGTCCCTAAGCGTCGAGCGGCGGATATAACAACGTTGACGTGGTCTACGTTAACTGGCGGGCTAGCCATTGCAGACGGTACCAAATGACGAGTGAATGGGCAGATTTTCTCAATCCTGATGTAGCTCGAACTCGACTTTTGCGGACTGGGTTGTTCCTAGTTGCCCATAAGATGCTGTTGAGCTCTGTGAAAGATTGCGTACACCACTTTTTCTCAAACACATGGACCGCCGTTGACGGTTGGAAGCTGAGCTTAGAATATCGTGAAAAGGTTTTGTCCCTAGATCGGCTCTGTTGCACAAATCCTGTGAGGGACTCATCTCGTGAATCCAGCATGGTAGCTGGGTTGCATGAACAGACCGAC
>NZ_JBHRXY010000079.1:0-5124 GCF_042648745.1 Paracoccus angustae
CGGTCTGCTCATGCAGTCAAGCTACCACGCTGGATTCACGAGATGAATCCCTCACGCGATTTGTGCAACAGAGCCCCTGATCTGTCAAAGTCCTGCAGCCCCGGTCAGGTTTTTCGGGGATCGATCAAGTTCGTCGCCACTGAAAGCATGACATCCGGGCGAACGGGGCGGCATTCGGGAAACAGGCGGGTTTGGACGTTGGCAGCGTATCTCTCAGCCCACAGATATCTTTCCACGCGTTGTTGCGCGGCAGTGCAGTATTCACGAACCCATCTACATGTGCGTTCAAACTCTTTGGGCACGGAAAGCCGCTCGTCGCGGACGCTTGTCACGAGGCTTGGTCCTCTTCACCGGAAATCCCGTCCCTTCACCTTGATCGTATCGAGATCCAGATCACGCACATACATGCTGCGCGGCTGCGATCCTTGAGGCACAAGGCCGCGCGGATCCAGCGCACAGCTGCCATGGTGGACCTCATCGCCGCGGCCGTGGGGCAGGAGGAAGGCCATGTCGCGCCTGCCGACTCCGGCTAAGTCGCGTGACAGATCGGTCAGGCGGTGGGCGACGAGATGCACCACCTCGCCCTCGCGCTGGATGCGTCCCTGCACGCCGATCATGCCGGCACCCAGCACGATCCTCCTATGCGCCTCGAAGACCTTCGGCCAGACCACCAGATTGGCCACGCCAGTCTCGTCCTCCAACGTGATGAACATCACCCCCTTGGCCGATCCGGGCCGCTGGCGGACCAGCACCAGGCCGGCGGTCGCGCACCAGCGGCGATCGCGGCTCGTCATGGCATCAGCGCAGGGAATGATGCGCCTTTGGCTGAGCCTCTCGCGCAGGAAGGAGACAGGATGGTGGCGCAGACTGAGCCCGGTATGGCCGTAGTCCTCGACCACCTCGCGGCCCGGGGTCATCGGGCGGAGCGCGACAGTGGGTTCCACTGCTTCCGGTGCGGTTTCGTCTTCCTTCTGCTCTGATGCCTCCCGCATCGCAGCAAAGAGCGGCAGCTCTTCGGGCCCGAGCCCCTTCAACGCCCAGAGTGCGTCCCTGCGACCAAGCCCGAGCGACGGTCTGAAGCCGTCAGCCTCGGCGATGCGGGTCAGACTGGCGATCGGCACCTGGACCCGGCGCCAGAGATCCTCGACCGAGGCAAACGGCTGATCGGCCCGTGCAGCGGCAATGGCAGCGGCATGCGCATTGGCGAGCCCCTTGATCATGCGGAGCCCGAGGCGCACGGCGAAGCGGCTGCCCTCGTCCTCAGGCTTTCCCGTGGGCTCCAGCGTGCAGTCCCAGCGGGAGGCGTTGACGCAGACGGGCCGGATCTCGACACCGTGGTCCTGCGCGTCGCGGACGATCTGTGCGGGGGCATAGAAGCCCATGGGCTGGCTGTTCAGGAGCGCCGCGCAGAAGGCATCGGGGTGCCAGCACTTGAGCCAGGCCGAGGCATAGGCCACGAGCGCGAAGGAGGCTGCGTGGCTTTCAGGAAAGCCGTAGGACCCGAAGCCCTCCAATTGCCTGAAGGTCCGCTCGGCGAAGTCTTGTGCGTAACCGCGCCTGATCATGCCGGAGACGAGCTTGTCCTTGAAGGCCGAGACGCCGCCGGTGAACTTGAAGGTGGCCATGGATTTGCGGAGCATGTCGGCCTCGCCCGGGGTGAAGCTCGCGCATTCGATGGCCACCCGCATGGCCTGCTCCTGGAAGAGGGGCACACCCAAGGTCTTGCCCAGCACCTTCTCGAGTTCCGGGGTGGGATACTCCACCGGCTCCCGCCCTTCGCGGCGGCGCAGATAAGGATGGACCATGTCGCCTTGGATGGGACCGGGCCGCACGATCGCCACCTGCACCACCAGATCATAGTAGGTCCTGGGCTTCATGCGCGGCAGCATGGCCATCTGCGCCCGGCTCTCGATCTGGAACGTGCCCAACGTATCGGCCTTCCTGATCATTGCATAGGTGCGCGGGTCCTCGGCCGGGATGGTGGCGAGGTCATGGGTGATGCCCTTGTGCTCCTCGATCAAGGCCAATCCCTTGGCCATGCAGGTCAGCATGCCAAGGGCCAGCACATCGACCTTCATGAACCTCAATGCATCGATGTCGTCCTTGTCCCATTCGATGATCTGCCGGTCCTCCATGGCGGCAGGCTCGATCGGCACGAGATCATCCAGACGATCCTGGGTGAGGACAAACCCGCCCGGGTGCTGCGACAGGTGCCGGGGCGCACCCTGCAGCTGCCGGGCCAGCTCCAGGGTCAGCCGCAGCCGGCGATCGGACGGGTCGAGGTTCAAATCCCTGATCTGCTCGTCGCTCACCCCCTCCTCGGACCAGGCCCAGATCTGGCCGGAAAGCTGGGCGATCAGATCCTCGGGCAGGCCCATGGCCTTGCCAACATCGCGCAACGCGCCCTTGGCGCGGTAGCGGATCACCGTGGCGCAGAGCGCAGCCCGATCCCGGCCGTAGGTCTCGTAGACCCACTGGATCACCTCCTCGCGGCGCTCGTGCTCGAAGTCCACGTCGATGTCAGGCGGCTCGTGGCGCTCTTCGGAGACGAAGCGTTCGAAGAGCAGATCATTCCGTCCTGGATCGATGGCGGTGATGCCCAGGACATAGCAGACAGCCGAATTCGCGGCCGAGCCGCGGCCCTGGCAGAAGATGCCACGGGACCGGGCGAAGCGGACGATGCTATGCACCGTGAGGAAGTAAGGCGCGTAGGCCAGCTTGGCGATCAGGCGCAGCTCGTGGGTGAGGGAGGCCGTGACCTCCTCCGGCGCGCCTTCGGGATAGCGGTTCTTCGCGCCCTCCCAAGTCAGCCGCTCCAGGGTCTCCTGCGGGCTGAGGTTCGGATCGTCGCGCTCCTCGGGATACTGGTAGCGCAGTTCGTCCAGCGAGAAGCGGCAGCGCTCCACGATCTCCAGTGTCCGTGCCAAGGCCTCAGGATAGCGGGAGAACAGCCGGTGCATCTCGGCGGGTGGCTTCAGATACCGGTCTGCATGGCGCTCGCGGCGGAAGCCCAGGGCTTCGACCGTCACGTTATGGCGGATGGCGGTGACCACGTCCTGCAGGATGCGCCGGGCGGGTTCGTGATAGAGCACGTCGTTGGTCACCACCGTAGGCACGCGCAGGCGTGCGGCCATGGTCGAGAGCTGATGCAGACGCAACTGGTCGTTGGGGCGGCGGCGCAGGGTCAGGGCGAGGTAGGCCCGGTCACCGAAGACGTCGCGCAACCGGCGCAGGCGCAGCGCGCAGGTGTCGTCCGCAAGGTCGGGCACTAGAACCGCGATGAGGCCCTCGGCATGCTCCACCACATCGGGCCACTCGAGATGGCACCGGCCCTTGCCGGCGCGGGACTTGCCGAGCGTCAGCAGCCGGCAGAGCCGACCATAACTCGCCCGGTCCATCGGGTAGACCAGCAGCGCCATGCCGCAGGCGAGATCGAGACGACAACCGACGACGAGGTGCTGCGCGACAAACAGGATGAGATTCAGCGTCAATGAGGATGAGACGGGACGGCGTGTGCATGGCGCAGGGAGGGCGTAGCCCGACCGAAGGCATGCACACGCCGTTGCGCCCAAATTTCCTGGGTCTGTGATCGCGGTCGCCGCGCTACGCTGGTGGTTTTCAGGACCGGAGAACCACCTTTGTGCCGGGGCGCCATGTAACCGATCATCAGACGAGGCTTTTCATGAAGCTGAGACAGGACCATTCGATTGAGACTGCCGCCGCAAAGGCGGGCCTGAGCCGGGCGACGGGCTACCGGATCGCGCAGGATACGCGTCTGCCCTCGCAGAAAGGCGAGCCCCGTGGCCGCCGTCGCCCCGATCCTCTTGAACAAATCTTCGATGCCGAGGTGGTGCCGCTGCTGCAGGCTGCACCCGGGCTACGGCCTGTCGCCATTTTCGAGGAGATGCTGCGCCGTCATCCCGAGTTGCAGCCGGGTATCCGCCGGACGCTGGAACGCCGGATCCGGGCTTGGCGGGCCCTGCATGGAGAAGATCAGGAGGTGATCTTCCGGCAGGTCCACGAACCGGGTCGGCTCGGCCTGTCGGATTTCACCGACATGGGCGCGCTCGGGGTCACTGTCGCGGGCGAACAGCTTGATCATCTGCTCTATCATTTCCGCCTGCCATGGTCAGGGTTCGAGCACGCCCATGTCATTCTCGGCGGCGAGAGCTTTGTGGCCTTGGCTGAAGGGCTTCAGAACGCATTGTGGACGGCAGGTGGCGCCCCGGCATCCCATCGCACCGACAGCCTCTCGGCTGCCTTCCGCAACCTCGACGCCGAGGCCCGGACTGACCTGACGACGCGATACGAGGCTCTTTGTGCCCACTACCGCATGGTGCCGACGCGCAACAACAAGGGCGTCGCCCATGAGAACGGGTCGATCGAAAGCGCTCACGGGCACCTCAAGGGGGCGATCCGGGATGCCTTGCTGATGCGCGGCAGTTCCGACTTCGCTGACCTCGACAGCTACCGCGCCTTCATCGACGAGATCGTCGGGCGCAGGAACGCCGCCCGCGGCAAGGGGATCGCGGCCGAACGGCCCCATCTGCAGGACCTTCCGGCTCGCCGCAGCACCGATTTCGAGGAGGTGATCGTTAGCGTCTCCGGCACGGGCGGCTTCACCTTGCGCAAGGTCTTCTACACCGTGCCCTCCCGTCTGATCGGGCATCGGCTACGGGTGCGCCTGTTCGATGACCGGTTGGAGGTGTTTATCGGCGGAACGCATCTGCTGACCCTGCCGCGGGGACGCGCGCAGGCCAATGGCAAGCATGACCAGGTGGTGAACTACCACCATGTCATCCATTCCCTGCGCAAGAAGCCGATGGCGTTGCTCAACCTGGTCTATCGCGACAAGCTCTTCCCTCGGCCGGAATATCGCCGCGCCTTCGAGGCACTCTGTGCGACGCTGCCGGAACGGCAGGCCTGCAAGGTCACCGTCGAACTGCTGGCCCTGGCGCATGACCGGGGCTGCGAGGGCGAACTGGCCGCCGAACTGGACAGCCTGCTCCGTCGTGGCGATCTGCCGGACCCAGCCGCCCTGCGTGCGACGTTCGCGCCGGATCCGGCGCGATTGCCGACTGTCTCGGTGACGCCGGTCCAACTTGGCAGCTATGAGGCGCTGAT
>NZ_JBHRXY010000080.1:0-5067 GCF_042648745.1 Paracoccus angustae
CCACTGGCTAAAAAGCCAGTCCAAAAAGCCAGTTTTCAGATTTCGATTGACAACCTTACCAGAGCGTCACTTGCCAACTAGCTGGCATGTTTTGGGTTTTTCCAAGCTGCGACTCAGCCTGGATCGATGCCGCAATGGGAAGGCGGGAAAAAAAGGCCCCGCGCAAGCGGGGCCTTAAGTTACTCCGTCGCTAGATGGAGCATTGCGGTCCTTAGCACTCTCTGAGGCTTGGCACTACGATCTTTTGGTCAAGGATCTGGCGGCTCAGCAGTCCGGCAGGGCAGGGCCAGGGTAGGGGTTCGCGGGTCCGTAGCGCACGCCGCCCTGCTCGAAACAGCCATTGAAGCCGCACAGCCAGGCGCGGTGCAATTCGCTGCGCGCGACAAGGCGGCGCAGCCAACGCGGCATGACGCGGCCGGAATGTCCCGCCAGATAGATGCGCAGATAAAGGTTCATGGGGTGATCCGTGAAAGGGGCAGGGCAGGGGCAGGCGCATAGCCTGCCCCTGGCGTTATCAGTTACGCCTTGGGCTTGTGATAGACGCAATAGCCGGTCGGAACATTGGTGCCGGAGCTGGCGAAGCTGCCCACGGGCAGATCGGTCCAGCGGCCTATAGTGGTGCCGTGGTCATAGTGTGCCGTCGCGGGCAGGATGCAGACCAGGACGCCGCCCGGCTTCAGGAACCGCGCCGCATGATCCAGATGCAGCTTGTAGTGTCGTCCATAGAAGGGCGGGTTCATCAGGACCGCATCAAAGCGCGGATCGGGCGGGACCTGCAGGAAATTGGCGGTCATGACCGAATGGCCCTTGGCGCGGGCCTGCTCGGCGCGGGCTGCGTCATACTCGATGCCGGTCACGATCACAGGGGCGCGGCCGCGCCGGTCCTCGGGGTTTTCGTTCCACGCGGCCAGCTCGTCCATGATCCGGCCGTCACCGCAGGACGGTTCAAGGATCTGCTCGCCACCTGACAGGTGCAGGGCGCTGACAATCTCCTGCGCCACGCGGCGGGGCGTGGGGTAGAATTGCAGATCGCGGGCAACCTCCGTGCTTGGCCGCTTTGCCTCTGCCTCAGTGGGTGCGTCGGGAAGAACCTCGCCATAGAACTCGGCCAGGGCGCGGTTGATGTCGCGCCGCCCATCCTCGTTGAAAATCAGATGCACGTTGCCGTTCTTGAAGGCGCGGATAAAGCCTGCACAGCAATCGGCCTCGCCGTGCCGCTCGGCCTCCTTCATCATGTCGGCAAACTCGCGATATTCATAGCGCGGCTGACCGCGATAGACGCGCAAGGCGTTCAAGGTGTCCTTCAACCGCTCTTGGCCCCAACCGTTCCAGCCGGTCGCGCTGCCGATGATGATGCGCTTGGGCAGGCCCTCGACGCCGATCTTGACCTTGGAATGGCTCTTGTAGGCGGGGTCCAGGTCGCAAAAGCACTCGGCCAGACCCTTGAGGACGTGAAAGCGCGGGTCCAGCAGGTAATCCCCGAACACTTCCGCGATGTTGGGCAGGGTGAAGGGCAGGGGGTTGGTCAGTTTCAGGTCAAGCTGCTTGCGATCCTTGGCACTGGCAATGCGCTCGATCTGCAAGCCTTCATAGACATGCTTCCAGGCCGAACGCAGCAGGGCAAGGCGCACATCGCGTTCGTAAAGGCTCGGGCTGCGCGAAAAGACTTGACCGCCATAGGCCCCGCCGATGCAGGCCGCGACGTTGATTGCCGTCTCGGCCCGGTTGAACTCGGCAATCGCCTCGCGAATGGCCGCGGCCTTCTCGTCATACTCGGCCACAATCTTGGACAGGCTGCGGCGCATGGCCGGGGCTGCATGTTCCCGCGTCTCTCCGATCTTCGGAAACTCGGTGTTGTGATAGGTCATGCGGCCGCCTCCTTACTGGCTCAGGGCGGCATAGGTGCCGCGATCTTCGTAGCGGATGATGGGTTCGCCGGTCTGCGACAGGCCGCCCCAGCAGGGACCGACAAAGCCCGCGATCATCGGCTGGCCCTGCAACTCGGGGCGCAGGCGGGTGCGGGTTTCGGTTCCTGTGATTTCGGTGCCCATGTCCTCGACCCATGCGGCCAGGTCATCGGTCACGACGCGGCTCATGCCGCAGTCGTCGGTCATGGTGACAATCTCGAAAAGCGCCATCTTTTGGCTCTCCTTTAGCGACGGGGCGGCCGGGTCTTCTGCCCGTTCCGCCGATGGGCGAGCCTTCCTGATCTGCTGTCTCGAAAGGCCCATGCCTTTCGGAAAGCAGAGCGGGGAGGGCGCAGCCCTGCCCGTGGCCCCGGCCGAGACTGTCAAGGGGTCGGGAAGGCGGGGTGGTGCGGCCCGCAGCCCGGAACGGGCGAGGACACGGCCCGCCTGGACGACGACGCCCAAAGGGCGGCGCTTGCCCCTTGACCGGCTCGGGCGGGGATGCGTGGCGGACAGGAAAACAAAAAGGCTGCGGACGGGGGTGAGCGGGCGAAAGCCCGTCGATCCCCCGGAACGACACATGAATCATCCTGGCCCGCGCCGCGCGCGGGCCTCTCCCGTGTTTTCTTCCTGGGCCGCACAGCGGCGGCAGAGCAGGTCAGAAGGAAAAGCAGCTAGCTCTGGGTATCACCGGCAGCCTGCAACTGCCCGTCCGGTTGACCACAGGCCATAGACAGATTTATTCTATATTCGGATATGATCCTTTAGTATCTGACATTATTAATTTCACCAGTTGTTTATATCCCTCATGCTTTTTTTCTAGGGATGTCTTTGTTATCTCCTCTACAGTTACATCATCCCGATTTTTCATACCGTACTTACAGCCATCCACACCGTTATAGGATCTAGGTGATGACTAACTAACGCTCCGCTCATCGGGCCATGCTTATGCTGAACAGCTTTAAGGCTAGACATATTATCATGAAACGTACCACTCTCTTTGCTTGACGAGCCATCCTTTAGATGAATGCAGTAAATTCTCATTATTTCTTCCTTACTTAACTGAATAAAGCCGATATTATTGGGTTTTGAGTAATTTACGCAACATGCCCTTCCTCGCAAGCGATCGACACCCGAAGGGCCGAGACTGGGCCGCTGGACCGACTATTGCGGCCTCGCGCAAGCTGGCTCCGGACGAGACGGACGGCGCGGGAACAGCCGCAAAGGAGGGGCAGGGGTCCAGTCTCGGGGCGCAGGCCGGCGTCAGCAGGCCGTAGCCTAGAGTATCCGTTGTTCGTCAAGCATCAGAAACAGCCTGTCTCGGCGAAAGCAGCCGTTCGTGCGTGGCGCATCGAATGACCCTATAGAGCCCAAACTGCGTGATGCTGCACAGCCGCTTATTGTCGGCTTTCTTCAAGACCGTCGCACCATCGTGGCCTATCGTTGGAACCACATTGTTGGAGGCGCCTCACATGATCTTTCGCTACACGATTCTCTACGTGGACGACGTCTCGTCGTCGCTCGACTTTTTTGAGAAGGCTTTCAGGCTTGAACGCGGTTTCCTTCACGAAGGCGGAGATTACGGCGAGCTGGTAACAGGGAAAACCAAACTGGCTTTCTCCTCAAGAGCCCTCATGCGCGAGTTGGGCAAGAGCCCGGCACTGCCGAGACCCGACGCCCCGACGTTCGAGATCGCTTTTGAGACGGACGATGTGGCCGGCACCCTGCAAAGGGCGCTCGACGCGGGGGCGACGCTGGTTCAGGACGTGCGCGATGAATCTTGGGAGCAGACAACGTCCTATGTGGCGGACCCAAATGGGTATCTGATCGAAATCTGCACAGCAGTACAGTTGCCAGGTTGAGACCATGATGGAGGAGTCAGAAAAAGCAAAAATCGTCGCACAATTGAAAGCTGTTGTCGCAAAGGTTGAGCCCGCCGCGGCCTGTGTCACGAGATACGGTGGAACCATGATTGAGCGCGTTCCCGGGCAGCCCAAATCGCAGTTCTGCGGGATTTTCGCTTACAAGGACCACGTCTCCTTGGAGTTCACCAACGGCGCGCAGCTGGATGATCCGGAGCGGGTGCTCGAAGGCGGAGGGAAGCATCGGCGTCACATCAAGCTCGCCAGCCTGGCCGACATCGTGGACAAGCGATGTGAGGATTTCCTACGTCAGACCCGCGATCTCGAGGCTAATCTCTCCTGACCAGTTGCCAAGCCCGGGTTGCGCCAGATCGGCAATGGCAGCCGGGTTCCGGCGGAGTTGGGCGGGCGTCCAGCCGAACCAACGCACGAACTCTCGCGTCATGTGCGCCTGGTCGCTGTAGCCGTAGTGCGCTGCGATCTCGGCAAGCGGAACGCGACATGGTAGGGCCTGAACCGCCCGCCGAGCCCGTCCCAGTTGACGCCAGAAGGCCGGGGAAGGAAGCGACAGGTCTTTGAAACGACGTTGCAGGGTTCTTTCCGATACGCCTTGTTGCCGGGCCAAGCAACGAACGCTGTTGCCCGACAAGCAAAGGGCCTCGATGATTTCCGAGACCTCTTGGTCATGCCGCGTGTTGGCTTCGATCTCTGCCTCAAGGTTCGACACGTCATGGTCCGCGGGCTCGAATTCGGCAAGGTCTAGCGTAGTGCCAGGTCGCAGCCGATAGCCAGTCAGGCAGGTGCCTGCGTTTAGCTTGACCAACCTTGGCGCAAAGTCCCAGTCAGTGGTGTGAAAAACTTCGCGTCCCGTCCTGTCGCAGGACAAGACAACCAGATCGACACACCCATCCGGAAGAACAATCGAGACTTCGTTGGCCCCGGCAGTGTAGGTCCAGCGATGAACATGGGGAAGGCTGGCTTGGGTGAATGCGGTCATGACAGTCAGAGTGAACGAATAGCCGCCATTGATCCAGAGCGAAGCAACGGCAGAAAAGTCCGCACTGTGCCCTCGGTGCAAGGCGCGGTGAAGGTCTGCTCCTACGTCATTTCATCGGCCGCAGCTCCCATATGCGGCCAGACGCGACGAGGGTGTTGGCCAAAATCACGAGCTTCCGCATTACAGCCGTGATAGCAATTTTTGCGGGTTTACCTGCGTCTACCAGCCGCTTGTAGACGACGCGCAGATCCGGGTTGAACCGTGTTGCGACAAGTGCTGGCATGTACAGGGATTGCCGCAG
>NZ_JBHRXY010000081.1:0-4867 GCF_042648745.1 Paracoccus angustae
TGATCGCCACGGAAAACGACATCGACGCCATCACCGACGCCATCGACGGCGCGCTGGCAAAGGTGATGGGCTAGAACCGGGGGGGAGGGGTGCGGGACCATTCCGCGCCCCTGACGCAGGCCGCGCCCGGCACAGGTCTCAGCCGCTGACCAGCCTCAGTTCCGCCATCACCTCGGGGGTCAGGATGGCGATCTCCTCGGGCGGGGTGCGCAGGGCGTGGGACATCAGGCGCAGGTCCACGCCCATCTCCGTCAGATAGTCCATGACCCCCGCCTGGCCGCGCTGCACGTCGCGCACGGCCATAAAGGCGGGAAGGATCGTGTTCTGTCCAAAATCGTGCTGATGAACCCCGACCACGCCGCCGGGCGCGACACGGCGCCCGGCGCCGCCCGCAAGGACATAGGGGCAGGCGGACAGGCAGACCGCGCCTTCCGCGACCTCGGTGTCGTATCCCGCCGCGCGGATCGTGCGGCCGATGGCCAGGGCATCGGCCACCGACCCGCCCGAACTGTCCAGCGACACCAGCGTTCCGGAAGGCCGGTTCCGGTCCAGCCAGGCGGCAAAGCGGTCGGCATCGCCCGGCGCGATCTGGCCCGCGATGCGGATCGTGTTGTCGTCCACGGAAAACTCCAGCGCCTCGGGCATGGGCCGCATGGCCGGTGCGCCGGGGGCGGCGGGGCGCAGGTCGGGGCGGTAGGGACGCACGCCCGGCCCCTGCGCGGGCGGCGCGAACAGGCCCGGGGCAGGGGCGCCGGGCGCGCCGCGCAGGTCAAGCGCGACGATCGCGCCCGCCATCAGCACCTGCGACAGCAGAACGGCCCGGATGGCGCCCTGCGGCGTCGAGAACAGCCCCATCGCTATTCCCCCGGCCGGACCAGCGCGCGCGGCGGATCGGCGGGCGCGGGGGCCGGATCGGCCGGCTGGCGCAGCAGATCCGCCGCCGCCAGCGCCGCGCGCAGTTCGCCCACCGTCATGCGGTCGTCGCTCAGCGTCTCGCCCCGGCCGGCGCGGATCGCGGCCTGGACAACCATGATCACGAAAACCAGAACGGCGGGCAGCAGGTCGATGGAGATCGCGCCCGCCCAGGCCGGAATGAAATTGCCCGCATAGGCGATCACCGCGTCCGCCGCAGACAGGGGCGCATAGATCGCCTCGGACGGCTGCGGCAGGGCCAGCACCTCGGTCGCGGCGGCGGTCAGCGTCGCCGCCCGCTGTTCCACCAGCAGCAGGACCGAGGCGATGGTGCTGTTCTGCCCCGCCCGCACATCCGCCGTGCCGCCGTCCAGTTCCGGCAGAACCACCGCATCCGCCAGATCCTGCGCCGCCCGCGCGACCAGCAGCGCGGGATTCAGCTGGCGAAGCTGGGTGATCAGGCCGGACAGTTCCACCGCATCCTCGGAAAAGCGGACGGTGCGGTCCTCGATCGCGCCGGGTTCCACCGACAGGCCGCGCATCCGGGCCAGGATGGCGTTTCCTTCGGCGAAGGCGTCCTCGATGGGCCCGGCCACGCCGGTCATCTGGTCTTCCAGCGCCTGAAGCTCGGCCCCCTTCTGGGTCAGCACGCGGAACACCGCGCCGCGCCCGGAAAAGCCCGACAGCGTGCCGCCGGCTTCCTGTTCGGACAGATCGCCGAAGCTTTGGCGCACCCGGGCCACGTCGCGCCCCAGCGACTGGCCCGCGACCGCATTGGCATGGGCGCGTTCCAGGGCGGCCTGATACTGCTGCACGGTGGTCGCCATGTGCGTTTCCACCGCCGCGCCCCCGGCCAGGGCGGCCGCGTTCAGCCAGGACGACATGGCGATGATCGCCACGCAGCCAAGCGCCATGGTCAGCAGCAGCCCGCCCCGCGCCGGGGCCGTCCTGACAGCAGGCAGCAGCCGCAGCATATAGGACCAGAAGACGAAGATGCCCACGGATACCGCGATGGAATAGGACAGCGCCGCGAAGGTCGTCCAGACTCCCGGATCGTCCAGCAGCGTGCGCACCCCCAGATAGGTATAGATCCCCGACGCCGCCGCCAGCACCCCAAGCGCGGTCGAGGTGAAGCTGTCCAGCCAGTCGAGATGCCGTTCCAGTTCCCGCGCGTGGCGGTCGCCGGAACGTTCTGCCGGGGAAAGGGGATCGTTCATGGCTTCTCCGCGCGCATGGGGGGTGACGATCCGAGATAAGGGCGCGCCGGTGCGCAAGTCACGCGGCAGGCGGTCACAGTTTGGCGAGACGGCCGGAATCCGGGACCCGCGCATGGGGCCGCGGCCCGGCGGGAGCAAAACCCCCCGCCCCCGCGTTGCTTTCCCATGGCGACGTTTCTTCAGCCCGACCCTTATATCCTGGTTCTGACCGGCACGGGCTTTCTGATCGCCCTGGTGGCCTGGCTGCCCCTGGCGCTGCGGCGGCTGCCCTTGTCGCTGCCCATCGTCTGCATCGCCCTGGGGGCGGCGCTGTTTTCGCTGCCGCAGGTGTCGCTGGCGCCCTCGCCCCTGAAATATCCCGAAATCGCCGAACGCTTCACCGAATTCGTGGTGATCATCGCGTTGATGGGGGCGGGGCTGAAGCTGGACCGGGTCTTCGGGCTGCGCCGCTGGCAGGTGACCTGGCGGCTGATCCTTGTGACCCTTCCGCTCAGCATCGCGGCCATCACGGTTCTGGCGGCGACATGGATGGGGCTTCCCTGGCCCGTGGCCCTGCTGCTGGGCGCGGTGCTGGCCCCGACCGATCCGGTCCTGGCCTCGGACGTGCAGGTGGGCCCGCCCACGACCGGCGAGGAGGACGAGGTGCGCTTCGGCCTCACCTCGGAAGCGGGCATGAACGACGGGGCGGCCTTTCCCTTTGTCCACCTCGCCATCGCCCTGGCCCTGACCGCCGAAACGGGCCAGCCCTGGGCCGCGAAGTGGCTGACCTACAACGTCCTGTGGGAGATCGGCGCGGGCATCGCGGGGGGCTGGCTGATCGGCCGCGCCTTCGGTTGGGTCACCTTCAGGATCCCCGCCGAGACGAAGCTGGCCCAGACCGGCGACGGGCTGATCGCGCTGGCCGCCACCTTCGTGTCCTATGGCCTGACCGAGATCATCCACTCCTATGGCTTCCTGTCGGTTTTCGTCACCGCCCTGACCTTCCGCCACGCCCATCGCAGCCACGACTTCCACCGCGAGATGCACGATGTCACCGAACAGGTGGAAAGGCTGGCGATGATGGTGCTGCTTTTGCTGTTCGGGGGCGCCTTGGCGCGGGGCCTGTTGCAGGGGCTGTCCTGGGCCGACGCCGCGGCGGCGGGGATCATCCTGCTGGCGATCCGTCCGGCGACGGGCCTGATCGGCCTTTGGGGATTCCGCGCCGACCGGGCCGAAAAGCTGACCATCGCCTTTTTCGGGATCCGCGGCGTCGGATCCTTCTATTACATGGCCTACGGGCTGAACCACATGGAGGTCGCGGGCAGCGAGCGGCTGTGGGCCATCGTGGGCCTGGTGGTCTTGTTGTCCGTGCTGATGCACGGGCTGACGGTGACGCCCGTCATGCGCCTGCTGGATCGGACGCAGGGCCGCAATCCCGATGCGGATGCCACGCCGCCGCCGGGATTGCAGGGTCCGGCCGCCAGGGATTGATCCGCCGCCCTGGATCGACCCGTCCGCCGGACCGCCCTGCCCGCCAGAATATCGCCGCGACATCGCGCCGTCGGGCCGCGGCGATCAGGCAAGCGCCGCCATTGTTCTGATGGGGCGCGCGGCCACGCGCGCACGGGCCGTGCAGCATGATCTTGTCCGCCGCGAGGTGCCGGTTGCCGCCGCCGGACCGATCCTGTTCCCACGGTCGAACCGCAACAGGTCCGCGCCACGGCCGCGGTCCGCGACATGCGGGCTCGGACGCTCCCGGTGATGCCGGCGCATGGCGTCCAGGTCGGGCGCGGCCAGCCCGGCGGCGCCTCCAGCACCAGTTCGGTCACGGGTTCCTGCATCGGCGGGATGCCCGTTTCCAGCAGCACCGTTGCGACCGAGATGGTTTTGCCGCCCGACATCACCGGATATTCGATCATGCTCCATGATGATGTATCCGGCCTGCGCCTCGGGATGGCTGGGCGGAACAAGGATGTTGCAGCAATGGGCCGGTTAGCCGCGCGGCTGGCGCAGCAGCAGCTTGCGCAACCCGTCGTCCTTTTCCTCCAGCCATTTCATCTTATCGTAAACGGAAGCGCCGGGGATATGCGGGATGCCGCCGGTGGTGACGCGCATCGGCGTTCCGGCATGGGTATCAGCGGACACGTCGGGTTCGCCCTTTTCCACCATGGATGTGGTGGTGGGCACCGTGTCGCCCGCCACGGTTTCCGCGTCGCAGCGATAGCCGTTTTCCAGGATGAACCTGTCCGCCTGGGCCAGCACCCCGGCGCTCCGGACATCGTGCAGCACAAGGATTGCATCGCAATCCTGGGCTTGGGCCTGGGCCTGGGACTGGGCCTGGGCGGTCGCGGCAAGGCCCATCGTTCCCGCGAACAGGCCCGTGATCATCAGCGGTCTGTTCATGAACGTCTCTCTGTCATGCGGCTTTGATGGGGCAGGGCGCCGCTTTTGTCCCGCTTCCCTGGGTCAGGAAAGCGGGGAGCGTTTCATCCCCCGTTCGGGCCTGCCGTTCCCTGCTTGCCGGAAAATGCCCACTGGGGCTTTTTCTGATCCGCCTTCCACCCGGGCGCGCGGCTTCTCGGAGATGCGTGCCCAAGAAGAATCTTTCAGAGCTTTTCCGTCATTTCCGGCACGACGGTGAACAGATCGCCCACCAGGCCGTAGTCGGCGATCTGGAAGATGGGGGCTTCCTCGTCCTTGTTGATGGCGACGATGACCTTTGAGTCCTTCATGCCGGCGAGGTGCTGGATGGCGCCCGA
>NZ_JBHRXY010000082.1:0-4812 GCF_042648745.1 Paracoccus angustae
CTCGTCGATCTTGTCCCGATCAATCTCCATGGACTGAGCATACTACGGTCAGACTGGGGCGGGAATCGGGCGGTTACTCCCCATCATCTTTCCCGGTCGAAGCTATCCAGCCTGCCGCCACCCTGTTGGCGGCGGGCCTTGCAGGGCGGCGAGCTGGACGCGCCCATCATGGAGCGAAGGGAAGCGAGACGCCCTGTGGGAAGGTTTGACCGGATCACGCAACCGCCCGCCCGGTTGCCCACAGGCTGACGCTCGATCCCTGTGGTCTCGCTTACAGCCTGCTTCGGCCTCCCGCCTCCACTCCCAAGGTCGTTGCGGCGCGAGGCTGGACAACCGGGCTACCCCGCAAGCGATCGCCACCCGAAGGGCCGAGACTGGACCCCTGGACCGACTATTGCGGTCCCGCAAAGGCTGGCTCGGGACGAGACAGGCAGCGCGGGAAAAGCTGCAAAGGAGGGGCAGGGGTCCAGGCCCGGGGCGCAGGCCGGCGACAGACGGCCGCAGCCTGGAGCGCGGTCCCGGCACAAGCCGGGATGCGGCTAAAACAGATGCCGCTCTTCCCTTGAAATGTGTACACGGATAGTGTACCTATCAATCAGTGGCTCGTAGAGGCCGAAAGCTTTCATCAAGCAGACCATGGGGGACGGCGATTAAAATGGTACCTTATGGAAATCGAATACAATGAGGCAAAGCGCCAAGCCAACATCAAGAAGCACGGAGTTGATCTGCTCTTTGGAGCGTTGATCTTTGAAGGACCGACTTTCGAGGTTCCATCTCCACGCAACGGGGAAGATCGTATCCTTGCAGTCGGCCTTGTGGATGGCGAGGTTTTTGTAACCGTCTATGTCAAACGAGGTGACGCGATCCGTCTCATTTCAACCCGGAAGGGAGGCCGTCGTGACAGACAAAGATATGAAGAAGCTCTCTCTCGATGATGTACGCGCGCTGAAGAACGCGGGCAAGTTGCACATTGACCCTCATCCACCGGAAGTCGATCTTCCCGACGACTTCTGGAAACTTGCTGAACGTGTTGAACGCGAGAACAAGAAGTCCGTTCACTTGCGCCTTGAACCAGAAGTGTTTCGCTTCTTTCAGGAGGAGGGACAGGGGAAAGGTCATATCAAGCGTATGCAGGATGTTCTTGCTGCCTATGTGAAAGCGAAAAAGAGAGAAGGTAGCCCGGCTGCATAAGTCACCTGTGCCGTTCTTCTCGCTCTACACCCGCACGGTCGGCAATTCGCTGATCCTGGCAGTGTAGCGGGGCGAGCGGTGATTGGCGCGCAAGGCCATTCACCGGCAAAGCCTTTCCGCCAGCACCATCGTCTTTCTGCCAAAGCGGTCATTGGAGCACTTGTGGCCGTTATCCGGCGCAGCCTGGAGCGCGGTCCCGGCCATGCAGGGATGCGGCATATGAGCCAAAGGGAGCGGAAAGATTTTCCTTCTCTTTCGCTTATTTCTGCACTGCCGTAAGGCAGATTACGAAACCACCCCGTCAATCACTAGTTGAACTGTTATGAACGCCACCTTTAAGCCCGGCCAACATCTGCTTTCGACCGTCATCAGCACGGCAAGCCGTCTCGCTGCAGCAACGGGTGAACTGCCGCACCTGGAGACAGTGGCTGAGGAACTTGGGGTCGAAAAGGAGTTGCTCAAGCAAGTCATCTTCGATCGCGACCATCTGCTTGTGGCGATGGCCGATGTGGCCCTGCAACAATTGCTGCACACCATTACCCGGGAGATCGCGCGGTGTTCATCACCTGTCGATCAGCTTGAGGCGATTTCTATTGCCTATGTGGACTGGGCGCGTCTCTACCCGCAGGAGTTCCGGCTTGTCGGGGAAATGCCTGCTCATGTTTTTGAGAACCATCCTCGTCTTCTGCGATATGAGCAATCGGTCCATGATCTTGTCATGAAGATCCTGCAGCGTGCCCGAAAGGAAGGCTATCTCGATCCGGACGAAGACCTGGTGATGCTGCGGGCCATGAGCCATACCTACATGTATGGCGTCATTACGAAGATGCTGCTTGGCGATCTCAGCCGCTGGACGCCTGGCTCGACCGACCAGGATGCCGCACGAACGGCTGTGCAGGTGTTCAACAGAAAAATGTTCAAGCCTGCGGCTTCGTCCTCTGATGCAAGAGCGGCAGGGTCACATTCTCACCTTAGACTGGTGTGACCGGCGCTTTGCCTCGGGACGAGAGGTCTAGGGCGACAGCCCTAGATCCGACAAACCGGGGCAATGCGCCCATTAAACCGGGTCAGGATCAGACCTTCGGATCGAAGCTGCTGCCCTGCTCCTAGCCGCATTGCGCATCATAGTCTGCCAGCAACTTGTCCATGCCCAGCATGTCGCACAAGAACCTGACCGCTTCCGGGTCATTGTCCTCTGCCTGAAAGGCCGTGGCGTAGAAATTATCGGACAAGGCTTTGAGGGCACTGGCCCGCTCGGGCGTGAGGTTTTCCTCGGTCGATGCGTATTCAATGTCGGCGGCGGCGTCACGGGCAGCCGTGACGATTGCCGCAACGATGGTTGGCAGATTTCCGGTCATTGCCTGCTCGTGTTGTGTAAGGTTTATGGCGGCCGACCAGACCGCGGAAACAGAAGGAATGGAAGATGGCAGATGATGTTGTTCGCAAGGTGGTTGGCTATCTCCGCCAGATCGAGAAGCTGGCCGAGCAAGGCGATCTTGACGGGGTTTTGCTCGAAGCGCGTCTGGCCCTTCGTCTATGCAATGCTCCGTCCAGCAGCGACGCGACCGCTGACGCAGGGGCATGAGCTGCTATCCTTCGCGGACGAACACCCCGGCTGACATCAGTGCCTGGATGAAGTCGGCCCTGACCTTTTCGGGCGTCGCATTACCTTCGGCAAAGGCGATGCAGGATCTTGCGGCGCGCAGATAGTTCGTGTCGAAGAAGTCACAATGCTCGATCAGAGCCTTACCCATGCCGTTTGCATTACTAACGATGCGAAACCGGTTGTCGGTCTCCTGGTAGGCCACAGGCCGGATCGTGCGCGGCCCTGTTGCTTGATCCGCCATGGTCTCAATCCTCAGACAGCTTGCGCTCGCCCTTTTTGCGGCTGTTGCCCTCGGACTTCACGGCGTCCCGCACCTCGTCCTTGGACACGTCCATCTTCTCGGCCTCGTAGCGGATTTCATGATCCTGTCCGGCTGCGACCTGGCGGCGATCCTGGGCGCGGCCCCGGCTTGTCTGTTCCTTGGTCATCGTTGCCTCCATACCTGTGAAGGATCAACGCGGTATTCGGTGCGATGTTTCCGCGACAGAAGGTCAGGCGCGGCGGCGCAGGATCACCAGATAGATGAACATGCCCCAAGCAAAGAGGTCGAACACGCGCTGGATATAGACCAGCACGAGGTGCAGGCCCGTGCCGATCAGGGGCACCGCCGTCAGCGCCTCGCCATGATAATAAAGCGACATGGCGAAGGCGACGTTGACCAGCAGCAGCAGGACAGCCGCAGCCTTCAGCCCGCCGAGTTCCGTGGCGGGCGTGCCGTGCGCGTAGCGCAGGGCATCGACCGGCTGCAATACCAGGAAGCTGATGCGGCCTGTCAGGGTATCGGGTGGCATGGCCGGAACCTCATTCTGACTTGCTGACAATCATGCTCGTGTATAGACTATTTTGCAAATACTGTGCATACGCATTGGAACGCACATGGGCAAGTTATCCATCCGCGATGAAGGCGTGAACGATCTGGCGGAAACGCTGGCGGAGATGCTGGGCGTCACCAAGACGGAAGCGGTGCGGCAGGCGATCCAGAACGAGATCGAGCGCATCCGCTCCATCCCGACCATCGAGGACCAGATTGCCGCCTTGCAGGATCGGGTGAAGAACTACGGCTTCAGGTCCACGCACATCGTTCCGCCAAAGGGCAAACGCTGATGTTCGTTGATAGCTCTGCCTTCCTTGCCATTCTGGGCAACAGGTCTGACGCGGCTTTGCTGGTGGAAAAGATCAAGGGCAGCCGCAAGCAATGCAAGACCTCGGCCAGCGTGCGCCTCGATGTGGTCATGGCTTTGGCTGGCAGCCGCGCGGACAAGCGCGGCGCCTCGGCCGAGGCGGTTGAACAGGCCACGGAGATTTTCGACAACCTGCTGCACATCCTGAAGGTCTATGAAATCGCGGTCAGCCCGCGCATCGCGGCTGATGGGTGCAGGCTTGCGGCCCGGTTCGGCCAGCAGGCGGAACATCCGGCGAAACTGACGATGCAAACCTGTCTGGCGCTTGCAGCCGCGGAGTCGCTGCACCTGCCAGTCCTGCACAGCAACCCGGCCATCGACCGGATCACGCAAGAAGACTGGACCGCATGGCAGACGAGGGAATAAAGAACAGCCCGATGATCTCGTATCGATTTTCCGGGAACTCTCCTGGCAACCTTACGTTGAACTAAACTCCCTACCTGTCGGAAATACCCACCCCGCCCTTTTTGGGCGGGGCTTCTTTATGGGATAACGGCGCAGCCGTCTCCGCTGTGCCGCGTCAGCGGCACCCGCGCGGATAGCGCAGGGCCAGGCGGGGCGGGGCCGGCTCGACGGCTCCGCCCCACCTGGTCAACCGGATGGGCAAGGGAAAGCCCCCGCTGCTGCTGCGGGGGCCGGGTGTCAGATCGCGCTGATAAACCGCTCTCCGCGCGTGGGGTGCATCTCGTAGATTAGAACCTCGATACCGAGGCGGGCGGCGCGGCGTTGGCCGCGCCGCTCCGCCTCAGTCAAGGTGGCGCAGATGATGGGCAGGTCGTCGGGGTCGTCCCGGATCTCGTAGGTGGTCAAAGCGCGACTCCCGGCTTGAGATTT
>NZ_JBHRXY010000083.1:0-4514 GCF_042648745.1 Paracoccus angustae
CAGCCGGGCCGATAACGTCTGGCTTCGGGAATGCCTCGACCGCCTGACCGGCGTGAAGCTGTCCGGCGAATACCGGGGCGATCCGTGGGGGGCGGTGGTTCTGGCCGAATGGCACATTACGCAGGGAGGCAGCGTAGCCCGCCTGCTGATCCCGCCCGCTGGCGTCCACGCCCTACGCAGCCCCTCGAACTTCACCAAGATCGAGGCCCACGCCGCGCATCGCCTGACGGGTCACGGTCGTCAGCTCTACGCGATCCTTGCCGACAAGAAGCGCCTCGGTAGGCCGTGCTGGACGTTCACGCTGGACGAACTCCGGGCACTCATGAGCGCTGATACCCAGAAGTCCTATGCCCGCTTCAATACTTTCCGGCAGCGTGTCCTCGATCCGGCCCTCGAGGCGATCAATGACTACGGCACCGTTAGAGTAAAAATGACCCTCGAAAAGCGGGGCCGGGCTGTTCATGCGGTGCGCTTTGACTGGAACTGGAAGGACCCCCATGATGCGGCCGAGACCGCAGCCGAGAATGAACGCCACCGAAACGTCCGTCGCCGCCAGCAAGACACTGATGACGCCCTGCCCCTGCTTGGAGCGGAAACCCAAGCGGAACCGGCCTTGGAGTGGTGGCACGGGCTCACTCAGGCGGAGCGCGAAACCTGGGCGGACCGGGTGGGGCGCACCTTCAAGGCGGGAATCCTTACCGTGCCCCGACGCGAGGCTGATCTTGCCCGCGCCGCCTTCTCCGCTCATGGGCAAGGGGTTCTCTCTGGAACCTCAAAATGACGCGGTACGGAACCATGCCGAAACTCTCCCTGTCCCAAGCCGCAAAGCTGACTGGCAAGAGCAAGTCCACCATCAACAGGGCCGTAAAAACCGGGAAGCTCAGCGCGACCCGTCACGAGGATGGCACCTACTCGATTGATCCGGCAGAACTGGCGCGGGCGTTCGACATGGAACCCCATAGGGGTACGAAAGGAAGCAGTGAGGAATTGGAAGAAACCCGCTTTCTCGAACGCATCGCAGCACTGGAGTCCATGCTAGATCGGGAGCGTGAGATTTCAGCCGACCTGAAGGAAGATCGAGACCGCTGGCGGCAGCAGGCAACTTTATTGATAACCGACCAGCGGTCTACCAACTTCTCTAGTGCTAGGTGGTGGCCCTGGCGCAAGAGACCCCTCTAACCAATGGGGCCAAATCTTGGTCAAGGCATAGGGCAGCGACCTTTGGGATGTTCCGCTGAGCAGCGCGTGGCCGTAGCATCGGCCGAGGTGGAAGTGGTTCCTTGGATAAGCGTCAGGCCCTTTCATGATGTAAGAGCCTGACGAACTGTCCGGTTGAACAACATGGCTAGACAGCCTGCATGATGCCAACGATCAAGGTAGCCACAGCAATCAGCAGCATCACCCAACGGTAAAACGCCTCATTCGTCACAAGCCGCCTCATCAGGACGCCGCCTTCTTAGGTGTCCGGTTTTTCAGGCCGGGACGCTGCGCCTTCTTCTTGATGGCCTTGGCATCGTTCGATGCCGCCACCAAATCCTTGGCAATCGGCTTGAGTCGCTCCACCAGCGGGGCCAGATCGTATTCGTTGGATGTGCGCGCGCCCGTCTTATTGAAACGCTTTTTCCGCTGAATAAGCCCTTCTTCCTCAAGATGGGCCATTGCGCGCTGAACAGTCTTTTCACCCACGCGCAACCGTTCCGCCAAGGTCTTTTTCGAGGGCCAAGGCATTTCGCCCGGTTTCCACCAATGATCGATAAGGTGGACCAAGAGTGCAAACTCCGTGGCATTGATGCCAAGCCGAGCCTGCCCCCGAATCAAGGCGCTTGGAATGACCGCGTAGTTTGCGGCCATAGTTTCCTTGCCCCATTTCTGGTTCAGAACCTTGGGATTTTCTGCGAGCGTCCCTGCGGGCTTCAGGGGGACGACGTTCGTGGTCTTTTCTTTGGAAGTATCTTTTGCCATTTTAACCTCACTTCGCGTTGGCTATGGTAGGTAAGTGAGGCGCAAACCCCTTTGTGTGAAGGGGTTTAGACTGTTACCCTGTGGTCATATGTGACCCATGGAGGGGACAATCAAGTCCACGGGGGGAGGGGTCCAGATCGTCCACTAAATAAGTATCCCATTCGATAAAGGATACCGTGTTGAAGGACGGAACATAGTAGGGAATAACCCCCGGACAGGGGTGTCCATATCCCAGGCTATTTTTTGAGCCGCCTGAGGCCCGGAATGCAAAAAAATCTGCTCTTAACCTAGAGCTATCCGTTCGCTTCAAGCGCGGCGATCACGTTCAATCCGGCACTGCACCTTCTTCGCGGCCCTTCATGGCTTCCACAATCTGATCTACATGCGCCCGCTGCTGCTGGGCGCGCCGGCCCATCAAACTGCGAGCCTTCTCGTTCTCTCGGGCGATCTGATGGAGCTGGTGAGCCAACTGGTCGAGCAGTAGGCGGGGGATCTTCTGCCCGCGCTGCACCGCCGCGTTCATGGCGCGCACCGCCTGGTTCACGTTCCGCCCGATCGCTGAGACCTCCTTGGTCAGTTCCGCAATCTCCCCCGCCTCCGGCGGCTCGATGTGGTAGATGCCCGCCGCGTAGAGCAGCACCCGCCGCGCGGTGTCGGCCCGGCTCAGGTCCAGGTCCTTCGCCAGGGCGTCCAGCCGCTCCATGTCCTCGGCGCTGACCCGCACAGTCAGCACCTTGCTGCGGGACTGCGGCAGGCGCTCGTCCCAGCGGTTCTTGAGGTTGTAGATCGTCCGGCGGCTGACCGCGTATTTCTTCGCCAGTTCCGTCACCGGCACCTTCGCGTCGAGTTCGCCCCGCAGGGCCTGCTTCTGGGCATTCGTCAGGCGGCTGAACTTGCGTCTCGGCATGTGTAAAGTATCCAACTTGGAGGCTGTGAAGTATCCAAGTTACATTTCCTGCCATTAACACACATATGAAAACAGCCTTCACAGATCAGGGCGGTTTAGGGCCGCTCCCAAAGCCTGCCGAGTGGACCTCCAAGGCAACGATCCGGGAGCAAGGGGCAGGGATGCCGCGCTGACGATGGCGCCGGAGGATCAGACAGGGATGGCCTCTCAGAGCCACGGAGAGGCCCAGTAGAGGCCCGTCTCGGGTTCTCGGGTGGATTTCCCTGTCCGGAGGCTGAGAGGCCCCTGTGGGGCGCTGCAGGGCCTCTTTGCGGTTCTCTGATTTTCTCAGCCTGCCGATCTGGCCACTGGAACGGCTTGGCCGGTGAGAGAGCTGCCTGTGCCACTTGGGCTGCCCCTGAGACGTAGCGCCAGCCGGTCAGCTCAGCGGGGCGGGGCTACGTCTGCTTCCAGCAGCATCCGCACATAGCGCGTGTAGGGGATGCCGCGGGCCTTGGCCTTGGCCTTCACCGCATCGAGCAGCGCGGCGGGCAGGCGCATGTTCAGCGCCGCCGCCTTCGGCTCGATCTCGAACCGCATCGGCTTGAAGCCCGACAGGTCGTATTTGCTCAGGTCGGCCGTCTCCACGAACCGCTCCGCCTCCGCATCGCTGCGCAGGGACGGCATGGGCTTACCGGGTGCCTTCATGGTGCGCGATCTCCTTCTGGTGCATGTAGCGGGCGCTGATGGGCCGCAGGCGGGTCTCTCCGTCGATCTGCCGCAGCATGAAGACCAGGAACACGTACCGGCCCGCTGCGGTCGTCCCGATAGCCCGCATCCGGGGTTCCTCGGGAAAGGGATCGGGCATCACGGCAGGCGTGCCCGACAGCACCTCCTCGATCTCCTCGCGGCTGACCCCGTGCTTGCCGCACTTCGGCCAGTTGCCCTCGTCCCAGTCGAAGCCCGCAACCTTCATGGATGCTCAGAATAGTGTCTACACAAACGTAATGTAAGAGTTCCGGCTGCTACCGGGAAGCCTTTTCTCCAGCCTGCCCCCTTGCCAGCAAGGCGGCGTGGCAGGTGAGGGGCTGTCCTCGTCATCTGGGTCGCCCCCCCAGGCGCAGCGCCGATCCAAGGGCTGGCAAGCCTGGGGGGCGGGCAGCCCGAGCCGCCGGTTTCGGCTGAGTGTCGGGTGTCGCGTGTCGCGTGTCGCTACGCTCCCCGCGACACCCGACACTGACACTGTAGGCCTTCACGACAACATCCCGGAGGGCTGACGACAACATCCCGGAGGGGTAGCGACAACATCCCGGAGGGGTAGCGACAACATCCCGGAGGGGTAGCGACAACATCCCGGAGGGGTCAGACACATGATTGACGACAACTTACTGTGTCTCTTATAGTTGTCTAATGAGAGAAATCACCGTGCCGTCCAGCGCCGTTGCGCTCCGATCAGACCGCGCTTTGACCCCGGCCATGGTCTCGGCCGTGTGGGAGATCGCGGCCGCGCTCGATGAACAGCGCGTGGCCGCGGCCGTCCCCAATGCGGTCTGGCTCGAAGTTCCCACCCTTCGCCTCCGTGGCGAAGGCAGCCGGGCCGATAACGTCTGGCTTCGGGAATGCCTCGACCGCCTGACCGGCGTGAAGCTGTCCGGCGAATACCGGG
>NZ_JBHRXY010000084.1:0-4288 GCF_042648745.1 Paracoccus angustae
GGAGCAACGGCGAACCCTATTCCGGCATCAACGTCCTGATGTTGTGGCTTGCCGCCGACGCCAAAGGCTACCGCGCCCCCCGCTGGTTCACCTACAAGCAGGCCCAAGAAGCAGGCGGACAGGTGCGCAAGGGCGAGAAATCGTCCACCGTCGTGAAATACGGCACCTTTGAGCGCGAGGACGCGGACACGGGCGAGGAACGCCGCCTGCCCTACCTGAAAGCCTACCGCGTGTTTAACGCCGAGCAGATCGACGGCCTGCCCGCAGAATACTACGGCACCCCCGCCGAGCCTGCCCGCGACCTTGGCACCGCCGCCGACCCCGCTCTTGACGGATTTTTCGGGGCAACCGGCGCGGACATTCGCAACAGCGACGAGCCGCAAGCCTACTATCACCCCGGCGAAGACTACATCCACATGCCGCCGATCGCGACGTTCCACAGCGCGGCAGGCTACTACGCCACGCTTGCCCACGAGGCGACCCACTGGACCGGACACAAGAGCCGCCTTGACCGCTTTTCCCGCTTCAATGACCGCAAGGCTTACGCCTTCGAGGAACTGATTGCCGAGATTGGCAACTGCATGACCTGCGCCCGGCTTGGCCTGACCCCAGATTTTGGCCAGTCCGGCGCTTACGTCCAAAGCTGGTTGCGCGCATTGACTGACGACAAGCGGCTGATTTTCAAAGCCGCCAGTGAGGCGCAGAAGGCCGCCGAATGGCTGATGAAGGGCCAGCAGATCGAGGCAGAAGAAAAGAGGGCCGCATGAGCAGCCCCCACCCCCTGCCCCACCTGTCCTGCCGCAAATGCGGCAGGAGCAACCCCTTGGTCTATCTCGCGCCGGTCGTGGTCGAGGGGACCGGCACCTGCATCTGCATGGATTGCGCCAAGGCGCGCGGCTGGCTGAATGCTGTCGGAAATCTCAAGCCGGGAGTTTCCTTGTGACCACCTACGAGATCCGGGACGACCCCGACGACCTGCCGATCATCTGCGCGACCCTGGCGGAAGCGGAGCGGCGCGGCCGACGCCGCGCCGCCCGCCTCGGCATCGAGGTCCTGATCTATGAAATGCACCCCACGCGCGGAGAGCGGCTTATCGCCGCGATCTGACACCCGGCCCCCGCAACAGCAGCGGGGGCTTTTCCTTGCCGATCTGGTTGACCAGGCAGGGCGGAGCCGTCGAGCCGGCCCCGCCCCACCTGGCCCTGCGCTGTCCGCGCGGGAGCCGCTGATGCGGCAAAGCGGAGACGGCTGCGCCGTCGCCCGATGCAGGAGGGAAAAAGAAACCCCGCCCGTAAAGGGCGGGGGCAGTCATCCAACAGGGAGGGAGTGCAGTTCAACCGGAGGTGAGGCCGAATGTTCCCGGCCAGGCCAGATCATACGTCTTCAACGGCTGCTTTCCGTCCTTCCGCCAGCCGGAGTCAAAGACCGCGATCCACGTCATCGAGGATGCCGTTCATCGCAGTTGAGATACACCGTGCCCCAAGGGACGACGCGGCGGAACCATCTGACTGTGAGGCTGCCGCGCGACTTTCGCGCGCCCGTCACTCCCCGCCCCGCCATGCCGCCCAATCCTGCTCCGTGATCCTGTCGATGCCTTGGTTGCTGTGCAGGACCGGCAGGTGCAGCGACTCCGCGGCCGCAAGTACCAGACAGGCTTGCATCGTCAGTTTCGCCGGGTGATCCGCCTGCTGGCCGAACCGGGCCGCAAGCCTGCACCCATCGGCCGCGATGCGCGGGCTGATCGCGATTTCATGGACCTTCAGGATCTGCAGCAGGCTGTCGAAGACCTCGGTGGCCTGGTCAACCGCCTCGGCCGAGACGCCGCGCGTGTCCGCGCGGCTCTGGGCCAGGGCCATGACCACATCGAGGCGCACGCTGGCCGAGGTCGTGCAGGGCTTGCGGCTGTTCTTGATCCTTTCCACCAGCAAGGCCGCGTCCGGACTGTTGCCGAGGATGGCAAGGAAGGCAGAGCCATCGATGAACATCAGCGTTTGCCCTTCGGCGGAACAATGCGCGTGGACTTGAAGCCGTAGTCCTTCACCTTCTCCTGCAAGGCGGCAATCTGATCCTCGATGGTCGGGATTGACCGCTGGCGCTCGATCTCGTTCTGGATCGCCAACCGCACGGCTTCGGTCTTGGTGACGCCCAGCATCTCCGCCAGCGCTTCCGCCAGATCGTTCACGCCTTCATCGCGGATGGATAACTTGCCCATGTGCGTTCCGATATGTATGCACAGTATCTGCAAAATAGCCTATACACGGGCATGATGGTCGGCAAGTCCGAGCGAGGTTCAGGCCATGCACCCTGACACACTGACAGGCCGCATCCGCTTCCTGCTGCTTCAGCCGGTCGATGCCCTGCGCTACGCGCACGGCACGCCCGCCGCTGAACTCGGCGGGCTGAAGGCGGCGGCCGTCCTGCTGCTGCTGGTCAACGTCGCCTTTGCCTTGACGCTTTATCATCATGGCGAGGCGCTGACGGTGGTGCCCCTGATCGGCACGGGCCTGCACCTCGTGCTGGTCTATATCCAGCGGGTGTTCGACCTCTTTGCCTGGGGCATGTTCCTCTATCCGGTGATCCTGCGCCGCCGCAGCCAGGGCTGTCGCCCTGGCTGCGGCGGCCTCAAAGGAACATGCCTTGGTCAACAGCCCAGCACCTTACTCGGGTGCAGCCTTGCTTTTGGACGGAGCGTTCCAACGACGAAGGGCTGGACGCGCTTCGAGCTGAACGCCGTCAAGATCGCCCTTTTCCGCCAGCGTCTCGATCTGGCGAAGATGGCCGATCACCTTGCGGATCACGTCATCGGCCACAGCCATTCCTTTCGGGTATCAGGACGGGCTTCAATCTTCCCCTGGCTCGCCTTCATGGCTGATACTCCCAAGGATTGATGACCTCGATGCCCAAGGCCTCGAAGGGTCCCGTGTCACGGGTGGCGATTTTCGCCGCCTTTTGCGCCGCAACCACCGCGCCGATCTGCCCGTCAGCATGGCCTATCGTGATGCCCCGCTGTCGGGCAGCCGAAACGCGCATGGCATAGACCAATGCGGCAGTCACATCATAAGGGAGGACACGTCCCTTGAAGTCCTCTTGCAGCATGGCCTCGACGGCATCAACCAGCCGCGCCCGCCGGTTTCCCACCGGCAAGATGAACGCCCCGAACAGAAGCTCCTCCGCCGTGATGGCCGTCACGTAGAGATCACCCGGTTCCTGGGCGTCGAGCCAGGCCATGACGCGCTCGTCAGGGTTCGGTTTCTGGACCTCGGAAACAACATTCGTGTCCAGAACGATCATGAGAAGTCCGCTGACCTGCCGGGGGTCTTGTCGCGCTTCAGGTTCAGCTCGTCCCCCAGCAGGCCCATGCTCTGGAACCGCGACCGGAGTTGCTGGCCGAAGCCGCCCGTGTGCTTGGCGACATAGGAGTTGACCAGGATGGCACGGGCTTCCGCCTCGATGCTGCGATCATTGCTGGCCGCCTGCTGTCGCAGGTGATCGTGAACCTCATCCGGCAGGTTCCGGATCGTCATGTTTCCCATGGGACGCTCCTGTGATGGCACTTCTGAAGAAATGCTATCATTTTGCCTGTGATGTCACAATCGGACAAATGATGGCATTTGCCGCATCCCGGCTTTGCCATGACCGCGCTTATCTAATGACGAAGGTAGGTTCTGCTTACAAAGTGGAGCCACTGACCGGCACGGCCTTCATGCCGGTCGGTGGCGGGGTCGGATCGGGACCGCGCTGGTTACATAGAACCGTCCTAGAGTGTGATCGCCCCGCCCTTTCTAGCTGACCTGAACGGATACAAGGGGATCGTGCCCCGCATGATAAGCAGAGGACAGAGAAAGATGGGTGGCGAAACGGTTGGTGTTGATATCGCAAAACTGCACTTCGACGTTCACAGTTACCCTGGCGGCGGAAGTGGGCGGTTTGAGAATACCGATAAGGGGCGAAGGTCTTTCGTCAAATGGCTGAAAAGCCGACAATCGGTCATGGTCGTGTTCGAACCTACTGGACCATACCACAAGGCTCTGGAAGCCGATCTGCACAGGGCGGGGATTGCGTTGGCAAAGGTGAACCCGCTCCATGCCCGCAGGTTCGCTGAAGCAACGGGCTGCCTCAACAAGACGGATCGGGTAGACGCTGCCATTCTCGCACGGATGGCGGCCGTTCTTCAGATCAAGGCACAGTCTGAACGGCCGGAAAATCTGACCGGCCTGACGGAGTTGCTTTCGGCGCGGCGCGGGCTGATGAAGGAGCGAACAGCCAACCTGAACCGGCAAAAGAACCT
>NZ_JBHRXY010000085.1:0-3632 GCF_042648745.1 Paracoccus angustae
TTCTACGACAGCGGCGCGGGCGAAAGCCGCTTCACCGTCAACGCCTATCTCGATCATGACAGGCGCGTCCGCGCCAAGTGCGAGGCCGACCCGACGCTGGTTGGCCGCGACGTGATCTATGGCGACGCACCCACCCTGGAGACGCTTTATCTCATGCTTGATGCCTTCGCCGCCCGGCAGGAGGCGACCGCATGACCTATCACAACACCGAGTTTCCGAAGATCGGAGAGACGCAGGAACATGCAGCCCCGGCCATGCGCCGCAGCCTGTCCGAGATCGTGGCCGAGTATGACGAGAAGGCCGCGGCCATTCCCGAGGTGATTGCCGAGTTCAACCGGGCCGAGGCAGCGGTCAACGTCGCGGCCTGCATCGGCGGGGCCTACGGCGGTCAGGTCTTTTCTCGCAGCCCGAGCCTTTACGAACGCGACGTGCGCCTTGCCCTGCTGCGTTCGGCCTGGAAGCATGTCTATGAAGGCTTGCAGATCGAGCGCATTGCCAGTGCCAAGGATCGCAAGCAGCTTGACCTGAAGCTGACCAACCCCCTGCCCTTCACCCTGCCCAATCTTGCAGAAGTGTTCGGGGATTACCTGCTGGACCCCCGGTTTCACGTCCTCAAGGGTCTGGCCGAGTGCTTTTGCGACCTGGACCCCGCCTATAAGAGTCATTCCAAGGTCAAGATCGGCGTCGAGGGCCTGCCCAAGCGCATCATTATCGGCAGCGCCACCGGCTGGAACGGATGGGGCCAGGAGCGGCTGAAGGACACCTTGAACGCCCTGCGCGTCTATCGCGGCCAGCCGCGCTATGAATACCGCGAGTTTGCCGACATGATGAAGGAGGCCGAACGGCACGGCGAAGCCGATTGCTGCGCGGGCTTCATCCGCGCCTTCAAGAACGGCAACGTGCATCTGATTTTCAACGAGGATGGACGGCGCGACATTAACCGCGCCCTGGCCGAGTTCTATGGCGAGGTTCTGCCCGACGCGCCGACCGAGACGGAAGCCAAGCGGCCAAGCACCGAAGTTGCCCGCGACCTGCAATTCTATCCCACACCCCGCCGCGTGGCGCAGGAGATTGTCAGCGCCCTGCACCTGTCAGGCGGCGAACAGATCCTTGAACCGTCCTGCGGTGACGGCCGGATCATGGACGAGTTGGCCGCGTGGAACGAGAGCCGCGAGGAACGGCGCGGCCGCGCCCCTGTCATCGTGACCGGCATCGAGTATGACGCAGGCCGCGCCGAGCAGGCCCGCGCCAAGGGCCATTCCGTCATGACCGCCAATTTCCTGCAGGTCGCGCCCGATCCGCGCTTTGATGCTATCGTGATGAACCCGCCCTTCTATGGCCGGCACTACAAGCTGCATCTGGATCATGCGGTGAAGTTCCTGAAGCCGGGCGGCGTCCTGGTCTGCATCCTGCCCGCGACGGCCCACTATGACCACGGCACGACCATAGGCCGCTGGAACGATCTGCCCGTGGGCAGCTTCGCCAGCTCCGGCACCAATGTTCCGACCGGCTATTGCGTCTATCACAAGCCCAAGGCGTAGTTGAAAATGACAGGAGCAGGCTATGCGCCTGCCCCTGGCCTCATTCCTTGGCACGGATCACCCCATGAACCTTTATCTGCGCGTCTATCTGGCGGGACATTCCGGCCGCGTCATGCCGCGTTGGCTGCGCCGCATTGCCGCGCGCAGCGAATTGCACCGCGCCTGGCTGTGCGGCTTCAATGGCTGCTTCGAGCAGGACGGCGTGCGCTACGGACCCGCGAACCCCTACCCCGGCCCTGTCCTGCCGGACTGCTGAGCCAGATCCTTCACCAGAAGACCGTAGTGCCGACACTCGAAAAGTGCTAAGGACCGAAATGCTCCATCTAGCGACGGAGTAACTTAAGGCCCCGCTTGCGCGGGGCCTTTTTTCAGCCTCCCTAATGCGGCATCGACCCAGGCTGAGTCGCAGCTTGGAAAAACCCGAGGCAGGCCAGCTATTTGGCAAGTGACGCTCTGGTAAGGTTGTCAATCGAAATCTGAAAACTGGCTTTTTGGACTGGCTTTTTAGCCAGTGGCATAGCTTTGTCAGACAGGACGGTTAACACCCGTTTTACTTACAGAGGGATGGGTTTCGATGTTTGCGGCACGAGAGACAGCAACCGATTGCAGGGCTGAAGTTACCCGAGACATGATCGAGTTGATGCTGTCGCAGTTTGACAGCTTGAGTGATCCAGAAGGCATCATTCAGTTGGAACTGCGGGGCAACTGCCTCATGATCCTCAATCCCGAAACCAAAGCCTACGAAGTCGTCGGAGTGGCCCGCCTCCCGCCTTCCATGCGTAAAGTCATCAAGTAGGGCGTCCCCCTTCGGGTCGCGTCCCCGGTTCCGGCCGGCAAGCCGGCCTTCACCCGAGCTGGTCAGGGCGATGCTCCCGGCTGCGGCGCGCGGATGCCTGTCTCGTCCCGAGCCAGTCCCTCGCCCGCCGGTCCTGGTCGCCCTGCCCTGCCCATCTCGCCCCTTCGGGCGGGACCGCTGACGCGGGCCGTGAGCCCGGTTGTCCAGCCTCGCACTGGCCCGATCTTGGGAGGGACAGGGGGAGGCCGAAGCAGGCTGTAAGCGAGACCACAGGGATCGAGCGTCAGGCTGTGGTCAACCGGGCGGGCAGTTGAGTGCTGCCGGTGAAGCCCAGAGATAGCTGCTTTCCCTTCTGACCTGCCTTGCCGTCGCTGTGCGGCCCAAGAAGACACGGGAGAGGCCCGCGCGCGGCGCGGGCCACGATGATTCATGTGTCGTTCCGGGGGATCGACGGGCTTTCGCCCGCTCACCCCCGTCCGCAGCCTTTTTGTTTTCCTGTCCGCCACGCATCCCCGCCCGAGCCGGTCAAGGGGCAAGCGCCGCCCGTTGGGCGTCGTCGTCCAGGCGGGCCGTGTCCTCGCCCGTTGCCGGGCTGCGGGCCGCACCACCCCGCCTTCCCGACCCCTTGACAGTCTCGGCCGGGGCCACGGGCAGGGCTGCGCCCTCCCCGCTCTGCTTTCCGAAAGGCATGGGCCTTTCAGAAATCAGAACAGGAAGGCTCGCCCATCGGCGGAACGGGCAGAAGACCCGGCCGCCCCCGTCGCTAAAGGAGAGCCACAAATGGCTGACAAGTTCGATCTCTACGCCCACGTCACCGACAGCATCATTGCCAGCATCGAGGCAGGCACCCCGGCATGGCGCAAGCCGTGGACCGGCGACAAGGGCGGCGCACCCTTCCCGCTGCGGAGCAACGGCGAACCCTATTCCGGCATCAACGTCCTGATGTTGTGGCTTGCCGCCGACGCCAAAGGCTACCGCGCCGCCCGCTGGTTCACATACAAGCAGGCCCAAGAGGCAGGCGGACAGGTGCGCAAAGGCGAGAAATCCTCAACCGTCGTGAAATACGGCACCTTTGAACGCGAGGACGCGGACACCGGCGAGGAACGCCGCCTGCCCTACCTGAAAGCCTATCGCGTGTTCAATGCGGAGCAGATCGACGGTTTGCCCGCTGAACACTACGGCACCCCCGCCGAGCCTGCCCGCGACCTTGGCACCGAGGCCGACCCCGCCCTTGACGCCTTTTTCGCGGCCACCGGCGCGGACATTCGCACCAGCGACGAGCCGCAAGCCTTCTA
>NZ_JBHRXY010000086.1:0-3263 GCF_042648745.1 Paracoccus angustae
CGCGTCAGCGCCGACTATCTGGACAGCCTGCATCTGGAACTGACCGGCTGCGATCCCGAGTGCAACGGCTTCAAGGCCCACAAGGCGCAGAAGAAGGCGGAAAAGGCCCGCTGCATGGAACGGCTGTTCAGCGATGCCGAGTATCAGAAGGCTTGGCGTGTTGATGCGGAGGCAAAGGCCCGGATCGACGCTTGGGTGCCGGATTGCTTCTGATCTGAAAAACGCCGGGGGCGCAGACGACCAAGACCCCGCCCCCGGATTACTCTAAAAAAACAGGGGAAGCAGGCACATGTCACAACAACCTAAAGATGAGCAAGGTTTAAGCGCGGAACAGATCGACGCTTTGCGGGCCTATCGCGCCCAGCATGGCAGACGCTGGAAAAGCCGCCTTCTGGCCGAATGGCTATCCTCGACGGGCAACGAAGGGCCGGAGCTTCGCCAGGTCCGCAACACCTTTCGCCCGTCCTGGCTGCTGACCTATCGCCTGCCCGACTGACATTCCCATTCCTTCAGCGACGAAGGTTCACTTGGCCCCGCCCCGCGCGGGGCTTCTTTTTGCCTCTGCTGGCGCGGGTTTCCCCTGCCCTGTCACCGGCAGGTCGGCGCCAGGACAGGGGCGGCGCTCAGGCCGCGCCGGGCCGGCGCTGCGCGGCTTTTCATGCTTTTGGGAGCGGACGCGTGGGGAACTTCCGTTGCCAAGTTTCGATGAGAAAGAGCGCGGCAGTGCTTGCAGCATGGATCGACAGCCGAGCAATTCGTGCGTCAATGCGGGCATATCCCCTTTCGCGACCGTGCGCGTCGCCCCCGTGGGTGCGCAGCGATCCAACCCCGCCAATAACCGTGTTCAGGCCAGACAGAATTTGCCGCACATCATTGGCAATCAATGGGTCAATGTCAGTGCGGTCGGGAGATAGGCCAAGCGGTTGCTTCACTGCATTGTAGAGGCCCTGCACATCCTTTTTTGCAGGAAGAGGTTGCCCGAGTTCGACAAGAATTGACCGGCATACGCTTTCGATCGTGCTACACGCGGCGGTTACAGCATCTTCAGGGTCGGTCTGGCTGCTGGCAAGAGCGCGGTCCAGATCACGGCTCACCGTATCGAAGTCGATTACCTCTGATAGGCCAGCAAGCTCTGCAAGAACAGGCACACCTTTGCCTGCCTCTATAAGGCGTATCCGAATACCTTGCTGTTGCAGTTCAAAGCCATCGTAGCGAAGAGCGCGATTGAGGTAGTCCAGCACGGCATCGTGACGTTCAGGTTCATGGATGAAGTCGCGAGGATCGGCGGCTGCTTCGATGATCCTTGTAAGGTGCGGCGCTGCCTCAAAGCCGTTGTTGAGCCTGTTGAGACACTTCACAAGCGAGGGGACGCGAGAACCCTCAACTGTAAAAGCGACGTTACAGCCCCGCATGAATTTTTCGATCTTTGGCCCACTGCGGTAGATGCCAACAGGAGGTGTCAGGTCATTGCCGCCACCCCCGCTGATGATCTCGGCAATAGCATCAATGCTTTGAGGCGATAGCGGAAACGGCATGGTTGCAAGTCGTCTTTTCGATGAAGCAGGTTAATGTTGCCATCATGTATGACGGTCATAACGGAAGAGCCCTTGGGAGCTTGTTCGGATTATGCCACATCGGTTTTAGAGAAATCATCGCCCTTGTAGAGCAAGGGGACATGGTAGGCTTTCGCGCAGGCATAGGACAAAGCATCGCCCATGTTGAGTTGCGCCGGGTGCCCGACAACCTTGCCATAGATTGATAGCGCCCGGATTGCCTCCGCCCCCATGCTGCCCGTGATGTGCATTTCCTTGGCTTCAAGCGCCTTCAGCAGCTCATCGACAAGATCCGTCGCGGCGGCAAAGTCCTCGGCGGTCGCCGGGCCTTTGCCGCGCCGCTCGACACGCTTGCGCACAAGGGCAAGGGTCGCCTCCAGGCGCACGACGGGCGAATAGCGCAGGGTGCCGCGTGCGGCCTCCATCGCCTTCAGGAACGCAGGGCCATCTTCTTCCTGCAACAGCACGGCGGCGACAACGCTGGCGTCGAGAAACATCAGTCCTCGCCCCACTGTTCGTCCATGAATGCCTTGTCTGCCGCAATGTCGCTGCCGCTGGACACAAAACCGGCCTCTGCCGCCCGGCGCTGTATCCGCGCAACCCGGTCCGTCAGGGTCTCCTTGGCAGCGAGAGCGTTCAACTGGTCGGACAAGGCGCGGCGAACAGCCTCCGTCTTGTTCGTCATGCCGGTGGCCGCAAGATACTGATCGACAAGCGTATCGACGGCAGGGTCTTTGATGTAGAGTGGCATGGTATATCCTCGCTTTGATATAAGTATATCCTTTGAGGATATATAGGCAACCTAAGATTGGATATACCATCGGGCGTCCCCCTTCGGGTCGCGTCCCCGGTTCCGGCCGCAGGCGGCCTCCACCCGAGCTGGTCAGGGCGATGCTCCCGGCTGCGGCGTGCGGATGGCTGTCTCGTCCCGAGCCAGTCCCTCGCCCGCCGGTCCTGGTAGCCCTGCCCTGCCCATCTCGTCCCTTCGGGCGGGACCGCTGACGCGGGCCGTGAGCCCGGTTGTCCAGCCTCGCGCCAGAACGACCTTGGGAGTGGAGGCGGGAGGCCGAAGCAGGCTGTAAGCGAGACCCCAGGGATCGAGCGTCAGCCTGTGGTCAACCGGGCGGGTGGGTGAAGGATCCGGTCAGTTCTTTCCACAAACGTGACTTCAAGGAACGCCCGCACCGTGAGGGGGACGAAGGTTCGCTGTTCTGAACAAGGTGACCGTTTAAAGACGCTGATCGTTCTTCTTCGTTGAGCTTTGCGACCTCAGCGTCGAACAGTTGCCTGACCTCATCATCTGACAGTTCCGAGACGGATTTTGACTCCGACCAAGATTTGTCGTGCTGCTCGGGCGACTGTGACAAGCCATGCCCTCCATTTAGCACATGCGGACCTTAGCAGGAGAAAAGTCAAACACCTAATCCGATGCTCTTGAGCTTCGTTTGCGTGCAGACTTGCTGTCACTGGCTGACCAGCTTCCGCTTTGATCCAGATCAATAAAAATCCCTCCGGCGGATTAATGCCGAGCCTTTCCACAAGGCGGCTCGCTTCCCTTCCCGTCTGACTGCTGCGGCAGGAAGAAGACACGGGAGAGGCCCGCGCGCGGCGCGGGCCGAGATGATCCATTTGCCGTTCCGGGGGATCGACGGGCTTTCGCCCGCTCACCCCCGTCCGCAGCCTTTTTGTTTTCCTGTCCGCCACGCATCC
>NZ_JBHRXY010000087.1:0-3231 GCF_042648745.1 Paracoccus angustae
TGCGAGGGGTTCCGGGTAATTGCGTGATCGTCAGTCAGCCTCGCATATACCCGGAACCTCTCGCAATAGGTTTGTCAGCCTGTGGATAGCACCGGGTTTTTCTCGCATTAAACCGGGTTTTTCTCGCATTAAACCGGGTTTTTCTCGCATTTCGCGCCGATTACATCAATTAAATCAGTTACTTACCGATACAAAAAACAAGAAAAAACAAGAAAAAAGGGGGCTTTGGGGCTGCTGGATGCCCTGAAAGTGCCCTGTTTGAGCCTCTGGAGAGGGGCGGATTTGCGCAGAATGGGGGTGGTTTGGGGCCGTTGCACCCAAACTGGCAGCGGATCAGGACTTGGCCGAGAAGGGCCACAAGCGGCGCTTGGCCCCGGGTGTAGGAGCCTCTGGCATGGAAGCACCGCCTGCGGCCAGTTCCCGAACCTGTTCCTGCAGGTTCTCGATTTCGGCTCTGAGAGCGCCGCACAGCGCCTCTAGAGCATCTAGGCGGGCATGGATCGCAGAAGATGCGTTCTGCCCGTCTACGGCGCTTTCAGAGCCTCTAAGAGGCATCTGCGAGGCGGTGGGTATCTCGCCTCTCCGAAAACGACCATCGGCGCCCCTGCCCGCGCTCACCGGTCTCTGGGCCGTCCAGCGGTCGAGATCGTCCAGGTCGATGGCCCACCGGTTGCGGTGCTTCGTGGCCACAAGTTCCCCGGCGACAATGGCCCGGGTGATCGTGGCGCGGCTCTGGCCGGAGCGCTCGGCGGCGGCATTTGGGGTCAGTCTGGTCATACCCCACCATGAGCAAGATTGAGCAGACAAGCAAAGCTCTACCTTGGCATCTGTCCTGCCTCGACCTTGAGGGAGGGACTGTAGCAGGAAATGTAACTTGGCAGCGTTACACTCTGGTCCGCACCGCAGGACCCCAGTGAACGCTGGCAATTGTGGCGGTTTGGAGGCTCTGGCGGAGCGTTACACCGAAATCAGCGGTTTTGGGCGGTTTGAGCGGCCAAAAAAACGGGCGCAGGAAGGGCCCCTCGTGGCGACATTGGCCCGAAATGGGACGAAACGAGGCGAAATAGAACGAAATAACCGGCGAGATCCCTCCCAGCCTTATAGGGCAGTCGGTTGCCGCCCCGCCGTGCCTCGTAAGGGGAAGATGGCGGGAAATGTCGAATGTATACTTCGCTGTGTTGCCGCCCTGTCTCTGCTGGGCGAGGCGGACGTGACGAGCGATTTTGGCGAAGAACGGCGCTGTAAAAAATTAGACTTCTATTTCTTGCCAAATTGACTTCCGCCGAGGGGAACAAGCGCCTTCGGAGCCGGTTAAGCGCGCCATGTTCGACGACCTGCCCCCTGCTCCCCAGAAGCCACCTGAAATGCCGCCTCGCTTGAAGGAACTGGCGCAGGAGCTTGCTGACGCTCTGCGCCAGGCGCGGAAGCCTAGCAGGTAGGCCATCCGCCCCTGCCTGCCCTACAGCCCGCTTTGATCCGAGCAGGCAGGCAGGGGCTCCTGTTGCGCCAGGTGGAGAGATCCAACAGTCGGAGGACGGAGGCTAGGTAACAGCACACAAGCGAATCTAGTTACATTAACCAAAAAAACTTGGTTTGACAGTGTTTATAACCAAATTTATAACTAATCTTAGGTTCATGTATGGAGATTCGTTATGATCAACCCTAAAGAAACTGAAAGTTCCTATCGCTTCCTGACCGAAGCTGCCATGAAAGCCCTTCAGGAAGATGGCTGGTCCATCAGCAAGTCAACCGGTCATGGAAGAGCAAATGTTTGGAATATAAACAAAAATGGAAAGTCTGGCCGAGTCTCCATCCGTACTACTCGGGACCGATGGATTGCGTATCAACCCCTGAAGAAAGGCAGCAGTTGGAAAACTCTTGGTGAGGTAGACTTTGTTTGTGTTTCAGCGTTTGTGTACAACGAGAAGTCAGAAGGTCCAATCGGTGTAAACGTTCACCTGATTGACGCTTCAATAGTCAAAGAAGCTTTCAACCAAAACTACAGTGCCAGAGTTTCTGAGGGCCACACCGTAACCGATAATTTCGGTATGTGGGTCTGCATTGACCAGTGCAGTGGCACTCAAGCTGCACACGTTGGGTCAGGCTTTGCTACTGAAAAAAACCTGATCGCTAACTATCCGCTGGATAGTCTCATTGCTGCTTCCACAGATCAGGCCGCCAACTTGCCACAGGTGCAACAGGCCAGTCATTCCAAGCCGGTCTCAGTTTCAGATATTCTCGACCAAGCCCGCATCGATATTTCAAAAATCACCGGGATCCCGGTAGAGGGGGTCTCCCTTGATCTCCACCTGAAGGCATGACCTAGGCCAGCCTCAACGGTGAGCCTGGACGCGGCCCGCTCACATCACGACGGGCCGTAGGGACGTGTTCAGGCAGGGGTTGCTTCAAGCGGGAGGTCGATCTGGCTGGCGTTCTCAAAGGTGAACCGCAGCCGGGCGATCTTGCGGCCCCGACGAATGGGTTCAACCTCTGCCGCGATGTTGGTCTTTGCCGCAAGTTCAGCAATCGCCGGGTCGATCACGAAGCGGCGGGCATCGTTGAAGTTGCGGCGATAGCTTTTCGGGGTTTCCATGATGACGTGGAAGCGGTCCATGTCCACCTCCCAGATCCCGGTGTCCCGGAAACGTGTGAGGTTCTCGAACAGCCGCCAGCTATAGGTCGATCGGAGGGCCGCGGCCTTCGAGAGCTGATAGCTTGTGAAGTGCTTCCTCAGCTGCACGAGGAACTGCGCAATCTCTGGGGCGAAAGCCAGAGCAACCTCGCCCGCGCCCTTTTCGTAGTGGATCGAAGACACCCACCGCATCTTGCTTACCCTGATCCGCTGCCCGTTGGGACCGACATGCTCGATGTGGGTGATATACCGCTGGAACAGGTTCTCCTGCGCGTCCCGAAGCTGCTCATAGGCCGTGTCAGCATCGACCCCGTACTGCTCCGCAAAATCCACGGCCAAAATCTTGATCGGCTTGCCGGGTAGTGCGGCTGCCTTGGGCGACAGCCTCGTCACTGCCATCGCCACCAGCCGCTTCTCGCCAAGGTTCAGGCCATGAGACGCGCTCACCAGCGTGTTGTGCATTGTGACATTGCCGCCGGCAGGCAGCTTCGCGGCAGGGGCGTCTTTGCGGGGGCGGGCCATTGCGAGGGGTTCCGGGTAATTGCGTGATCGTCAGTCAGCCTCGCATATACCCGGAACCTCTCGCAATAGGTTTGTCA
>NZ_JBHRXY010000088.1:0-3121 GCF_042648745.1 Paracoccus angustae
GCCGCGTGATGAAGGACGCCATGTATATTCCCACATACGAGGACATGCTGGCGGCGCATGAGCGCATCCAGCCCTACATCCGCCGGACGCCGGTGCGGGTGTCGGACTACCTCGACGACCTGACCGGGGCGCGGCTGTTCTTCAAGTGCGAGAACTTCCAGGAGCCGGGGGCCTTCAAGGTCCGCGGCGCCGCCAATGCGGTCTTCGGCCTGGACGACGCGCAGGCCGCCAAGGGGGTGGCGACCCATTCCAGCGGCAACCACGCCTCGTGCCTGTCCTATGCCGCCATGCGCCGGGGCATTCCCTGCAACGTGGTGATGCCGCGCACCGCGCCGCAGGCCAAGAAGGACACGGTGCGCCGCTATGGCGGCGTGATCACCGAATGCGAGCCGTCCACCACCTCGCGCGAGGCGGCATTCGCCGAGGTGCAGGCGCGGACCGGGGGCGATTTCGTCCATCCCTACAACGATCCGCGCGTGATCGCGGGGCAGGGCACCTGCGCGCGCGAGTTCATGGAGCAGACCGACGGGCTGGACATGATGGTGGCGCCCATCGGCGGGGGCGGCATGATCTCGGGCACCTGCCTGACGCTGGCGACGCTGGCGCCGGAAACGCGGGTGATCGCGGCGGAACCCGAACAGGCCGACGACGCCTATCGCAGCTTCAAGGCGGGCCACATCATCGCCGACGACGCGCCCAAGACCATCGCGGACGGGCTGCTGGTGCCCTTGAAGGAGCTGACCTGGCATTTCGTCAGCAACCACGTGTCCGAGATCTACACGGCCTCGGACGCCGAGATCGTCGAGGCGATGAAGCTGATCTGGAAGCACCTGCGCGTGGTGATGGAGCCCAGCAGCGCCGTGCCGCTGGCCGCCATCCTCAAGAACCGCGACGCCTTCGCCGGCAAGCGCGTCGGCATCATCATCACCGGCGGCAATGTCGATCTCGACAAGCTGCCCTGGCTCCAAGGGAGGGACTCATGAACGCACCGATCAAGTCGAATGGCGTGAACTTCGACAACCTGGAGGTCGGCTTCGACGTGCCCGCGCTGCCGGGCATGGACGAGAAGGACATCCAGACGCCCTGCCTGATCCTGGATCTGGACGCGCTGGAGCGCAACATCAGGAAGATGGGCGACTATGCCAAGGCGCACGGGATGCGCCACCGGGCGCACGGCAAGATGCACAAGTCGGTGGACGTGCTGAAGCTGCAACAGGAACTGGGCGGCGCGGTCGGCGTCTGCTGCCAGAAGGTGTCCGAGGCCGAGGTCTTCGTGCGCGGCGGCATCAAGGACGTGCTTGTGTCCAACCAGGTGCGCGACCCGCTGAAGATCGACCGCCTGGCCCGCCTGCCCAAGCTGGGCAGCCGGATCATCGTCTGCGTGGACGACGTGGCGAACGTGGCGGACCTGTCTGCGGCCGCGCAAAAGCACGGCACCACCATCGAATGCTTCGTCGAGATCGACTGCGGCGCGGGCCGCTGCGGCGTCAAGACCACGCCCGAGGTGGTGGAGATCGCCAAGGCCATCGACGCGGCACCGGGGCTGCGCTTCACCGGCATCCAGGCCTATCAGGGCGCCATGCAGCACATGGACAGCTTTGAGGACCGCAAGGCCAAGCTGGACGCGGCCATCGCCCAGGTGACCGATGCCGTCGAGGCGCTGAAGGCCGAAGGCCTGGAGCCGGAACTGGTTTCGGGCGGCGGCACCGGCAGCTATTACTTCGAAAGCAACTCGGGCGTTTACAACGAGCTGCAATGCGGCTCCTACGCCTTCATGGACGCGGACTACGGCCGCATCCACGACAAGGACGGCAAGCGCATCGACCAGGGCGAATGGGAAAACGCGCTGTTCATCCTGACCAGCGTGATGTCTCACGCCAAGCCGCATCTGGCGGTGGTGGATGCGGGGCTGAAGGCGCAGTCGGTCGACAGCGGGCTGCCCTTCGTTTATGGCCGCGACGACGTGAAATACATCAAGTGCAGCGACGAGCACGGCGTGGTCGAGGATCCGCAGGGCGTGCTGAAGGTCAACGACAAGCTGCGGCTGGTGCCGGGCCATTGCGACCCGACCTGCAACGTCCACGACTGGTATGTGGGCGTCAGGAACGGCAAGGTCGAAACCCTGTGGCCGGTCTCGGCGCGCGGGAAGGCCTATTGATGTGGGTCGTTCCTGAAAGCGCCATCGCCGGGCTGATGACGCCGGAGGCCGCGTTCGACGCGGTCGAGGCGGTCTTCGCCGCCATGGCGCGCGGCGAGGCCCGGAACTTTCCCGTGGTGCGCGAGGCCATCGGGCACGCCGACGCGCTTTACGGCTTCAAGGGCGGCTTCGATGCCAGCGGCCTGACCCTTGGCCTCAAGGCCGGGGGGTACTGGCCGAACAACGGAAAGCACGGGCTGATCAACCATCAGTCAACGGTGTTCCTGTTCGACCCGGATACGGGACGCGTTTCGGCAGCCGTTGGAGGGAACCTGCTGACCGCCTTGCGCACGGCGGCGGCCAGCGCGGTCTCCAGCAAGTACCTGGCGCCTGAAGGGGCCAGGGTGCTGGGCATGATCGGGGCGGGCCACCAGTCCGCCTTCCAGATGCGCGCCGCCGTGCGCTTCGGCGATTTCGAGCGTGTCATCGGCTGGAACCCGCATCCCGCCATGCTGTCCCGGCTGGCCGACACCGCGGCCGAACTGGGCCTGCCCTTCGAGGCGGTGGACCTGCCGCGCCTGGGGGCCGAGGCCGACGTGATCATCTCGATCACCTCGGCCTTCGAGCCGCTGCTGATGGACGGGCATGTCCAGGGGCCCACCCATATCGCCGCCATGGGCACCGACACCAAGGGCAAGCAGGAGCTGGACCCCGCCCTTGTCGCCCGCGCGCGCCTGTTCACCGACGAGGTTGCCCAATCGGTCAGCATCGGCGAATTCCAGCACGCGAGCGCGCAGAAACTGATTTCCGACGCGGACGTGACCGCGCTAGGCCAGGTCATCATCGGCAGGCACGAAGGGCGCGGCGATGCGGAGGTCACCATCTTTGACGGAACGGGCGTCGGCTTGCAGGATCTGGCAGTCGCAAACGCCGTGGTCGAACTGGCCAAACAGCAGGGAAAGGCTGTCCAGGTCGATATCTGAA
>NZ_JBHRXY010000089.1:0-2845 GCF_042648745.1 Paracoccus angustae
TCGTCGATCTTGTCCCGATCAATCTCCATGGACTGAGCATACTACGGTCAGACTGGGGCGGGAATCGGGCGGTTACTGCTCATTGGCTGGCCCCCGCGCGGTTGTCGATGCCGGTCTTGCGCAGCGACGGGCCATCCAGGGAGATCCGGTAGGCATTGTGAACCAGCCTGTCGAGGATGGCGTCGGCGAAGGTGGGCTCACCGATGACATGGTGCCAGGTCTCCACGGGGAGCTGACTGGTGACGATGGTCGAGCGGCGGCCGTAGCGCTCCTCAACGATCTCCATCAGGTCGCGGCGCTGCGTGGCGGTCAGGCGGTCAGGGCCCCAGTCGTCGAGGATCAGAAGATCCACACGGGCGATCTTGCGGAACAGCCGGTCGAAGCGCCCGTCGCCGCGCGCCAGCTCAAGGTCGGAGAAGAGCCGCGGCAGCCGGTGGTAAAGAACGGTGCGGTCCGCGCGGCTGGCTCCGTGGCCGAGTGCGCAGGCCAGCCACTACTTGCCGACCCCGCAGGGCCCGGTGATCAGGACCGAGCGGTGCCGGTCGATCCAGTCAGGGCTGGCGAGGCTTTGGAACAAGGCGCGATCGAGGCCGCGGGAGGTCCGGTAGTCCACATCCTCCATGCAGGCGCCACCATGGCGCAGGTTGGCGGCCCGCAGGCGCGACTGGAACCGGCGGGTGCCGCGCCGAGCTTGTTCGCGGTCCAGCATCAGCCCGATCCAGGCTGCGGGGTCGAGGCTGCGGCCGCGATCTTCGCTGATCAGCTCGGCAAAAGCTTCGGCCATGCCGTCGAGCTTCAACGCGTTCAGTGCCTCAAAGGTGGGGTGGGTCAGCAAGGGTTTGTCTCCTTAGGTCAGTGGAAGAACTTGGCGCCACGGATGTTGGCGTGGGTGATGGGCGGAGCTTCGGGCGGCCGGTCCGGGGGACGGCCGTCGAGGCGGCTCTGCAGGATCGACTTCACCGACGTCATGGTGCGGGTGTTGATGGCGAGCGCGCGGTCACAGGCGGCCTCGACCCGCTCGGGCCCATAGCTGCGCGCCAGACGCAGGATCCCGAGGCAGGAGCGAAAGCCCTGTTCGGGGTGCGGCCTGTCGCGGAGGATGAGGTCGATCAGGATCCCGGTGGCAGGACCGATGCGGGCAGCCCGCTCGCGCAGCTGCTCGGGCGTGGTCTCGGCATAACGACGATGGCTGGCAGGACGATGGTCGTTCAGCGTCGTTGCGCCGGTGTCGCCCGGGGCGGCGCGCCTGTGGCAGGCCACGCGCTTGCCGGCGCGGAAGATCTCGACGGTGCCTACGGTCAGCCGCGCCCAGAGTTGCTGGCGGATCAGATCGTGTGGCACCGAGTAATGGTGGCCTTCCAGCCGGACATGATAGTCGATCCCGACAGTGGCGCGGCGCCAGTCGGCATGGACGAAAGGCTCCGGAGGCAGCGGCTGCATGGCCGGGCGATCGAGCGTGTCGAAAAGGTCCTGACGCGCGGCGCCCAGATGACGGCTGACACGGGCGTTCAGGCGAGCAAGCTCTTCGCGGATGGCGGTGTTGAGTTCGTCGAGGCTGAAGAACTGCCGGTTGCGCAGTCGCGCGATGATCCAGCGCTGAGCAAGAAGAACCGCCCCTTCGACCTTGGCCTTGTCGCGTGGCTTGTAAGGACGTGCCGGAAGGATGGCCGTGCCGTAATGCGCTGCCATCTCGGCATAGCTGCGGTTGATCTCGGGCTCGTAGAAGCAGGCCCGGATCACGCCGGACTTCAGGTTGTCGGAGACCACCAGTGCCGGCACCGCCCCAAACGCAGCGAAGGCACGGGTATGAGCGCCGATCCAATCCGGCAGCGCCTGGCTCCATGTGGCCTCGGCGTAGGTCATGTTTGAGGCGCCCATCACGGCAATGAAGATCTCCGCTGGACGGGCAGCGCCGGTCACCGGGTCGATCACCGTCATCCGGGTGCCCGAGTAGTCGACGAACATCCGCTCGCCTGCGACATGGCGCTGGCGCATGACCGGCGAAAGGCGCCCAACCCAGCGTCGGTAATGCTCGCAAAAGGCCGAGTAGCCATAGCCGTCGGGGTGCTGGCCCCGATACTCGTCCCAAAGCAGCGCCAGCGTGACGCCCGGCCGCTTCAGTTCGCGATGAACCATCGCCCAGTCCGCAGCGGCAATTTGGCGGCCCTGCGAGGGCGGTGGAGGCGGGAACACCCGCCGTTCCAGTGCCTCCTCGTCCAGGCCCTCGGGCAACGGCCAGGACAAGCCAGCCACCGCGGCACGGCGCAGATACTCGATGACCGTTGTCTTGCCGACGCCGGTCGCAAGTGCGATCCGCCGGGTCGACATGGCCTGCGCATGCAGGCGCAGAACGTCCTCGATCTTCCTCATCGGCAGTCTCCTCATCGCGCCCCTTCTTCCGCTGTTGCAACAGCTTCTGGGTAGCGCAGGTGGTCTGCCTCAGACCCGCTCCGTGTGACGGAGCCCGCTCAGATCAGCCTGGTCGGATGCGGCTGGAGCGGGTGGTCGGATGGTCGTGGAATGGCCGGTCGGATGTTCATGGAATGTGTGGTCGGATCACCGTGGTGCGCGCAATCAGGAAAAGAAAACACCAATCGCCCGGATCTGTACGATGCTCGGCATTTCCAAGCCAACGCTCTATGCATATGTTCGGGCTGCAGAAGCCGCTGGTGACAGTCGCTGAAAGCTGGCTTTGGCCAGCGGCAGCTATGCGGGACTTCCGGACGCTCGCGGGAGCTATACGGGAATTTGGGTGACGCGACCTAATTAAGCGGCGCGATTTTCGGCGACGCTCGCGGCGACACCGTCGGTGAATGTGACGCCTTCGATGACCAAAGGCAACTGG
>NZ_JBHRXY010000090.1:0-2779 GCF_042648745.1 Paracoccus angustae
GTAACCGCCCGATTCCCGCCCCAGTCTGACCGTAGTATGCTCAGTCCATGGAGATTGATCGGGACAAGATCGACGAGGCCGTTCTGGCGCTTATGTGGTTGACGCTGCATGACGAGCGGCGGGCGTGGAAAGGCTTTGACTGGGACGCCCTAGAGCGATTGCATGGGAGGGGTCTGATTGCCGATCCGGTCAACAAGGCAAAGTCGGTTGTCCTGACCGATGAGGGCCTGCGGCAGTCCGAGGAACTCTTCCGGGCGCTGTTTACGCGGCCTCGGTCTTGACCGTGCCCATTGGCGTCCAGTTCCAGGGCAGCAATTCGCCGAGACGGGTGTTCATGTGATCGTGGATGCGGTCCAGGACATCGGCAAGATAGGCCTGCGGATCGAGCCCGTTCATCTTTGCCGTTTCAATGACGGTCAGGGCGCGGGCGAGCGTTTCGCCGCCCGCATCCGAGCCTGCGAATAGCCAGTTCCGTCTGCCGACACCAATTGGCCTCAGGGCACGCTCGGCCGCATTGTTGTCGATGGCCACGCGCCCGTCCTCGAGGAACAGCGTGAGGGCAGACCAGCGGCTCAGCCCATAGCGGAAGGCCTTGGCCAGATCGCTTTTGCCCGGGATGCGCGTCAGCTGCTTTTCGGCCCAGTCCCGGAAGGCGTCGATCTTGGGCCTGGTTTCCTTCTGGCGCAGGGCCAGCCGCAACTCGGCGGGCTTGCCGCTGATGGCGCGCTCGATGTCGTAGAACTTGCCGATCCGGTCGAGCGCCTCGCGCGCGATCTCGGATTTCGTCGATGTCCAGACATCATGGAAGTCACGGCGCAGATGCGCCCAGCAGGCGGCCTCGCGGAACTGGCTCTTGCCCTCCAGATCGGGGGCATAGAGCTTGGCATAGCCCTTGTAGCCATCTGCTTGAAGAATGCCGCCGGCCTGGCCCAGATGGCCGAGGACATGGTCTTCCTTCCAGTCCGGGGCGAACTGATACACCGCACCGGGCGGGGCCTGGCCTGCCCAAGGGCGCTGATCGCGGACATAAGCCCAGATCCTGCCCTTCCTGACACCCTTGCCGAGCCCCTTGTCGCTCTTGCTGCGATCGAGGACCCGGATGGGCGTGTCATCGGCATGGAGCAGATTGCTGGCCATGATCTCGGCCTCGATCTTTTCGATCAGCGGCGCCAGGGCTTTCATCGCCCCGCCGCACCAGTCCACGAGCGTCGTGTCGGCGATATCGGCGCCCATCCGGGCAAAGATCTCGTTCTGCCTGTAAAGCGGCACATGATCGTCGAACTTCGAGACCAGGACATAGGCGAGCAGGTTCGGTCCCGCCATGCTCCGCGGGATCGGCCGGCTGGGTGCCGGGGCCTGGACGATCTTCTCACAGCGTCGGCAGGACTTCTTGATGCGCGCGATCTCGATAACCTTCAACTGCGCGGCGATCATGTCGATCAATTCGCTGACATCCTCACCGATCACCCGCAGATCGCCGCCGCAATCGGGGCAATTCTTGCCAGGGTCATATTCGCGACGTTCGCGCGGCGTGTCCTTCGAGACTTTCGGGCGGCGGCGGTTGGTTTCCTGAGGTTCAGCCGGCTCCGGAGCCTGTGCTTCCGTGTCGGGCCCCTTCTCGGCAGCGGGCGACGGGTCATTCGCCTCGGCCAGGGCCAGCTGCAGGTCTTCCAGCGCCAGCTCCAGTTGCTCGATCTCGCGTTCGATCTTTTCCGAACTGGCTCCGAACTTCTGCTTTTGCAATTTGGCAATCCGGACGCGCAGCGCCTGAACCAGCAGGTCATGGGCGCGCAAGCTCGCCGACATCTTCTGATTTTCTGCCTGCAACGCGGCAATGATCGCCTTCAAGGCGGCAGGATCATTGGGCAGTGGCGTGGTCGTTCCGGACATGGCGATGGATACCATATCCTCCTGTCGAACGCTACAAAAACACGCAATTACAGGAAGATAAATCAGCCGACCCGGGCCGGTGGCGCGCCCCAGTCCGGCCGCCTCCAGTCAATTCCCTCCCACAGCATGGCCATCTGCGCCGATGTCAGACGCGCAGTCCCGTCCTTGCTGTTCGGCCAGGGAAAGCGCCCGCGTTCCAGCACCTTGTAGTAAAGGCAGAAGCCTTGGCCGTCCCAATACAAGAGCTTCAATCTGTCGCCACGCCGACCGCGGAACGCAAACACCGCCCCGCCTGCCGGCTTCTGGCGCAACTGATCCTGCGCCAGAGCCGCCAAACCCTCGATGCCCTTGCGCATGTCGGTCACCCCGCAGGCCAGATAAACCCGGACACCGGTGCCGGGCCCGATCATGCCGCCTCCACCACCCGGATCAACCGCGTCAGCGCGGCCGCATCCAGCATCGGGTCGAAGCGCAGGCACCGGCCATTGGCCAGCTGAAGCTCAATCAAGGCGGGGCGCTGCGGCGCTTGATCTTCAGCCGATGGATGCGCCGCCAACGCCGCCGGCGCGCTCAATTCCACCGGCAGGAACAGGGCCTCCGGAAGCGGGGAAAGCAGCCCCTTCTTCTTCAACTCATGCCGCCAGGCATAGAGCTGCTGTCGGGTCACCTCGTGGCGCTGCGCCACTTGCGTCACCGTCGCGCCCGCCACCCCGACTGACAGCACGATCCCGAGCTTCTCCTCGTCGCTCCAGCGACGCCGCCGTTCCAGACCCAGAATGTCACCACGCATCGAAAGCCCCGCATAAGACACGTCGTTAACGACGTCGCTATGCACGTGTCTTAGCCGATCACCCCACGCTCAGGCAGGCGGTGGAAATCGGGTGGTTAC
>NZ_JBHRXY010000091.1:0-2776 GCF_042648745.1 Paracoccus angustae
TGGAGGTTCACCTCGCCGGTGGACCGGACGGTGACGGTTTCGGCCAGGCCGGTGCCTTCCACATAGAAGAAGCTGTCGGACCCCAGGTGTTCGGAAACGCCGACCCGGCCCTGCCATTTGCCCTCGGTGGCCGAGATGCGGATGTGTTCGGGCCGCACGCCGATGGTGGCGGCGCCGTATTCGGCGGCGGGCGCGCCCCCGAACAGGTTCATCCGGGGGCTGCCGATGAAGCCCGCGACAAAGACGTTGCGGGGGGTGTGGTAAAGCTCCAGCGGCGATCCGACCTGCTCGATCCGGCCGGCCTGCAGGACCACGATCTTGTCGGCCATGGTCATGGCTTCCACCTGGTCGTGGGTGACGTAGATCATCGTGGTCTTGAGCCGGTTGTGCAGCTCGCTGATCTCGAGCCGCATGCCCACGCGCAGCGCGGCGTCCAGGTTCGACAAGGGCTCGTCGAACAGGAAGGCCGCCGGTTCGCGCACAATGGCCCGGCCGATGGCCACCCGCTGGCGCTGGCCCCCGGAAAGCTGGCCGGGGCGGCGGTCGAGGTAGTTGGTCAGGTTCAGGGCCTTGGCCGCGGCCTCGATCCGGCGCTCCTGCTCGGCCCGGGGCACGCCCGCCATCTTCATCGGAAAGGCGATGTTCTTCCTGACCGACATGTGCGGATAAAGCGCGTAGGACTGGAACACCATCGCCAGCCCGCGTTTCGCCGGGGACGCGTCGGTCGCGTCCGCCCCGTCGATCAGGATGCGCCCGCCGCTCACGTCCTCCAGCCCCGCGATCAGGCGCAAGAGCGTGGACTTGCCGCAGCCCGAGGGGCCGACGAAGACCACGAACTCGCCGTCGTCGATCGCCAGGTCCAGCGGCGGGATCACCTCGACCTCGCCGAACCGCTTGGCCACGCCTTGCAGGGTTATCTGTCCCATGTGTTTCCCCTTATTTCACGGCGCCAAAGGTCAGGCCGCGGACCAGTTGTTTCTGGCTGAACCAGCCCAGCACCAGGATCGGCGCGATGGCCATCACCGAGGCCGCCGACAGCTTCGCCCAGAACAGCCCCTGCGGGCTGGAGAAGGAGGCGATAAAGGCCGACAAGGGCGCCGCGTTGGTGGTGGTCAGCTGGATCGTCCAGAAGGCCTCGTTCCAGGCCAGGATGATGTTGAGAAGCAGCGTGGACGCGATGCCGGGCACCGCCATGGGCGTCAGCACATACAGGATCTCGTCGCGCAAGGAGGCCCCGTCCATCCGCGCGGCTTCCAGGATCTCGCCCGGGATCTCGCGGAAATAGGTGTAGAGCATCCAGACCACGATGGGCAGGTTGATCAGCATCAGAAGGATCGTCAGCCCGATCCGCGTGTCCATCAGCCCGGCGCGCAAAAAGATCAGGTAGATCGGCACCAGCACCGCCACGGCGGGCATCATCTTGGTGGACAGCATCCACATCAGGATGTCCTTGGTCCGCTTGGTGGGGGAAAACGCCATGGCCCAGGCCGCCGGGATCGCCACGATCAGCGCCAGCACCGTCGATCCCACCGACAGGATGACCGAATTCAGGAAGGGCCGGACATAGTTGTTCTGGCTTTGCACCGTCTGGTAGCTTTCCAGCGTCAGGGACGGGATCAGGTCAAAGCCCGCGATGGCCTCCTGTTCCGTCTTCAGGCTGGTGATGATGGTGTAAAGGATCGGAAAGAAGATCAGAAGCGCCACGACCCAGGCGGCGATGGTCCAGCCGATCCTGGCGTTGCGGGTGACTGCGCGTGCCATGTGTTTCCCCTCAGTCCAGGTTCCGGCCGACGGCGCGCATCAGAAAGATCGCGACGACGTTGGCCAGCACGACGGCGATGATGCCCCCCGCCGCGGCGCCGCCGATGTCGAAGTTCAGCCGCGCGGCCTTGTAGATCAGAAAGGTCAGGTTGGTGGACGCCGAGCCCGGCCCGCCGTTGGTGGTGACCAGGATCTCGGCATAGATGCCCAAAAGGAAGATCGTCTGGATCAGGATCACCACGGTGATCGCGCGCGCCATGTGCGGCAGCGTCAGGTGGATGAAGCGGCTCACCGCGGGCGCGCCGTCCATCTCGGCCGCCTCCATCTGCTCGGTGTCGAGCGACTGGAGCGAGGTCAGCAGGATCAGCGTGGCGAAGGGCAGCCATTGCCAGGCCACGATCAGGATGATCGAGAACAGCGGGTATTGCGCGAACCAGTCCACCGGCTGCGCGCCGAAAAACCGCGCGATGTCGGCCAGCACGCCATAGGACGGGTGCATGATCATGTTTTTCCAGATCAGCGCGGCCACCGGCGGCATCACAAAGAAGGGCGAGATCACCAGAATGCGCACGATCCCCTGCCCCCAGATCGGCTTGTCGATCAGCATGGCGATGCAGATGCCGCCCACCACCGTCACAAACAGCACGCCCAGAACCAGCACCAGCGTGTTGCTGATCGACTCGAAAAAGGCCGGGTCGGTGTAGAAATACCGATAGTTGAACCACCCCGCCCAGCTGGTCATGCCGGGGTTGAGCATGTTGTAGTTCAGGAACGAGTAATACAGCGTCATGCACAGCGGCACGATCATCCACACAAACAGCAGGACGATCGCGGGCGCGCGCATCAAGCGGGCAAGCCCTTGGGTCTGGCGGGTGGCCATGGCGAAGCTCCCTTGGCGACAGAAAGGGCCCGGTGTTCCGGCCCAGAAGGGCGCCGCCCGGAGGAGGAGGCCGGGCGGCGCTTCACGGCAAAACGCCACTCGTTACTTGATGTAGCCCGCGCGCGTCATCTCGCG
>NZ_JBHRXY010000092.1:0-2674 GCF_042648745.1 Paracoccus angustae
ATGACCCAAAAACCATAATCAAAGGTGGGTCAGTTCTCGATGGAAAACCTGGGTCACTTCTGGGTGGAAATTAACATATACGGCCGACAGGTATACGGAAACGGTCGTGTCCTGCAGTTCTTCAAGGCCGCGCCGGGGGAAGATCCGTTCGCTCCGGATGCAGGACTGCCGGACGACATACCAGTGCAGAAGATATCGTCGTTACAGATGGATTCGCTGGCTCGAAGCCTGGGGAGGACCGAAGAGACGTGGCTGACCCAAGTGGCGGTCAGCCTCGGGCTGATACATCAGCACCTCGCCATCTACTCTCCGGATGCGGCCATGGTGAAGGATCTCAGATTCCTGCAGGTCGGCATGAAGACGCAACCCGAAATCGACGCGGTGTTCGTTGCGGAATACTGGCTTCCGAAGAAGATCGACTTCGAGAACGTGTTCATCACGGTTGAGGTCAAGCAGCGGGGGGAGCGTGTCCTCCTGGACCAGATCAGGGAACAGGTCCGGAAAGCGTTTGGCGAAACTGCGAAGGTGAAGGATCGCAAGGTCGATGTCGTTAAGCCGATGGCGGTCAACGTCATCCGAAGGGAATATGAAGGGGCCGAAGAAGACCTCATCTGCGTTCGCGAATATGATCCGGTCCGCAGAAGCGAGTTCGATGCCAACTACTCCTCCAAGAAGGGGGATGATGCCGTCTACGGGATGCCGTTGAATATGAAGTCCTGCTCCGCCTACACTCTTCGTCCGGCAATAGGAGCGTTCGGGAAGAGGAAGGCTATCAAGAAGGTGGCTGCTTCCTGATGCTCAGGAATTGAGTGAGCGCGTCGTCCAGCCTTTCTCCCGGCTTGATCTCGCACTCCCACATGACAAGCACCCGCCAGCCGTCGTGCTCCAGTTTAGCAAGAGCCTCCAGGTCCCGGTTCCGGTTCCTCTCAAGCTTGGCGGCCCAGAACTCCGAGTTCGAAGAGGGGATACGGCATCGTCGGCATCCGGGATGCGAGTGCCAGAAGCAGCCGTGAACGAAGATCGCTGCCCTTCGGGGCCGCATCACGATATCCGGCTTCCCAGGCAGCTCCTTCGCATGAAGCCTGTAGCGGACACCCATCGCGTGTAGCGCCCGACGCACGATCATTTCCGGCTTCGTGTTTTTGCCACGCACCCGGGACATGAGTGCGCTGCGCTTCTCGGGGGTGAGGAAATCGGTCATGGACTGGATATGGAACCTCCTTCCGAAAAGATAAGACCCGCCGTGAGGCGGGTCTGCAGGGTCAGAAAGCGAAGGATGGCACCCTCCCCCTGTCGCCGGCGTTTTTCATGACGAGCACACCCCCGGCTGGCACCCCCGCCGCGATAAGGATGCGGCGGACTTGTGCCTTTATATTATCCGATCAGCCCGATCTGGCCGAGGCGTTTCCGCGAGGGCAACAGGGAGTTCGGAAAGAAGGAAGGGTCCTCGGGAGCGAAAGGTCTTCGCCGGATCGCTGAGCCGGAAATCTTTACAGATGTAGCGGCTCATCATGTAGATATACTCGGTCATGACGCACTCATCCCGGCCATTCAGGAAGTCACAGACCCGGACGTTGTGTGCGAGGACGGCTTCGATGGCGGCCCGCGTGGCGGCGGTCATCTCCACCCTTCTGAAAGCCTCCCGCCATGCCTCGTCGATCCGGTCGAGGAGTCGGGCTCGGGCGTCTCTGACGTTGGTCTCGTCGATGTCTACGGCATAGATCGACATGACAGACCGCAGGATCTGGCGCTCGGCGTAAGCAGTCTGGCGGTGACGGGCGAAGACCGTAGTCAACTTCCGGTCGAGGATCTGGGTCAGGAAATTCCCGTTCCCGCAGGAGGGTTCGAGGAAGGTCGTCTCCGGTAGGTGCGTCACGTCACCGACCAGATCCAGCATGTTGCGGACGATCCAGTCCGGCGTGAAGACCTCAGCCAAGTCCTTCACCCGCTCTTTCGAGCGGATGAGGGTGCGTGCGTTGACGGTGGGCGCGGCGATACTCACTCTTAGATCCCCTCGTCCCAGTTCATGATGGCGTCGCGGTGCTCCTTCGACAGTTGACTCATCGCTTTGTCGAAAAACGCTTTCGCCTCGGGACTACCCTCGGCGCCCTCGTCGATGATCCTCAGCGCCTCCTCGTCTGTCGCTGCGCCGAACGCGGCGCTCACCAGATCCTCTGTCATTCTGCAGCCCTGCTCTGATCCCGACTGCCGGCCGGTTCGACGTTCTCCGACATGCTGAGGATCACGTGCGGGGCGGACCGTCATGGATCGAAAACCTTTCGCCTTTCCAGGTGCCGTTGGGACAAGGGAAAGCTTGGTGATCGCCCAGGGCAAGCTGCCTGCGGTATGCGGCTTCGACATCACCGACCGCCATTCTGGCCCGGCAGGCGATGGTTATCTGGTCGATGGGCACATAGCCGGTCACGACGCGATGGCCAGGTGGGACTGATATGCTGCGGTCTTGAGGGGTCCAGACGGCCATGTCGCGAGGAAGATCGGCGATCATGCCAGCGCCCTCTTCCGGCTTTCCTTCCCGAACATCGTCGTTTCCCGGGCGCGGCGGACCTCCCCGGCTTCGATGCGCTCATGGATCAGATGTAAGCGGCGTTTGCGCCCCATTGATTTTCTGATTGCTGCGCTGCGGTCTGCTGCCTGGATGTCGTGCTGTGAGCTC
>NZ_JBHRXY010000093.1:0-2573 GCF_042648745.1 Paracoccus angustae
GTCCTTGGCCAAGTGGCCGTGGGCGAGACGGGTGAACAGATCGCGCAGATAGGCATAGGGTTCGACGCCGTTCATCTTGCAGGTGCCGATCAGGCTGGCGTAGTTGGCCCAACTCCTGCCACCCTCATCGTGACCCGCAAAAAGCGCATTTCGGCGATTCATGGCCGGGCTGCGGATGGCATTTTCAACCAGGTTGGAGTCGATGTCGACGCATCCATCGTCAAGAAACAGCCGGAAGCCGTCCTGACGCTTCAGCATGTAGCTCATCGCCACGCCGAGGTCAGACTTGCGCGAGACCCGTGCGGCCTGCGCCTCCAACCAGGCGAAGAAGGCATCCACCAAGGGGCGGGACAGGTCCTGGCGGACAGCCCGGCGCCCATCGGGATTGGCGCCGCGGATGCTGTCCTCGACCTTGTAGACCGCCGCAATGCGGAGCAGCGCTTCATCGACGATGGGCGAGCCCTTCTTGGGCTTGGCCTTGATCAGCTTGCGCCGCCCATGCGCCCAGCAGAAGGCCAAGCGGAGTGGATCACCGCCCGTGCGTTTCGGCGTGGCCAAGTGGGTATAGCCGCCATAGGCATCGACCTGGATCGTGCCGTTGAAGCCTTCCAGGATCTCGGCGGCATACTCGCCATTCCGCCCCGGCCGATAATGGAACACCACCCCCGGCGGCGCCGGGCCGTTCCAGCCACGATCATCGCGCAGCACCGCCCAGAGATAGCCGGTTTTCGTCTTGCCGCGCCCGGGATCGAGCACCGGGGCGGTGGTCTCGTCGACATAAAGCCGGGTGCTGTCCGCGATCAGGCGCTTGGCCATATGCTCGACCACAGGGGCGATCAGCGCGCCGGTCCGACCCATCCAGTCAGCCAGCACCGAGCGGTCGATCGGCACGCCGTGACGGGCCATCACCACGGCCTGCCGGTTCAGCGGCATGTGCTCGGAATATTTGGCGACGGCAATCTGCGCCAGAAGCGCCTCGGTGGGCCAACTGCCCTCCAGCAGATGCGCGGGCGCCTTGGCCTGGACGACGCCTGTGCGCCCCTTGGGACAGGCGTATCGGGGGCGCACCGTGACGATCACCTGATAGCGCGCCGGGATGTAATCCAGCCGCTCGGACCGGTCCTCGCCGATCCGGACCATGTCGCCGCAGCCGCAGGGACAGGCGATGCTGTCGGGCTCGATCACGCGCAGGTCGCGCGGCAGGCCCTCGGGCAGGGCCCGCCCCTTGCGGGGCGCCCGGGGCGTTCTCTTCTCGGGGTCCGGTTCGCTGGCCGCGATCCTGTCCTCGACAGCGGCGATCCGGGCCTGCGTCTCGGCGACGGCCGTTTCCAGATCTTCCAGCGCCAGTTCCAGTTGGGCCGGGTCCAGCTTTTCCGACTTCGGCCCGAACTTCGTGCGCCGGTAGTCCTGAACCTGGCCTTCCAGCCGCTCGATCAGCGCCTTCAACTCGGTAATGAAGGCCTCTTTCTCAGCCACCACCGCTTGCTCATGCTGACGCGCCGCACGCTCAACCACGACCTCGAACTGCGCTGCCTCCAACGCCGCCTGCTGGGCGGCAAAGGCCTGCACCACCTCGGGCGGCAAGTTCGGGAACCGGCTGAGATCGAAGGATTGCGACATGCGCCTTCTTACCCGATCCGGTGCAGAAAGCCCATAAAAACAATGCCAAAGCCGCCTGCTGAGTCATCCTGCCGCAGTCGGTGGAAGCACTTTCGGCGTGCTGATCCTGAGCCACTCGGCTCCTTCGAACAGGGCCTCATATTGCGCTCGTGACAGCTGCATCACCCCGTCCTGAACCCGGGGCCAGCAGAATTTTGAAACTTCCAGAACCTTGTAGATCAGCACGAGGCCTGTGCCATCCCATACCAGGATCTTCAGCCTGTCTCCTCGCTTCGAGCGGAACACCACCGTCACACCCGAATACGGATCCAGCTTCAATTCGGTCTGCACCATCAGCGCCAAAGCATTATGCCCGCAGCGGAAGTCCACCGGCTTCGTCGCGATCAGGATCGGCAGCCGTTGGCCCGCGACGATCATGCTGCACCGCACAAGGCACGGATCAGGGCCGCGGCCCGCTCGACGGGAACTTCGCTCGGCACACGCAGCACCACATCGCCACCGATCTCGACGCTCATGACACCCGCCACGATCGCGGCTCTCTCCGGCAGCTTCGCCGATCTCGTCGGTTCGGCCGCAATGGCCAGAGGAACAAAGACCGGCTCGCCAGAAACCTCGGACGGCAGCGACAGCCCCTCCAGCAGATCAGCCGGAAGCGCAAGAAGCCCCTGGCGAGCTCGGCGCCGCCAATCCGAAAGCTGGTGCGGGACAAGACCATGGCGTGCCGCGACATCCACCACCCGTGCTCCAGGAGCGAGGCTTTCTGCCACGATCCGAGCCTTCACCTCGTCTGGCCACCGCCGGTTCCCGCGCCGAGGCTCAACAACCTCGCACTGACCGACAAAACCTTCTCCACCATCTGCCATATCGCCTCTCCGTCTGCTTCGACGGACAGGTGGCAGAGACCACCCAAGCCAGGAATGCGCAAAATCAATGGGTCAGAGACGGCGCATACG
>NZ_JBHRXY010000094.1:0-2306 GCF_042648745.1 Paracoccus angustae
GCAGGCCTGCCCGCGGGCAGCCACGACCTGACCGGACCGGGCGTCACCGTGCTCAACAACGGCGCATCCCTGCCCCCAGGCGTGACGCTCACAGGCGGCAAGCTGGTGCTGGCGAACGCGGCGAACTGAGCGGCCGGGCCTGTTCGGAACGGCAAAGGGGGCCGCGTGGCCCCCTTCTGCATGTCAGGATTTCGGTCGCGCTGCCACAACACCCCAGGGCTTGTAAACAGGTGTTTTAAGACCCCTTCACAAAAAACGTCGTGCTGCAAATCTGCGTGGCAGATACTGCAAAAATGTGTGGCCGGCTACACCCAGGTGACATGTGCCGATTCTCAGCCTGGGCGTCACCCCGCTCTGGGGCTACCCCTCTGAAATCGTAAATGTTTATTAAAAACTGGCTCCGGCGGTAGGGATCGGAGCTGAATTTTAATAATCGCTGCGAGATCAGTCGGTTGCGTTTCGGCGGCCGGCGGGGCCGTGTCATCTTTGTCACCTCACGATAGCCTATCTCGGCCATCGAGGGAATCCCTACTCCGCCGCCAGGGCCGCGATCCTGAGCCGCTCGATGTCGACCTGCTTTCGCTTCGTGGAACCGCTTTTTCGATCACGCTTGGACATGGGCTTCTCGATGCCGAAATGCCTCGACGCCGTCGTCAGGTCCATGGTGAGAAGGCCGACAGGGCCGAGATCGACGACCTCTTCGGGCTTCGTCCTTTCGAACGATCCTGCGGACATCACCGCACTTCCGACCGCCCTGGCGAGCGGAGGGGGCACCGCGTTTCCGATTTGCCGAGCACCGTGCCATTTGGTCGCGTTGAAGCGGAACCAGTCGGGGAAGCCGTGAAGACGGGCCATTTCTCGGACCGTCACACAGCGAGTCGATTCGTAGTGGATAGGCCGCGGGCTGGTGAAAGCGCCGCGCGCTCCGTCTGTCCCTGCGCGGAGGGTGTTGCTGAGTCCCCTCGGATGAAGCTTGAAGAGCCTAGAGATAGGCTCGACCGTGCCCGGCTGGGTCTCCGAGAACCGCCGCCGCGAGATGTCGGAATGCTCGGTGTAAGCGCTGGATGTCAGAACCATCGGATCGAATTCGCGGCGATAGCCGCAGAACCAGCCCCGGCCGCCGGTGCAGCGCATCATCTCGGCATATTCGGACGGCTCCCCCCAAGCTTTGGTCTTTACGCTGTCACCCGCCTTCAGCGAAGCGAACCGGTCGGCGTCCGGGAGATCGCCCAAGGCATCCTCGCAAGACGGACCCACGGGAATCTCGTCCGACGGCTCCTCGTCGGCGGGAGTGCAGACGGCGGCAGGATAAGCCGGGACGGGCATGCCCTTCTTCGCACACATGAGGAAAAGGCGTTCGCGGTGCTGAGGAACCGCGAAGTCGGCGGCGTCCAGCACTCGCCAGGGCAGCCTGACCTCGTATCCGGCCTGATCCAATAGCTGGACCAATTCGTCGAGCATGGCCCGGTGCTTACCTACCGTCAGTCCTTTGACGTTCTCCATCACGATGTAAGATGCGTCCAGCTCGCGGGCGATCCGGACGAAATCCTTCAGGAGGGAATTGCGAGGATCGTCCAGTTGGCGCTTGCCGATCATGGAAAAGCCCTGGCACGGCGGCCCGCCGAATACGAGATCGACCTTGCGGTCGCCCAATTTCGCCGCCGCACGAATGTCGTCGCCGGTCACCTCGGAAACGGAACTGCAAATGACAGCGCAGTCGGGGAAGTTGAACTCGTGCGCCGCCGCGTGGACGGGATCGATCTCGACCGCGGCCAGCACGTCGAAGCCCGCCTGTTCGAAGCCCAGGCTCATGCCTCCGACCCCCGCAAACAGATCAACCGCAACCGGCCGCATTAGTCACCCCCGTTCGTGAATCACCCCTTTAACGCCACGGTAGGAGACATGCGAGCCGAAGTCGATCGGAAAATGCCGTCTTGGCGAAAGAACGCCGCGGCGATAGCGTCTGGGACACAAGAGCATCGGGAGCGGATATGACGGGGAAACCGAAGGGACGATCAAGGAAGACTGCTGTAATCAGCAACTTGGGTGAAAAGCATGGTCAAGGGGCTTTTCCCGAGGGTATCGTCACGGGCGACCAGATCAGACAGGCGATGGATGAGGTCGGGTCCAATCTCAGCCGGAACAATCCCGCCAACTTCCTAAAGGACCTGCTTCGAAAGAACCCTGAGAACAACTGGCCTGACGAGTTGCTCGCTCAAAGAATATACGGCCTGTTGATTTCCACCCAGAAGTGACCCAGGCAGGCCCATAATTTCCATTGAGATTTGACCCATGTGACCCTTCCC
>NZ_JBHRXY010000095.1:0-2221 GCF_042648745.1 Paracoccus angustae
AATGACCCAAAAACCATAATCAAAGGTGGGTCAGTTCTCGATGGAAAACCTGGGTCACTTCTGGGTGGAAATTAACAACCACTGCTCATATTCTTCTCCATTATTGGCCTCTCTTCGGGAGGCAGCAAGGAAACGAGCTGCCAGCGGGATTGGTTCGATGCCCTAGACCAAAATCACTCGGACAGGGTGTGGCGACAGGAGCCAGTCATCTAGGGGGTCCTGGCCTGCTCCCTTGGCGGTTCCCCCAAGGCAGCAGAAAGCCGCAACTCCTCCGCAGGGGAGCGCGCAACACTCAGCGCCCATGTCCGGCAGCATATGGTTGGCTCATCTTCCGAAGACGTCCATCCTCAGGCCGATCATGGCCTCTTGGTGCTGACCCACCAAAGACTGCGACAGAGTTTCTGCATGTACCTGAGACCCCGAAAGAGCACCCGTTCAGTGAGGCCGGCGAACCGAGGCTTTGCCTGCCGCATCCTTTTGTCAGACAACCCTGCGTTATTTCGCCAACAGGCAACACGCGGCACCAAACAAAAGGCCCTCGCGGCCACTCCAAGCAGCGAAGGCCTTCCCTGAAGGATGTGCGTTCTGGATTAACCCAGCTTCATGATACAGAAGCAATCTCCATCAGCAGCCGGAATGAAGACCTCATTCAGCCGTACGGGAGGCTTCGACCGCTTCCGTGGGCTCTTGAGCCAGATTCGCATCCTGAGGCGCTGCCGTGTTGGGTTCCGTGCTCCCTTCCACGACGGCGGCCTTGGGCTCAGCATCACCGGCTGGCATTGAACTGACTGACCCGTCTTCAGACGCTGGCTTTGCTTTGCGCCCCCGTGCTGGCTTTGGCGCCTCAGCGCCGTCTTCCCCTACGGCTTTCGGTTTGCGGCCTCTGGCTTTCACCGGCCTATCCACTGATGCTTCGGCTGCCACGTTGGAGGAGCGTCCGCGCCGCGCTTTAGGCGCCTCTGCGCCTTCTTCCGTCACAGCCTTTGGCTTGCGACCTCGGGTCTTTACTGGCGCCTCCGCTGAGGTTTCAGCTGCCGCAGCGGTTGCTTCGCCGCCGCGCGCGCCCGAGGTGTCCGCAGCCGTTTTCGCCCCAGTCCTCCGCTTCGGCTGGCGGCGCGTCGCGGTTGTCTCGGCCGGGGAGGATGCGCGTGCAGCGTCCTCCGCGTCGATCTCGCGTTCTGCCTGAGACCAGTGTTGCGCATCTCGGCCATGGGGTTGGCCTTCCTGTTCCCAGAGGGAATGGGCCCGTTCCTGGATCCGTCGGGTGCGTTCGGCAGTCATGATGTGTCCTCGTGTTTCCGATGAGACTCTGATCTCCTCGGCCATCGGCGCGAGAGTGGCGAGAATTCAGGTCTTTATGCCGACACCGTGACACGCTGATGCATCCTTGCCAATGGGGTCTCGTCGGCAGATCGAGCGAGGCTATAGGAGAGGCGCTGTCGTCGTCTGGGCGCTCCGATCCGACGTTACAGGCTTCCAGCGCGGCTCATCTTTTTCGGCCAGGGAAGGACGTTGCTCTTCTCCCGTGTCGCCTCCTCGTGAGCAGCCAGTTCCTGTGGCATCATCGTCGCGAGGTGCTTCTCGCGGGTTTTCTGACGGTCCCTGAGGCGGCGGTCGAGTTCTGCCTCGACAAGCAGGTGCAGGGCGAAGCGGTGCAGCCGGTGCGCGTCGGTGAAGCCTGGATCGTTTGCCTCGGCCATGGCGCCGCGGCTCCCCGCCATCAGTTCGACGTCCTGTTTCGAGGCCAGTCTTGTTCCCAGTGCTTCTGCAGCAACTCTCATGGCTTCGTTCATCAGCGTCGTGGGCAGGGTTGCTCCGGTCATGATCTCTCCGTGTCTTCTCCCTGTCGTCCAGGCCGACATCTGCATCTTGGCAAGATGCTGTCCGAGACGGCGGGTATGTCGGCCCTGTCTCCTTGCAACGCTTGAAGAGATCTATAGTTGGAGAGCCTATCCGCAAGTGACCTGCCCCTGAACGTTCATCCGGACGCGACGTCAGTCCGACAGCCGTTGCGCGATCACACACTTGGGCAGCTTGAAATGACCAGTTGGTGATCGTCCGGAGGAAGAGAGTGGAACGATTAGCGCGCAAACACTTGGTGCGCCGTCCTATAGTTCCATAATCTTGATTATCAGTTGTCATTGTATAGCCGCAAAGTTAAAATGTCTCACCTCTGCAATTCAGGAATGTCACACTCCCCTGGATGAGCATCGTGTCGATC
>NZ_JBHRXY010000096.1:0-2100 GCF_042648745.1 Paracoccus angustae
AGCTCACAGCACGACATCCAGGCAGCAGACCGCAGCGCAGCAATCAGAAAATCAATGGGGCGCAAACGCCGCTTACGATTATGCAGCCCGACGCGGCCAAGGCAGCGCGGTCGAGCAGATTCAACGGTTTGGTCTCCTTGGTCCTGACTTGACCATTGGACACGGCGTCTGGCTCAGCCAGGACGACCTAGCTTTATGTAAGGAAAACGGCGTCTGCATCTGCCACAATTGCTCCTCTAACCTGAGGCTTAAAAGCGGAACGGCTAACCTGAATGCCTTCTTGGCAACCGGCCTTCCCATCGCGTTGGGGATTGACGAGGCCGGGATCAACGACGACCGTGACATGCTGCAAGAGATGCGCATGGCTCTGACCTTGCACCGGCCATCGGGCCATGACGCGCCCGCACCAACGGCGGCGCAAGTTCTGCAAATGGCCACTCGCCACGGGGCCGCCACGACGCCGTTCCGCGACCGGATTGGGGGGCTCGCGATTGGACAGGCGGCCGATCTGGTCGTGCTCGATTGGGATCGGGTGACTTATCCATGGCAGGATTCACGAAATGGTTTTGCCGACGTGCTCGTGAGGCGTGCGAAAGTAGAGGCTATCGCGCAGGTCTTGGTGGCAGGACAAACAGTCTATGCCGACGGAGCGTTCGTTAATGTCGACCGCAAGGTGGAACTGGACCGTCTAAGACAGTGGCAGAGTCGGCCGCGAACAGCCCAAGACGAAGAAATGGGTAAACTGGCGGATACTGCAATCAACGTGGTTCACGATTACTATAAGAGCTGGCGGTAGCTACGCAGACTGCCGAATTTCTCCTTGACTTGTTGAGTCCGAAAGTCCGCCAAGTCATCCTCGGCGATGATGGAAGACAGATCAGCGCAGAGCCGCTCCAGCAGCGACATCCAGCCGTCGCCGATCGTCAGACCCCAGCCTAACATGGTGTCGTTGACAGGCCAGGGGCCGGGCCCGAAGATTTCTGGATAGCGGCGCATCAACGCCTCGTCGCGCAGGGATACATAGGTTTCTGCCATTACATGGCCCTTTGCGTGTTTTCGAGATTGGCAGCCAGATCGAGCATGCGCTGCACGCTGCGCAGGCTCGGTCGCGCGCGCGCTTTTGGCGACACGCTCGCGAGGGCGTCGATAATCGCGGAAATGGATGTCTCAGAAAGCCCGCGGGCCTGTCCTTCACGCTCAGCAAACCTCATCAGGTCAGCCAGCGGCACCTCCTTCAGCCGGATGATCGTGCAGCGGCTCAGGAGCGGATCGGGAAGCAGTGCCACATTGTTGGTCAGCAAAATCCACGAGACCCACGACATGTTGAACCTGACCCGATAGAATGGGCAGGTCCAATTCGCTGCCGTGTCACGTTCGAGAAGCGGTAACAGCCCCTCCGCCAGGCCAAACGGACTTCCCCGGCTTGAGACAACCTTTCCCGCTTTTTCTAACTCGTCGATGACCAAGATAGGATTTCCAGACATCTTTGCCAGGATCAGTTCCAGCAACCGGCCCGGTCCGGCACCCGTCCAGCCGCGCTGGCACCCCACCACCCCGAAGCTGGCGCTCTCGCCAGTGGCGTCCACAATGGTGCTCTGAGCGCCGATTAGCTGCCCAAGCCGCATGGCCCAGCGGCTCTTGCCGATTCCAGGGGTCCCATCAAGAATTACTGGGGGCAAACGGAAGCCTGCATGCCCCTCCCGCACCGAGCGGCGCATCGCGTGCCACGCGTGTTCGGTTGCAGCCGCCATCCAAGGCATTTCGGCATGCACGGCTGCAGCGAGTTCATCAGCACGATGCTCATCCGGGATCTGCACCATGCCCACGCCGCTGTCGAGCGAGGAGAGCCGTTCGCGCTCCTCCCTGTTCAGGTGGCCCAGCCCGCCTGCCGTAATTTGCCGTTTGTGCAACCGCCCTGCGCGTCGTTCGATGGCTTGGCGATCTGCATTGGACAGGAAAACCGCTCGTGTGTCCTTGGGAACCACATAAGGATCGTCATCCGGCCCATCGCTCTTGATACTAGCTAGAGCCTGTTGCGTTTAATCGGTTTCATATCCGGCGGCTTTGAAGAAATTGTAGCATTCCTCGTCGGTGAAGAGA
>NZ_JBHRXY010000097.1:0-2073 GCF_042648745.1 Paracoccus angustae
AGCAAGGGCACATGAAAGGCTTTGGCGCAGGCATAGGACAAAGCATCGCCCATGTTGAGTTGCGCCGGATGCCCGACAACCTTGCCATAGACTGACAGCGCCTGGATCGCCTCGGCCCCCATGCTGCCGGTGATGTGCATTTCCTTGGCTTCAAGCGCCTTCAGCAGCTCATCGACAAGATCAGTCGCGGCGGCAAAGTCCTCTGCTGTCGCCGGGCCTTTGCCGCGCCGCTCGACCCGCTTGCGCACAAGGGCAAGTGTCGCCTCCAGGCGCACGATGGGCGAATAGCGCAGGGTGCCGCGCGCGGCCTCCATCGCCTTCAGGAACGCGGGGCCATCTTCTTCCTGCAACAGCACGGCGGCGACAACGCTGGCATCAAGGAACATCAGTCCTCGCCCCACTGTTCGTCCATGAATGCCTTGTCCGCTGCAATGTCGCTGCCGCTGGACACAAACCCGGCCTCCGCTGCCCGCCGCTGTATTCGAGCAACCCGGTCCGTCAGGGTCTCCTTGGCAGCGAGAGCGTTCAACTGGTCGGACAAGGCGCGGCGAACAGCCTCCGTCTTGTTCGTCATGCCGGTGGCCGCGAGATACTGATCGACAAGCGTATCTACCGCAGGGTCTTTGATGTAGAGGGGCATGGTATATCCTCGCTTTGAAGAGAGTATATCCTTTGGGGATATGAAGGCAACCTGTAATGGGATATACACCTCGGGTCTGCGTTCTGGAAAACCGGACCGCAGCCTGCCCCAAACCTCCGTCGTACGGGTGGAAACAAGCCACAACTGATTGCGTTGACCCTTTGAAGATGCGGAGGACGACATGAACAAGGAACAGACAAACCGGGGCCGCGCCCAGGATCGCCGTCAGGTCGCAGCCGGACAGGATCACGAAGTCCGCTATGAGGCGGAGAAGATGGACGTGTCCAAGGACGAGGTGCGCGAGGCCGTGAAGTCTGAAGGCAACAGCCGGTCAAAGGTCGAGCGCAAGCTGTCCGAGGACTGAAATCATGGCGGGCCATGCAAGCGGGCTGCGCACGATCCGGCCGGTGTCCTATCAAGAGACAGACAGCCGGTTTCGCACCGTCAACGATGCCAACGGCATGGGCCGGGCGCTGATGGAGCAATGCGACCCGGCCGATCCTGCCTACCGGCAGGCGGCCGGCTTCTGCATCGCCTTTGCCGAAGGCACTGTGACCCCCGAACAGGTCAGGGCCGACTTCATCCAGGCGCTGACGTCAGCCGGGGTGTTCGTCCGCGAAGGATAGTAGCTCACGCCCCTGCGTCAGAGGTCGTGTCGTTGCTGGACGGAGCATTACACAGGCGAAGGGCAAGACGCGCTTCGAGCAGAACACCGTCAAGATCGCCCTTCTCGGCCAGCTTCTCGATCTGGCGGAGATAGCCAACCACCTTGCGAACAACATCATCTGCCATCTTCCATTCCTTCCGTTTCCGCTGTCTGGTCGGCCGCCATAAACCTCACCCAACATGAGCAAGCAATGACTGAAAATCTGGCAAGGATCATCGCCGCTGTTGCGAAGCATGCAAGAGATGCGGCTGCCTATCATGAGCATATGGCTGCTACTCCAGGTCTTAATCCTGGATTAGCAAGCTCTCACCGATGGCTAGCCAAGCGGTTCCTGATGGCCGCAGTTAGAGTTGAGCAGAAAGACCCTGAAACTATTAAGTGGGTTTGCGGCTGTCTGGCTCTCGATGCATTGTTTGATGAATATGAGCTGGAAGTCCGTCGAGCGGAAGCAGATACGGACCCTAGTCCGTAAGTGCCGTATGTCGCATCCCTAGTGTCTGTCGGTCTAGGGCTGTCGCCCTAGCCCGCCCGCCCCTAGGGATCGCGCTTATCTAATGACGACGGTAGGCTCTGCTTACAAAGTGGAGCCACCGACCGGCACGGCCTTCATGCCGTTCGGTGGCGGGGTCGGATCGTGACCGCGCTGGTTACATAGAACCGTCCTAGAGTGTGATCGCCCCGCCCTTTCGAGCTGACCTGAACGGATACAAGGGGATCGTGCCCCGCATGATAAGCAGAGGACAGAGAAAGATGGGTGGCGAAACGG
>NZ_JBHRXY010000098.1:0-2049 GCF_042648745.1 Paracoccus angustae
TTGCGGGCTCCAGGCCCTGCGCGCCTTTACCGGTTCATGCGGTTGGCGATGAGGTCGTCGACCACTTCGGGTTCGGCGAGCGTCGAGATGTCGCCGAGGCTGGCATGGTCGTTTTCGGCGATCTTGCGCAGGATGCGGCGCATGATCTTGCCGGAGCGGGTTTTGGGCATGCCCGGCGCCCACTGGATCACGTCGGGCTTGGCGATGGGGCCGATCTCGCTGCGCACCCATGTCTCCAGCTCGCCGCGCAACTCGTCGCTGGGCTGCACGCCGTTCATCAGCGTCACATAGGCATAGATGCCCTGCCCCTTCAGCGGATGCGGATAGCCCACCACCGCGGCCTCGGCGACCTTTTCATGCGCGACAAGGGCGCTCTCGACCTCGGCGGTGCCCAGGCGGTGGCCGCTGACGTTGATCACGTCGTCCACGCGCCCGGTGATCCAGTAGTATCCGTCCTCGTCCCGGCGGCAGCCGTCGCCGGTGAAGTAATAGCCCGGATACTGCTGGAAATACGTCTCCATGAACCGCTGGTGATCGCCCCAAACGGTGCGCATCTGCCCGGGCCAGCTGTCGGCGATGCACAAGACCCCCTCGGCCGGGTTGCCCTCGAGCAGCCTGGCGGACTCGGGCTCCAGGATCGCGGGCTTGATGCCGAAAAACGGCAGCGTGGCCGATCCGGGCTTGGTCGGGATGGCGCCGGGCAAGGGCGTGATCAGGTGGCCGCCGGTCTCGGTCTGCCACCAGGTGTCCACGATCGGGCAGCGGCCCTTGCCGATGTTGTCGTTGTACCAGGTCCAGGCCTCGGGGTTGATCGGCTCGCCCACCGTGCCCAGGATGCGCAGCGACGACAGGTCGTGGCCCCGGATCGGCTCGGTCCCCTTGGCCATCAGCGCCCGGATCGCGGTGGGCGCGGTGTAGAACTGCGTCACCCTGTGCTTGGCGCAGACCTGCCAGAAGCGGCCCGCGTCGGGCCAGGTGGGCACGCCCTCGAACATCACGGTGGTGGCGCCGTTGGCCAGCGGGCCGTACACGATGTAGCTGTGGCCCGTCACCCAGCCGACATCCGCCGTGCACCAGAACACGTCGCCGTCCCGGTAGTCGAAGGTGTACCGGTGCGTCATCGCCGCATAGACCAGATAGCCGCCGGTTGTGTGCACCACCCCCTTGGGCTTGCCGGTGGACCCCGAGGTGTAGAGGATGAACAGCGGATCCTCGGCCCCCATCGGGCGGGGCGGGCAGTCGGGGGAAACCGCCTCCATCAGCGCCTTCACGTCCACGTCGCGCCCCTCGATCCAGCTGGTCTGGTCGCCCGTGTGCCTGACCACCAGGCAGCGCACCCGGTCCGAGCAGTGCAGAAGCGCCGCGTCGGTGTTCGCCTTGAGGTTCGTCTTGCGCCCGCCGCGCGGGGCGGTGTCGGCGGTGATCACCAGCTTGGCGCCGCAGTCGTTGATGCGGTTGGCCAGCGCGTCGGGCGAAAAGCCCGCGAACACGATGGAATGGACCGCGCCGATCCGCGCGCAGGCCAGCATCGCATAGGCCGCCTCGGGGATCATCGGCAGATAGATCACCACCCGGTCGCCGCGCATCACCCCCTGGGACAAGAGCACGTTGGCGAAGCGGTTCACCCGTTCGGACAGCTCGGCATAGGTGATGTGCCGGGCGGGCGCGGCGGGATCGTCGGGCTCGAAGATGATCGCGGTCTGGTTGGCGCGGGCCGGCAGGTGCCGGTCCACGCAGTTGACCGCGGCGTTCAGGATGCCGTCCTCGTACCACCTGATCGAGACCTTGCCAAAGGTGAAGTCGGTGTTCTTGACCGTGCTGTAGGGGTGGATCCAGTCCAGCCGCCTGCCCTCGCGGCCCCAGAACGCCTCGGGGTCGCTCACCGACTCGGCATAAAGGCGGGCGTAATCCTCGGGGCCGCACAGCGTCTCGCCGAAGCCCGCGGGTATCGGATGCTTGTCAATCGTCTCGTGGCTCATCGTCCCCTCCTGGCCCCGCCGCCGCAACCCGCCCTGACCCGCCCCGCCCGCCACGCCGCCGCCCGGCAGC
>NZ_JBHRXY010000099.1:0-2040 GCF_042648745.1 Paracoccus angustae
CTCCCTGTCCCGGTCACCTCTCCTTCACGCGCGGAGATCCGCGTTCCAGGCCTTCGAGGAGGGCAATCGGCGCACAGCCGGATCGGCCGGGCAATGGCGGCGGCCGACTATTTTCCGCCGCGTCCTGCGGACGCTTTGCATCGCGAGGCAAAATAGCCGGCCTTGGCCATCAAGGCCCTCGCGAGGCGCGAGGGCTGCCTGTCCGGCCCGCCCGTGCGCTGCGATGCCCGCGAAGGCCGCGAGAAACGCGCGCCCCGCCCCATCGAAGGAGAACGCGATGACACAGGATCCCGACGACCAGGCCCCCGAGCCGGTCCATACCGCCTCCCAGACCGACCACGTCCTGACCGAACTCCAGCTTTACGGCTGGCGCCCCTTTCAGGACGAGCCTGATCCCCGGCCGCTGCCCGAGGCCGATACCGTCTCCAGCGCCGTGTCCGACATCTTCGACGCCCTGGTGGCGAGCCTCAGTGACACCCGGCTCGAGCCCGATCTCGAGGAACTGCTCTGGGGCACCGTCAATCTCTTCCACCGTGCCGCGGCCCGCGTCGAGCGCGAACTCGACAGCAACGAACTGGCGCAGCGCCGCCTGCAGCGCGAGCAGGACGGCAGCGAGGTGAAGTCGGTTGAGCTCGAGCGCCTCACGGCCGAAGGGCAGACCCTGATCGAACGGCGCGCCGGCATGGAGCTCTTCCGCGACCTCGCCACCGAGGCCTTCGAGCACCACACCGGCAGTGCCTGGCGGCCACGCACCGGCTCGATGGTCAGCCACCGCCATCTCACGGCGGCGATGATCGACAGCCGCGACTTTCTGGCCGCCAAGCGCCGGGCCGAGACCGAGGTGATGCTGCCTGCCGGGCCAAAGGTGGCCCTGACCGGCGGCGCGGACTTCAACGACCACCGGCTGATCTGGGCCAGGCTCGATCAGGTCCATGCCAAGCACCCCGACATGGTGCTCCTGCATGGCGGCTCACCCAAGGGCGCGGAACTCATTGCATCCCGCTGGGCCGATCACCGCAAGGTGCCCCAGATCGCCTTCCGTCCCGACTGGACGAGGCACGGCAAGGCCGCACCCTTCAAGCGCAATGACGCGCTGCTCGATGTCCTGCCGGTCGGTGTCCTGGTCTTCCCCGGCACGGGCATCCAGGAGAACCTGGCTGACAAGGCCCGCAAGCTGGGCATCCCGGTGATGAAGATCGAGTGCGGCGCGTAAGCGCCGTTCTCTACAGCCCTCTGCCTGCCACGGCTTCGTTGTCGGACGCAGCCTGCTGCGCCGCTCTGCGGCGTGTGGTCCGGAAAAGCTCCGGTGGCGCGTGGAGCGCCGTGCAGGGGGGATTCGGACGAGCCGAACGCCCCCTGCAGGATGGCGCAGCGCCGGACCCGCACCGGGGCCGGAAGGGAAGGAAGAGGGGAACCGCCGGTTCCCCCGTCAACCGCAAAATGCGGCGCCCCAAGGGGGCACCCCCATCTTCCGCGCCGCCAAGCGGCGGCTTGTGCAGACGGGGCCCCCGACCCTTGGGGCTTGATTTTGCAGTTGCCGGGCCCCCCTCCCGCCCTCGCCGGGAGGCAGCCCAGGAAGGTGAGACGCGCCGGGGGCGCGGCTCGCCTTCCTGGCCCGCTCCCATTCTTGAAGAAGAGCAAGGCCGTGAGGGGATCGCCAGATCAGAAGGAGGGTTTTCTCATGACGCGCTATCAATGCATCTCCTGCGAGGCCACCCAGATCACGGCAGGCATCCGTCCAGACGCTTGCCGCCATTGCGCGGGGCCGGTCTTCGATCTCGACCGCTACGAGGCCGCATTGGCCGAGGCGCGGATCATCGGGGCGCAGAACGACGCCTTCCGGGCAGCCCTTGGGCAGACCGAATGGCAGGGCGAGACTCTGCGCGGCAGGGTGGTCGTGACGCGCGGGATCGTTGCCCGGGGCCCTGACTTCGTGGACGCGGCCCTCGACCGGGTGCGCACCGACGCGGCGGTCATGGACGATCATGGCACCGATGGCGTCCGCAGCTTCGGCATGCCGGATGTGCCGCACGGAGACGA
>NZ_JBHRXY010000100.1:0-1990 GCF_042648745.1 Paracoccus angustae
TATAGCCGCAAAGTTAAAATGTCTCACCTCTGCAATTCAGGAATGTCACACTCCCCTGGATGAGCATCGTGTCGATCCTTGGGAGCCGAGACATGGGATGGGTGATGATGAGTGAACGGGAACTGAACCGGGTCAAGGTTCTGAGCCAGGTGCTGCAAGGTGGGATGTCAGCCGTGACCGCGGCCGATGTTCTGGACCTGAGCCGCAGACAGGTTCACCGGCTGCTGAAGCGGTTCGGGGCTGACGGCGCGGCGGCAATCCGGCACCAGGCACGTGGACGGGCATCGAACAACCGGATCGACCCGACGATCCGGGAGGCTGCCATGTCGCTCGTTCGGGACCGCTATGCCGACTTTGGCCCGACCTTGGCGGCCGAGAAGCTGGCGGAGTGTCACGGGCTGACAGTGTCGCGCGAGACCTTGCGCAAGTGGATGCAGGATGCGGGTTTGTGGCTGTCGCGCAAGCAGCGCCGAACATTCCACCAGCCGCGCCTGCGCCGGGAGTGCCTTGGCGAGCTGATCCAGATCGACGGCTCGGATCATCGCTGGTTCGAGGATCGCGGGCCGGCCTGCACCTTGTTGGTGTTCATCGATGACGCCACCAGCACCCTGATGCACCTGGAATTCGTCAGCTCCGAGAGCACCTTCAGCTATTTTGGAGCCCTGGAGCGGTATCTGACGCTGCATGGCCGGCCCGTTGCCTTTTACTCCGACAAGCACACAGTGTTCCGGGTGCCAAAGCAAGGTGCCAGGACAGGCTATGGGATGACCCAGTTCGGCCGGGCCTTGAACGAACTGAACATCGAGATCCTGTGCGCCAACTCCTCGCAAGCAAAAGGTCGCGTCGAGCGCGCCAACCGCACCCTGCAGGACCGTCTGGTCAAGGAACTGCGGCTGGCCGGCATCTCCGACATGGAGACTGCCAATGCCTTTCTTCCCGGCTTCATGGCGCGCTACAACGCGCAGTTTGCCAAGGTGCCACGCCGTGCGGACAACCTGCATCGGCCACTGAATGTCGAACCGGATCGGCTGCGTGACATTCTGTGCTATCGCGACGAACGCTATGTCAGCAGCCAGCTGGCCTTTTCCTACGACCGGCTGCGGATCATCCTGGCCGAGAACGAGATCACCCGCGATCTGCCGGGCAAATACGTGGACAGCTATGAGTTCGCGGACGGCCGGCTGGAGTTCCGCTGGAAGGGTGTCTCGCTGCCCTACTCCGTGTTCGACAAGGATCAGCGGGTGACCCATGCGGCCATTACCGAGAACAAGCATCTGAGCGCGGTCCTGGAATACATCAAGGCCGAGCAGGACAAGGCTCCGCCGAAGGTGCACCGGGTCGGCAAGCAACGGACCCGCTACACGCCCACGGGACGCCGCAACAACGGCTGGAACTCCTCGGCAGCCCGCAAGGCAAAGGCGCATGCCGCTCCACCCCTGGAATGACGCTTCCCTGGCCCAGTTGCGGTGATACCCTGTGCTTTGATCGAGCACGCAGGGCAAGAACATGGCAGACAGCGCAGAGCCGGAGATCATCTTCTCGGATCTGACACAGGACGTGCTGATCGATGGCCACCGGTTCTCTGTCGAGATCTACCGGACATCGATCTCCCCTGGCTGGGTGCTGTCGGTCATGAACAGGTTCGGCACCCTGACGATTTCGGATAACCCGCCCTATCTTGCCGATGGTCTTGCCTAGCGGGATTTCGAGAAGCGGGTCGAAACGAAGGGCGTGCGCGCCTTCTACTCGCCAAAGGAACGTCGAAAGCTGCGGCTCTGACCGCATGGCCGGTCAGGGCTGCGATGGCGGATGTCTCCGCCCTGCCCGGCCATGCTTGCCCACCTTCGGTGAGACATTCCTACTTTGCGCAGCCAAGGACATTTCAACTTGGTTGCAACAGGTAGATATAGCCGGGGCACATTCCATTCTGGAATGCATCACTCGATAGTTTCCTGAAGCTATTCAGGAGCATGTGATGAGGCGCCCTTTC
>NZ_JBHRXY010000101.1:0-1938 GCF_042648745.1 Paracoccus angustae
CTGGCCCCGGTTTTTGGCTCCGGTCTTGGCCCGTCGTCCGGGGCGATCCGGCCATCGGTGCAAAAGGTGCTGCCGGCCTTTGCGCTGCGCGCCCGGGCCGGGCCGCGGCGGCCAGCATCGCAATGGCGGCATCGGAAAGGGCGGGGATGCGGATCACGGGGGTTCCCGTTCCGCCGTGGCGCGCATTGTTGCCGCAAGACCCTCGACGCCGGGTGGGCGTTTGGCGCATCCGGGGCCGAGGCGCGAAAAAAGGGCGCCTTCCGGCGCCCTTTTCCGTTTCCGCCGCGGGGCGGGAACGATCACATCATGCCGCCCATGCCGCCCATGTCGGGCATGCCGCCGGCAGGGGCCTTGGGTTCGGGCTTTTCGGCGATCATCGCCTCGGTGGTGATCAGAAGGCCCGCAACCGAGGCGGCGTCCTCCAGCGCGGTGCGCACCACCTTGGCCGGGTCGATCACGCCGAACTTGAACATGTCGCCGTATTCCTCGGTCTGGGCGTTGAAGCCGAAGGCCTTGTCGCTCGACTCGCGCACCTTGCCCGCGACAACCGCGCCGTCCACGCCCGCGTTCTCGGCGATCTGGCGCATCGGCGCTTCCAGCGCGCGGCGCACGATGGCGATGCCCGCCTCCTGGTCGCTGTTGGCCGCCGTCAGCCCTTCCAGAACCTTGCCGCCCTGGACCAGCGCCACGCCGCCGCCCACAACAACGCCTTCCTGAACCGCGGCCCGGGTGGCGTTCAGCGCGTCGTCCACGCGGTCCTTGCGCTCCTTCACCTCGACCTCGGTCATGCCGCCCACGCGGATCACCGCCACGCCGCCGGCGAGCTTGGCCACCCGCTCTTGCAGCTTCTCGCGGTCGTAGTCCGAGGTGGTTTCCTCGATCTGCTGGCGGATCTGGCTGACGCGGGCCTCGATCTCGGCCTTTTCACCGGCGCCGTCGACGATGGTGGTGTTGTCCTTGTTGATCGACACCTTCTTGGCGCGGCCCAGCATGTCGATGCCGACATTCTCCAGCTTCATGCCCAGGTCTTCCGAGATCACCTGGCCGCCGGTCAGGATCGCGATGTCCTGGAGCATGGCCTTGCGCCGGTCGCCGAAACCCGGCGCCTTGACGGCCGCGATCTTGAGCCCGCCGCGCAGCTTGTTCACGACCAGCGTGGCCAGCGCCTCGCCCTCGACATCCTCGGCCACGATCACCAGGGGCTTGCCCGACTGGATCACGGCCTCGAGCAGCGGCACCATCGGCTGCAACGACGACAGCTTCTTCTCGTGCAGCAGGATATAGGCGTCCTCCAGCTCGGCGACCATCTTGTCGGGGTTGGTCACGAAATAGGGCGACAGATAGCCGCGGTCGAACTGCATGCCTTCGACCACCTCGACCTCGGTCTCCATGCCCTTGTTCTCTTCAACGGTGATCACGCCCTCGTTGCCGACCTTCTGCATGGCGTCGGCGATGAAGCGGCCGATCTGGGCCTCGCCGTTGGCCGAAATGGTGCCGACCTGGGCCACCTCGTCGCTGTCGCTGACCGGGCGGGCGGCCGCCTTGATCGCCTCAACCACCTTGGAGGTCGCCAGGTCGATGCCGCGCTTGAGATCCATCGGGTTCATGCCGGCGGCGACCGCCTTCATGCCTTCCTTGACAATGGCCTGGGCCAGAACGGTGGCGGTGGTGGTGCCGTCGCCGGCCTCGTCGTTGGTGCGGCTTGCCACCTCGCGCACCATCTGCGCGCCCATGTTCTCGAACTTGTCGGAAAGCTCGATCTCCTTGGCGACCGAAACGCCGTCCTTGGTGATGCGCGGGGCGCCGAACGACTTGTCGATCACCACGTTGCGGCCCTTCGGACCAAGCGTCACCTTGACCGCATCGGCCAGAATGTTGACACCCCGAAGCATCCGGTCGCGGGCATCCGTGTTGAACTTGACTTCTTTCGCAGCCATT
>NZ_JBHRXY010000102.1:0-1805 GCF_042648745.1 Paracoccus angustae
CGAGACGGCGCCGGCGTCCGGGTGTCCCAGGCTGCGTTCGGCCAGGGGGCGGGCGCGGCCCAGCCGGGGGATCAGTTGCGCGGTGGCGTCGGCGGCTTCGGTGGACCGCGCGGCGGCGGCGGCCCAGGCCGCGGCCAGGCCGTCGCCGGCCGCGACCCGCTCGGTCAGCGCCTCGACAAAGGGCGCCAGCGCATCCACCAGCGTCTTGTCGCCGACCCGCGCCCCGCCCAGCCGGACAATGGCGTCCTGCGCCGCCCGCGCGCCCTGCGCCACGGTTCGGGCCGAGGGCTTGCCGCCGTCGCCCAGCGTCTGGCCCCAGGCCCGCAGCGCCGCGCCCCACAGCGCGCCCGAGGTGCCGCCCGCGCGCTCGGCCCAGGCGTCGCCCGCCAGCGACAGCACCGTGCCGGCCCCCGCGCCCGCGGCGACGGCCCCGTCGGCGGCCGCAACGGCAGCGGCGGAACCGCGCGCCATGCCCTGCCCGTGGTCGCCGTCGCCCGCCTGCGCGTCGATGCGGCCCAGCTCCTCCTCGGCCTCGGCCAGGGCGGCCGCCACCCGGCCGATCAGCGCGGCCACGCGGCGCCCGGCTTCCCGCGCGGCGGGGCTGCCCCGCGCGATCTCGGTCGCCGCCGCCCCGCCGTCGCCACCGTCACCGCCGTCATCGCCGTCACCGCCGTCATCGGCGGCCCCGGCCTCCTGCGGGCGCGCCACGGCGCCCTTGCGAAAGGCGGGCGCGTCGGCGGGCGCGCGCCAGCAGCCCTCGAGTTCGCTGTCCAGCCAGGTCAGCGTCAGCGAACAGCCCGCCATGTCCAGGCTGGTGACGAACTCGCCCACCTCGGGGTCCACGACGGTCAGGCCGGCCTCGGTCAGCATCCCGCTCAGGTGGTGCCACAAAACGAACAGCTCCTCGTGTTTCGTGCGGCCCAACCCGTTCAGGATCGCCGCCACGCGCCCGTCATGGCCCGCCGGGCGCTCGGCCAGCAAGGGCTCCAGCAGGGTGCGCGCCAGCTCGGTCGCGGGCATCATCGGCCGGGTGCTGATCCCCGGCTCGCCGTGGATGCCCAGGCCCAGGCCCACCCGGCCCGCCTCCACCGTGAACAGCGGCCGGTCCTGCCCGGGCAGGGTGCAGCCGTCAAAGGCCACGCCAAAGGACACGGTCGCGCCGTTCGCCTTGGCGGCCACGGCCATCACCGCATCCAGGTCCAGCCCCGCCTCGGCCGCCGCGCCGGCGATCTTGAAGACGGCCAGATCGCCCGCCACCCCGCGCCGCCTGGCGCGTTCGCCGGGCCCGGCGCTGGCCACGTCGTCGGTCACGGCCAGAATGCGCGCGTCGATGCCCTCGGCCCGCAGCCGCTCGGCGGCCGCGCCGAAGTTCAAAACGTCGCCCGCATAGTTGCCAAAGCCCAGGATCACCCCGCCGCCCCGGTGCGCGGCCCTGGCGATCGCGTGGATCCAGGCGGCCGAGGGCGAGGCGAACACATCCCCCGCCACCGCCGCGTCGGCCAGGCCGGCGCCGACATAGCCCAGAAAGGCCGGGTAATGGCCCGAGCCGCCGCCCACCAGCAGCGCCACCTTGCCGCGCGGCCCCGGCGCCGCGCGCACCGCGCCATGGGGCACGGCCCGCACCCGGTCGGCATGGGCCGCGCAAAAGCCCCGCAGGGCGGTGTCGGCAAACCGGTCGGGCGCGTCGAAAACCCTTGTCATGTGCGGATCCCCCTCAAGATCTGTCGGATGTGCTCGCGGTTCACAGCGCAAACGCCCAAACCGTCCCCCCCATAATGCTCCACCAAAAACGGACTGGAAAAGCC
>NZ_JBHRXY010000103.1:0-1774 GCF_042648745.1 Paracoccus angustae
TCGGGGAAGGGTCACATGGGTCAAATCTCAATGGAAATTATGGGCCTGCCTGGGTCACTTCTGGGTGGAAATCAACATCTGTCGAATATTTTTGATGCTCGGTGGACATCCGCACATATTCGGCCGCGCGCTGCAACGGCACCGATGCGGCGGAGTCGCTGGTCCGGTCCGTCTCTGCTTCGACCAATTCCACCCCCAGCCAATAATCCTGGCGTCTCCTGACGATTGGCCCGAGCCGAACTCAGCGCAAAAATCGAATCTGCCGTTTTCATGTCTGCTTCCAGATATTTAATGGATGGGGACAGGATCATGCGGATCAACATGGGCACAGTTGTGCCGAAAATGGGCACAGTTTTGCACCTGGAGGCGGCGCAGATCGACTATCGACGCGCGATCGCCATGGCCTTGCACGAGGAGCTCGGCTCAACGCATCGGGCCATCAAATCGGCGATGCGGTGGACTGGCGCCAGCGAACGGACTGTGAAGTACTGGTTTGCAGGGGAGCGCGGCCCAAGCGGGCAGCACCTCGTCTCGCTTGCCCGTCATTCGGACGTGGTGCTGTATGTGTTTCTGGCGATGGCGGGCCGGCACTCCGATGGGGAAGAAGGGTGACCCACCAGCTCCGAGTCGCCTTGTCGTGTAGGCAATATTGTTTATATTGAAGACACGCCAGTTCACCCGAGTGACTACGATGTCCCGCAGCACGACCATGACCGTCCGCCTCAGCGGCGCCCTCAGCGATTTCGTTGCGGCGAATGTCGGCGAAGACGGATCCTACGAGAATATCAGCGAGTATGTCCGCGACTTGATCAGGCGCGACAAACAACGGGCAGAGCAGGAGTCGTTCGATCGCCTGAAAGCCGAACTGACCCGCGCGTTCGCGACCCCGGAAGAAGCCTACAAGCCGCTGACAGCTTCCGAGGTCATCTCCCGGAACCGGGCCTGATTGTATGGCCATTCGTGTTCAGGAGGCGGCATCGCTTCGCCTCGATGATATCTACCGCTACACCCGGGACCGTTGGGGCGAAACGCAGGCCGACCGCTATGTCACCGGCATGTTCGAAGCCTTCGAAGGAATCGAGACCCACCGTGTCGTGTCGAAACCGGTACCAGCGGAGTTCGGCGTCGATGGCTATTACTTCAGATATGAGCACCACTTCGTCTATTGGCGCCATCTATCGAACGGTGACATCGGGATCGTCACGATCCTCCATGAGAGGATGCACCAGATTGACCGCTTCCGGGTGGACATTGGACCTGCCTAGGTGAACTGGAGGGACACGTAGCTGACGCCAATCGTTATCCGGAATCCGGGATCGTACCAGCGCGAGTGCCAGAAATTTACAAAGTTCTGCGCGATGCTCGGTCGGAGTAATCAGAAGGGGAGATAGCGGATTTGGACGTTTCATGATGGGCGGCTCTCCCTGCCAGCCTTTCCGTTTCAATATTCGCGGGCTGATCCGCCAGGGATTCGCCAAGTCGTCTTGATCAAGGTAGTGTTCCAGCATCTTCATTTCCTTTGTAGCGACTCGTCGTGTCGTTCGGAAACGAAGGCGGGGGCGTGCGAAATAGGCAAGTTGAAGGCGGTACTTTTAGTTTCAGAGGCTCAAACAGTCCCCAAGGTAGAGAAGGTTGGAATTGAGCCCCATTCCCTCCGCCATTTGCACATTGCAAACCCGAGAACAGGTCCCTCGCGGGGGCTCTGTTGCACAAATCGGCTGAACGCCGAGGTTCCCCTTTCCCGGACGGACTCATCCCATGGGCTCTGTGACGG
>NZ_JBHRXY010000104.1:0-1734 GCF_042648745.1 Paracoccus angustae
CGGCCCTTCGGCGGGGCGACGTCATGCGGCTGCAAGCAGTGCAACTACCTGTGACTGGCGGGTGCGCGCTCGAGGCTGGCCGCGCAGCCATGCATCGACACGCACGAGGTTCATAGCTGCTGCGGTACAAACGTGCTGAAGATGGGTCTTGGCCTGCCCGAGATAGCGGCAGCGACGCAAGCCGAAGCTGCGGATGCCCTGAGACAGCGTGCCCTCAATACCGGCGCGACACGCATAATGCGTTTTCCACAATTCGCCGTTCTGTTCCCGACGGCGGGCCTGCAAGGCCTCATGGGCAGGCTGTTCCAGGATCGTCAGACGCCGAGGGTTCGCCCGACAACCAGGCTTGAAAGGGGAGCACAAGACCCGGCTGGGGCAGGAATTACAGCTCTTCTGAGAGAAGCCAATTCGAACAACGGCAACGCCTCGTTCATCCCGCTCCTCTTTCCAGCTTTGGCTGATCTGACCTGCTGGGCATCGGGCGATGCGCTCGGACCAGTCAATGGTGAAGGCACTGAGATCGAACCCTTGCCCAGCCTGGGCCTGTCGACTGCTGTCCGGTAAGGCTGGGCCGAGTAGTTCCAAGGCATAACTGACCCGGCTGGCGACTAGCAGGTCGGCGTTGACATACCCGGAGTCCACCGCATGAATGGCCGGGAGCAATCCGCGTGAAGCCAAAGCACTGTGAACCGTCGCCGTCATGGCGACATCGGCCAAGCCCGCCGCCGTGGTCTGGACATCCGTGATCAGGTGCGGCCGGTCGGCGTCGCAGGTCTCGGTCAGATGGACCTTGTAGCCGATCCAGCCGATGTTGCGCTTTTTGGCGTAGCGAGCTTCTGGATCGTAGGGCGAATGAAGGCGCCCGCTCACCGGCGGCTGATCGGCCGGCTCGCGCCAGCGGACGCTGTCTCCGTCATGGTAAAACTGCTGGATCCAGACGAGCCGCAGCCGCTCCACGGCCAGCGGCCGATCCGGCCAGAAGCCCTCCCGCTCGTTCAACAAAGCGGCCAGCAGGTCGTGACCATCCGTGCCGATGGCTTCAGCCAGCGCCTGACGCGCGGCCAAGCTCTTGGGAAGACGATACTGCTCGACTCGGGCGCCGTATCGCTCTGCCCAGTCTGATCGACCGTGTTGGACCAGCCAGGCAGGGGCGGCTTGGGCCAGGGCATGGAGGGCCGCCCGCAGGGTCTCCCCGACAAACTCCAGCCTGTTGAGCGTGCGGATCGCGGCCAGAACATGAGTGGAGTCGGTGCGTTGTTTGCCACGCGACTTGATGAGGCCATGCGCGCCCAAACGCTCGAGCAGGATCTCCAACAGGCACCGGTCCTGACCGCCGGCCAGCAGGCGTGCACGGAACTCGCAGAGAACCGAGAAGTCAAATCCCGGATCGGTCAGTTCCAGACCCAGGGCATACTTCCAGTCGATGCGGCTGCGCACCGCCTCGGCCGCTTGGCGATCGGACAGGTTTTCGAGGAACTGGAACAGTGTGACCAACGCCAGCCGCCATGGCGCAATCGCCCACTGCCCCCGGGCATGGTAAAGGTCCGCAAACATGGCATCCTCGTAGAGAACGCCGATCTCATCGCGAACCCGCATCAGCAAGGTGCCTTTGCGAAAAGCAGCCCGGGCCACGCGTGCCGTTTCCTCGGGAACAGGATCGATCAATGATGGATGCATAGCCATGGCGCCCTCCAGCGTTTCCACGGCTTAACTCCCTGCAAGCCTGAATGGCCA
>NZ_JBHRXY010000105.1:0-1610 GCF_042648745.1 Paracoccus angustae
CATGAAGATCCTGGTGCCCGTGAAGCGGGTGATCGACTACAACGTGAAGGCTCGGGTGAAGGCGGACGGGTCCGGCGTCGATCTGGCCAATGTGAAGATGTCGATGAACCCGTTCGACGAGATCGCGGTGGAGGAGGCGATCCGTCTCAAGGAGCGGGGCGCGGCCGCCGAGGTGATCGTGGTCAGCGTCGGCGTGAAGCAGGCGGCCGAGACGCTGAGGACCGCGCTGGCCATGGGCGCCGACCGGGCGATCCTTGTGGTGGCGGCGGACGACGTGCATCAGGACATCGAGCCCCTCGCGGTGGCCAAGATCCTCAAGGCGGTGGTTGATCAGGAACAGCCGCGCCTTGTGATCGCGGGCAAGCAGGCCATCGACAACGACATGAACGCGACCGGGCAGATGCTGGCGGCGCTCTTGGGTTGGGGCCAGGCGACCTTCGCCTCCAAGCTCGAGATCGACGGCGATCAGGCCAAGGTCACCCGCGAGGTGGACGGGGGCCTGCAGACCATCTCCGTGGCGCTTCCGGCGATCGTGACGGCCGACCTGCGCCTGAACGAGCCGCGCTATGCGAGCCTGCCCAACATCATGAAGGCCAAGAAGAAGCCCCTGGAGGAGAAAACGGCCGCCGATCTGGGCGTCGATGTCGCGCCGCGGCTCGAGGTGGTCTCGACCCGCGAGCCCGAGGGGCGCAGCGCGGGCATCAAGGTCGGCTCGGTCGATGAGCTGGTGGCGAAACTGAAAGACGCGGGGGTGATCTGATGGCGGTTCTTCTTCTGGGCGAGGTGACGGGCGGCGTTCTGAACCGGGACGCCACGGCCAAGGCGGTGGCGGCGATGGCGCCCCTGGGCGAGGTGACGGTGCTCTGCGCGGGGGCCAGCGCCCGCGAGGCCGCCGCCGAGGCGGCCACGATCCAGGGCGTCGCCAAGGTGCTGGTGGCGGAAGGCCCGGCCTACGGCCACCGCCTGGCCGAGCCCACCGCGGCACTGCTGGCCTCGCTTGCCGGGGACTACGAGCACATCGCCGCCCCCGCCACCACCGACGCCAAGAATGTCATGCCGCGGGTGGCGGCGATGCTCGACGTGATGGTGATCCCCGAGGTCTCGAAGGTGATCGACGCCCAGACCTTCGAGCGCCCGGTCTATGCCGGCAATGCCATCCAGACGGTGCGCTCGCGCGACGCGACCAAGGTGCTGACGATCCGCACCGCGAGCTTCGACGCGGCGGGCACGGGCGGCGCGGCCCCGGTCGACGATGCGGCCCTGGCCGACGACCCTCGCCTGTCGTCCTGGGTGGGCGACGAGGTGGCGGCCTCGGACCGGCCGGAACTCACCAGCGCCAAGCGCGTGGTCTCGGGCGGCCGGGCGCTCGGCTCGAAGGAGCAGTTCGCGCTGATCGAGGCCTTGGCCGACAAGCTGGGCGCCGCGGTGGGCGCAAGCCGCGCGGCCGTCGACTCGGGCTACGCGCCGAACGACTGGCAGGTGGGCCAGACCGGCAAGGTGGTCGCCCCCGAGCTTTACGTGGCGGTGGGCATCTCGGGCGCCATCCAGCACCTCGCCGGCATGAAGGACTCAAAGGTCATCGTCGCCATCAACAAGGACGAGGAAGCCCC
>NZ_JBHRXY010000106.1:0-1541 GCF_042648745.1 Paracoccus angustae
TGCCGTCGGCGATGGGGCCATGGGGTTCTGGAAGGCGCTTGACGAGGTCTTTCCGAGCACGCGCCATCAAAGATGCTTCTGTGGTTGCCGCCCGTAGTGCAAGAAGTTTTTAACCGTTCAGACATGTGATCGAGTGCGAACTTCTGTCAGGCCTCTTGATGCGGCATTTACAGAAGCCGCGGGCCGGTATGGTGATCAGCGAACCGGGTCCAAATCTGGGTGACGAGCTTCAATAGCCCACACATCTTTTTTTGGTTTTCCCAATCCGGATCTGTTCGATCATTTGCCCATTCAGGTCGTCGCCTTCTCACACCCCCTTGGCACCGTCGCTAGCGATTCGACATGAGCATCATGCCGCGACGGCTAGCGCCGGATCCTTGTAGTCCTCGTTCTTCGTCAGCATCGCCCAGATCTGCCGGGCCATCTTGTTGGCCAGCGCGACCGCGACCAGCATCTTGGGCTTCTGCGCCAACATGCGTGACAGCCAGCTGCCCTCCACAATGGTGCGCTTTCCAAGCCAGTTCAATCGCGACATCGCTCCGATGATCAGAAGGCGTCGAATATCCGCCTGCCCCGCCTTGGTCATGCGGCCCAAGCGCTCCTTGCCTCCAGAAGAATGTTGCTTGGGCACCAGCCCCAACCAAGCCGCAAAGTCACGCCCGGTTTTGAACTGCGCCATGTCAGGTCCAAACGCTTCCACCGCCACAGCCGTAATCGGTCCAACACCCGGCATGGTCTGGAGCCGACGCGCCCTGTCCGTCTGGGTGGCCAGTGCCGAAAGTTTCTTAGCTCGCTCGGTGATACGCGCCGTCTTCTCCGCAATCTGCGCCAGCAGATCCTGGCACTCCTCCCGGATCAGCAAGGGCAGGTCTGAGGTCTCATCCGCCACAAGGGCCGTCATGCGATTGAGGTGGCGGATCCCCGCAGGAAACACGTGACCATGTTCATACAGCAGCGCCCGCAAGGCATTCACGTCTGCGGTGCGTTGATAGACCAGTCGCTCCCGGCTGCGGAAAACCGCTGCGCGGGACTGCTGCTCAACCGATTTAGGGTCCACGAAGCGCATCTCGGGCTGACGGGCCGCGATGACGATTGCCTCGGCATCGGCAGCGTCATTCTTCTGACGTTTCACGAACGGGCGGACATACTGAGGCGCGATCAGTTTCACCTGATGGCCAATCGCTGCCATCTCACGTGCCCAGTAACTCGCACTGCCGCAAGCTTCGAAGATGACAAGGCAAGGTCCTTGCTGGCCCATGAACGCGAGAAACTGTGCGCGCGTAAGTTTCTTGCGAAACTGCACCTCGCCTGTCCGCAACGCGCCGTGGATCTGGAAAACATTCTTTGCCAGATCAACTCCGATCATCATATCCTTCATCTCGCCGTCCTTCCCGTTATGTGACGTTCAACACCACGACCTTGGCACATTGCGATGCCGTCTGGGGAGGGCGGCAACCACTCCATCTGGGTTCACAAGACCGCCAACGTGCTCAACAAGTTCCCGAAATCCATGCAGCCGGCGGTGAAGGCCGACCTGCGCG
>NZ_JBHRXY010000107.1:0-1522 GCF_042648745.1 Paracoccus angustae
TGCGCATCTATACCACAACGCACCCGGCCGAGCCGGAATATCTGTCGTGGAATAAGGGGTTGACTGCGATCATGAGAACAGGCTGCTGAAGAACTCTGCCCTCGACGCGGTTTTCGGGACGTGATTCATCCTCACCGCTAGGTTTTGGGGGTGAGGGATGCGCGGGACGGACGAGGTGACGGGGTCGCTGTTCAGCTATGTCAACCTTGAGGAGCGGATTCCGGCCGGGCACCCGCTGCGCAAGGTGCGCGAGATCGTCAACGAAGCGCTGGCCAGCCTCGATGCCGAGTTCGACCGGCTCTATTCGGCCGAGGGGCGCCCTTCCATCGCGCCGGAAAGGCTGCTGCGCGCGAGCCTGATCCAGATCCTGTTCTCGGTGCGCTCCGAGCGGCAGCTGATGGAGCAGATGCGATACAACCTGCTGTTCCGGTGGTTCGTGGGCCTCGGCATCGACGACCCTGTCTGGGTGCCGACGGTGTTCTCGAAGAACCGTGACCGCCTGCTCACGACCGACATGGCCCGGAAGTTCCTTGCGGCGATCCTCGCGCACCGCGAGGTCGCGCCGCTGCTGTCGGACGAGCACTTCTCGGTCGACGGCACGCTGGTGAAGGCCTGGGCCTCGATGAAGAGCTTCCAGCCGATGGCCGCGGAGGCGCCGCCAGATGAGGACCGCGGCCCGGGCGATCCGCCCAGCCCCCGCTCCGCAGACACCCCCAACCAGCCACAGCCCGAGACCGAGACCGAGACCACCCCGATGACCCGCCCCGTCCGCCAGGATCGTAATGCCGAAGTCGACTTCCGGGGCGAGAAGCGCTCGAACGCCACGCATGCCTCGACCACCGACCCCGAGGCGCGGCTTTACAAGAAGTCGCCTGGCGCAGGCGCGATGCTCTGCTTTATGGGGCACACGCTGATGGAGAACCGCAGCGGTCTGATCGTCCAGGCCGACCTCACGCGTGCCGATGGCCATGCGGAGCGCCGCGCCGCGCTCGACATGATCCACCGCCACTCGCCGGGCTCGACGCGCCGCCTGACCCTCGGCGCCGACAAGGGCTACGACAGCGCCGACTTTGTCGCCGATCTCCGCCAAGCCTGCGTGACCCCGCATGTCGCCCGAAAGGCACGGCACTCCGCCATCGACGGACGCACCACCCGTCATCCCGGCTATTCCGCCTCGCAGAAGCGCCGCAAGAAGATCGAGGAGCCCTTCGGCTGGGCCAAGACCGTGGGTGGCATGGCCCAGACGGTCTATCGCGGCGTCGAGCGTGTTCGCGCCAGGTTCACCCTCACCATGGCCGCCTGCAACCTCGCCCGACTGCCGCGCCTGCTTGCCGGGTGATCGGGGGGACGAGCACGAGTGCGCCGTCCCCCCGGCCGCAGCAGCAGTCGTCAAACCCGGCAGATCGGAAAAACCGTCCCGATGCCTGACTTCTTCAGCGACCTGCTCTCATGATCGCAGTCAACCCCTTATTCCACGACAGATATTCCGGCTCGGCCGGGTGCGTTGTGGTATAGATGCGCA
>NZ_JBHRXY010000108.1:0-1518 GCF_042648745.1 Paracoccus angustae
ATCTATACCACAACGCACCCGGCCGAGCCGGAATATCTGTCGTGGAATAAGGGGTTGACTGCGATCATGAGAGCAGGCCGCTGAAAAAGCCGGCCCTCGACCCGCTTTGAGGAACATGATTCACCCTCTGGGCGACGAAGGCGGGGGGTGATGATGCGCGGCACGGATGAGACGAGCGGGTCGTTGTTCAGCTATGTTGATCTGGAAGCGCGCGTTCCGGCGCGGCATCCGTTGCGCAAGATCCGGCAGGTGGTGAACGACGCGTTGGCCAGCTTGGATGGCGAGTTCGCAGCGCTCTATACTGATTTCGGTCGCCCCTCGATTGCGCCGGAACGCCTGATCCGGGCCAGTCTGCTCCAGATCCTCTTCTCGGTCCGGTCTGAGCGGCAGCTGATGGAGCAGATGCAGTATAACCTGCTGTTCCGGTGGTTCGTGGGGCTGGGCATCGACGATCAGGTCTGGGTCCCGACAGTGTTCACGAAAAACCGCGACCGACTGCTGACGACCGAGATGTCGCGCAAGGTGATGGCGGCGATCCTGGCGCACCGGGAGGTCGCGCCGCTCCTGTCGGACGAGCACTTCTCGGTCGACGGCACGCTGGTCAAGGCTTGGGCCTCGATGAAGAGCTTTCAGCCGAAGCCGGAAATCCCCTCGCCTGATGACGAGGGACCGGGCGACCCGCCCTCGCCAGACACGACCGCCGCCGACCAGCCCGAACAGACCCAAACAGAGACCGACCCGATGCCCCGCCCCACCCGCCAACACCGCAATGCCGAAGTAGATTTCAGAGGTGAGCGGCGGTCGAACGCCACCCATGCCTCGTCCACCGACCCGGACGCCCGGCTCTACAAGAAATCGCCCGGCACCGGTGCGATGCTGTGCTTCATCGGCCATGCGCTGATGGAGAACCGTTCGGGCCTGATCGTTCAGGGCGATCTGACCCAGGCCGACGGCCATGCCGAACGGCGTGCCGCGCTCGACATGGTTCATCGCCACTCCCCGGGATCGACCCGCAAGCTGACCCTGGGAGCAGATAAGGGATACGACGCTTCCGCGTTCGTTGCTGACCTGCGTCAGGCCTGTGTGACCCCGCATGTCGCCCGGAAGGCGAGATGTTCAGCGATCGACGGACGAACCACCCGGCACAAGGGCTATGACCTGTCCCTGAAGCACCGCAAGCGGATCGAGGAGGCGTTCGGCTGGGCCAAGACTGTTGGCGGCATGGCACAGACCGTTTACCGCGGCGTCGAACGGGTGCGCGCCCGCTTCGTTCTGACAATGGCGGCCAACAACCTCGCCCGGCTGCCCCGATTGCTCGCCGCATGAAGCCGAAAAGCGGCATCAGCCGCGCATACCGTTCGCCCCGATGGGCCGGAAGCTCTAGGCATTCGGTATAGTCCTGAGGAAACCATTCCGCCCCGGAGACTTCTTCAGCGGCCTGTTAGACCCCATGATCGCTGGGTGAGCTGACTGGGTAGGCGGCCTCTCCCGCGGCATTCTCCGTTCGAGGGTTGCACC
>NZ_JBHRXY010000109.1:0-1489 GCF_042648745.1 Paracoccus angustae
TCTCATGATCGCAGTCAACCCCTTATTCCACGACAGATATTCCGGCTCGGCCGGGTGCGTTGTGGTATAGATGCGCAGGGCAGGAGGCGGAACTGAGACGACGGTTGAGCAAGCTCTCATGCGCGGGTTGGCTACCGCATGACCGTGGTTTCGTCCTGGGGCTGCCTCGGTCTAAGGATCGGGCATCGACAGTGTCGGCCCATAACAGGGCACGAGGGTTCCCCACCGCGTTCCGCCCCCAACTCTGCGCATCGGCCTGATCGAGGCGGTCTTTCCGTTTCAGACGGCCGTGGCGACCGGCGACACAGGCGGCGCCGTCACCGCTCTGGCGATCGCCCAGACAAAGCCCAGCATCTCGCGCGCAACCGCCGTCACGACGACGACCTTCGCCTTTCCCGCTGCAACCAGATGGCGGTATCGCTGGCACATCCTGAGTTGCCCCTTCCAGGCGATGTCGCGCACCACCTGGGGCAGCGCCTCGAGCCGGGCCAGAAGCTTCACGCTGATCCGCGCCTGCATCCGATAACTCCAGGCCCCCTCGATAAGCGCGCGTCTGGCGAGGCCGCTGCCCGCCTTTGTGATCCCGCCCCGGCGCACACTGGCCCCGGTGGAATGCTCCGACGGTGTCAGCCCAAGATAGGCCATCAGCTGGCGCGGACTGTCGAAGCGGTGGAAGTCCCCGACCTCGGCCACCACCGTCACCGCGACGATGAACCCGACCCCGCGCATCGCCTGAACCGCCGCTACCACCGGCGCGAGGCTCCACTGCGGCAGCAGATCCGCAATCTGTCCGGTCAGCCGCTCCACCCGCGCCTCGGCATCAGCGACAGCGTCGATGTAATCCTGCAGAACGATCTGTTGCGCCGGATGCGTGAAGCGCACCATCGCGAGCCAGCGCCGGTAGGCACCTGTCCAGCCCTTCTTGCCGGGATAGACCCGACCGTGGCGCAACAGGAAGCCCTGCAGATGCTGACGCGCCTTGCCCGCCACCCGCATCGCTGTCGCCCTGGCCCGGACCAGGTCACGCATCGCCTCATGCGCTGCATCCGGCACCCAGACCGCCGTCAGCTCGCCCGCCCGGTGAAGCTTGGCCAGCATCAGCGCATCGCGGCGGTCCGTCTTCACCCGGTCCCCGGCCTTCAGCGGGATCAGCGAGGGCGCGACCACGATGCAGTCATGCCCCATCTCGACCAGCTGGCGGTGGAGGCCATAGCCGCAGGGGCCAGCCTCATAGCAAAACCGCAGCTGCGCCCCGCTCGCGGCCAGCTTTTCCACCAGCTTGCGGATGTGATCAGGCCGGTTCGGCACGGAGCCCCAGTGCCGAACCTCACCGCCTCGCTCGCCACGCGCAACGGCGACAGAGATCGACGCCTTATGGACGTCCAGCCCGATAAACGTGTTACTCTCCATGTGGTCTCTCCCCCATTCTTGAGGCTCGGCACCAGCCAATCTGGTGCAACCCTCGAACGGAGAATGCCGCGGGAGAGGC
>NZ_JBHRXY010000110.1:0-1397 GCF_042648745.1 Paracoccus angustae
GAGCTATGGCTGAAAATGGGTGATGGGGCCTGAGAAGGCGGCGTATCGTGGCGGGTGTGTGAGCCTGCCAGAACCTCCCGAAGGAGCGATACGCCATGAACGACGATACCACGATCAGCCCGCTTCACCAGCCTGGTTCGATCCTTGACCCATTGACCGAGATTGCCCGTGAGGGCGCACGCCAGATGCTGGCCGCCGCGCTGAAGGCCGAGGCTGCAAGCTTTGTCGCCCAGTTCAACGATGATCTTCTGCCCGATGGCCGTCAGCGCGTTGTCCATCATGGGACCGGGCCGGAGCGGACGATCCAAACGGGGATCGGGCCACTCGCCGTGAGACGGCACAAGGTGCGCGACCGTGCCGCTGTTGAGGCGGAGAAGAGGATCCGTTTCACCTCCAACATCCTGCCGCGGTGGGCGCGGCGGTCCCGCAGCCTCGATGCGCTGCTGCCAGTGCTTTACCTGCGTGGCGTGTCCATGGGCGACTTCCAGGAGGCGCTGACGGCGCTGCTGGGACCGGATGCGCCGAACCTGTCATCCGGTGTGATCTCGCGTCTGACCGCGGGTTGGCAGGAGGATTACGACCGCTGGCAGCGCCGCGATCTATCGGCGCGCCGCTATGTCTACATCTGGGCCGACGGCGTCTACCTTCAGGCCCGGATGGAACCGCAAGCCGAGTGCATGCTGGTTGTTCTTGGGGCAACGCCCGAAGGAAAGAAGGAGCTCGTGGGTTTCCAGGTCGGGGTGCGCGAGAGCGCGCAAAGCTGGCGCGAGCTCCTGGTCGGCCTCAAGGCCCGCGGCCTCGCCGTGCCGCCCGAACTGGCGGTTGGCGATGGTGCCTTGGGCTTTTGGAAGGCCATGGACGAGGTCTTTCCCAGCACCCGTCACCAACGGTGTTGGTTTCACAAGATGGCCAATGTGCTCAATTGCTTCCCCAAGTCCATGCACCCTGCTGTCACCGCCGATCTGCGCGAGATCTCCCATGCCGAAACCCGCGCTGCGGCATTGGCGGCCATCGAGATCTTCAAAGAGAAATATGCCGCCAAATACCAGCGTGGCGTGACCTGCCTGACCAAGGACAGCGAGGCCTTGTTGGCCTTTTACGACTTCCCGGCCGAGCACTGGGAGCATTTGCGCACCTCGAACCCGATCGAGAGCGTCTTCGCCACTGTCCGGCACCGCACCGTCCGCACCAAGGGCGCACTGTCGCAGAAGACCGCAAAGCTGATGGTCTTCACCCTTGTCCGGGCGGCGTCAAAGAAGTGGCGCAAGCTCAACGGCACGAACCAGTTGCCACGCGTCATCGAAGGCGTCACATTCACCGACGGGGTCGTCGCTGACGATGCCAGCCAAAGCCGCGCCGCCTGATCAAGTCGCGTCACCCAGATTCAGCCATAGTTC
>NZ_JBHRXY010000111.1:0-1362 GCF_042648745.1 Paracoccus angustae
GTTCTAGCCCATCACCTTTGCCAGCGCGCCGTCGATGGCGTCGGTGATGGCGTCGATGTCGTTTTCCGTGGCGATCAGGGCGGGCGACAGGCACAGGGTGTTGTTCAGCCCCGGCAAGCTGCGGTTGGTGGCGCCGATGATCACGCCGCGGGCCAGGCACTCGGCCACCACCGCCTGGACGCGTTTTTCGTCCAAGGGCTCCTTGGTGGCGCGGTCGGCCACCAGCTCGGCCCCGCAGAACAGGCCCTTGCCGCGCACCTCGCCGATGGCCGCGTGCTTCTCCATGAGCGCCCGGAGGTTCGCCATCAGCCGCGCGCCCATGGCCCGGGTGTTTTCCAGCAAGCCCTCGTCCTCGATGATGCGCATGTTCTCCAGCGCCGCCACCGGGCCCGCCGTGCAGCCCCCGAAGGTCGAGATGTCGCGGAAATAGCCCAAGGGGTCGGCCGCGTCGTCCTTGAACATCTCGAACACCGCTTCCGTGGTCACCGTGCACGAGATCGCCGCATAGCCCGAGGCCACCCCCTTGGCCATGGTCACGATGTCGGGCCGGATGCCGTAATGCTGATAGCCGAACCAGGCGCCGGTGCGGCCAAGCCCGCAGACCACCTCGTCGATGTGCAAAAGGATGTCGTACTTGCGACAGATCTCCTGCACGCGCGGCCAGTAGCCCTCGGGCGGCACGATCACGCCGCCGCCCGCGGTGATCGGCTCCAGCACGATGGCGCCCACCGTGTCGGGGCCTTCACGCCGGATCGCCTCCTCGATGGCGTCGGCGGCGCGTTCGCCGTAGTTCTCCACGTCCCACTGCTTGCGGTATTCCAGGCAATGGGGCACCCGCACGAAGCCGTCGGGATAGGGGCCGTACTGCGCCGCCCGCTGGTCCTGGCCGCTGCTGGCCAGCGTGCCGATGGTGGTGCCGTGGTAGTCGCGGTCGCGGTAGAGGATCTTCCACTTGCGCCCGCCGTGCCGGCGTTGGGCGATCTGGCGGACCATCTTGTAGGCCTTCTCGTTGGCCTCCGAGCCGGAGTTCGAGTAATAAACCCGCGAAAGCCCCGGCATCTTTTCCACCAGCCGTTCCGCGAACAAGGCCGCCGGCACGTTGCCCGCAGCCCCCGCATAGTAGTTGAGCTTGACCAGCTGGTCGCGCACGGCATCGGCGATGGAGGTCCGCCCGTAGCCCACGTTGACCGTCCACACGCCCCCCGACACCGCGTCCAGATACTCGCGCCCGGTCACGTCCCACAGCCGCATCCCCTTGCCCTCGACAAAGACCCGCGGGTCCGCGGTCTCGTATTGCTTGTGCTGGCTCAGATGATGCCAGACATGCGCCCGGTCGGCGGCGACAACGTGCGAAAGGTCGTT
>NZ_JBHRXY010000112.1:0-1331 GCF_042648745.1 Paracoccus angustae
CTCGACCAGTGCGCCGGAATAGGGCGACTTTGGCGCGGGCGCGGCATCGCCGCCGTCCGCATGGGCGGCATGGCCGGTCAGAACCTCGGCCTCGATGGCTGCGGCCCGGTCCTCGGTCCGCACCCACGGGCCGCTCAACTGCACAGTCCCGCTGTGGCTGACATAGACATAGTAGCCCGCCACGGCGCGCTGCGCGTCAGTGAAGTCGCCCTTGATGATCGCGTCCACAGCCTCAAGTTCGGCTTGCCCGGCCTCGTCCAGTGCATCGGCGTTCGCCAGTTCGGCCAGTTCGTCATACCGCTCGGCCTGCTCCTCCGTCAGATCACCCTCGACCGGATAAAGGCGGGCCAGCTTCTCGGTGACGGAATAGGAGACATAGTCGTCGGCCATGACCTCGGCCCATTTCCAGCCTGCCGCCAGCTTCCCGGCCTCAGCGTTCAGGCGCTCGGTGAACAGGTCCTGCAACAGGTCGGCATCGTGCAGCGCCACGGTATCGCTGAACAGGTCGCGGGTCAGGCTGCCGCCTGCGGCCTCGTAGGCGTCCAGTCCGACAAAGCGGGCGCGGCGGTCGGTGGCGCTGACGGCTGCGGGCTGCAATGCCTGCTTGATGCGGTGTTCCGACACGTCGCGGCCCTTCACCTCGGCCAGAACAGTCAGGGTCAATGCCTCGTCCTGCGACACGGTAAAGGCTTTTGCCATGCCAAGGCTGATCTGGCCCTCTTTCAGCGCGTCCAGAACCGGGGCGGGCAGGGCTGCCAAGGCAAGGCGACGATACACATGGGCCTCGGTCTTGCCAAAGCTGCGGGCAATGGCCGACACGTCCGCGCCTGCCTCCTTCATCCGGCCATAGGCGCGGATTTCGTCGGCGGGGGCCAGGTCCTCCCGCGCCGCGTTCTCGGCACTGGCCCATGCGCGGGCGGTGGCCTCGTCGGGTGCGATGCGGACGGGGATGGAAGCAAGTTCCGGGTGGCGTTCGGTCACGGTGGCATCCCGCTCGACGGCGCGGGCGATGGCCCGCAGCCTGCGGCCTCCCGCGACAATGCCCACGCGGCCCTCCCCATCGAGGATGCCGGACAGGTTCTGGATCAGGCCGATCATGGCAAGGTTGTCGGCCAGCAGGTCGATCCCCTCCGGGTCAGCGTCCTGACGCGGGTTCAGGTCGGACACATAGAGCTGCGCCAAGGAAAAAAACTGGATGGAGGCGGGGGCGATGGTTTCGCGCTTCATGGGAATGGTCCTTTTGCGACGGATGGTTTTTTGTTATGGATGCCCTGCCCTCATTGCCGTGGGGGCAGGGCGGGCTTTGTCAAAGTGCGCCGTGCTGGATCAGG
>NZ_JBHRXY010000113.1:0-1181 GCF_042648745.1 Paracoccus angustae
GACCCGCTGAGCGCGCGCCCTGCGCTTGCCGGAAGCCGCCCGTTCACGGTTGCCGTTGGGTCACTTTGCGGTTAGGTCTGCACCGGGCCATGATCATGGGGCCGCGCCGCGGGCGCCGCCGGAAGGAGCCGGTCTTGCTGGACGTGACAACCATCCGCGCCGAACTGGCGGCGCATTACGACCTTGCGCCCTCGCTCGCGCTGGCCCGCGACATGGCCGCGATCCACGCCCGGATGGAGCGGGCGGTGCCGTTCCCCGACTGGGCGGTGGCCGCGCCCTATGTGGCGGCGATCAACCGGCTCAAGGCGGAACGCGGCGCGGTGGTCTTGGCGCACAACTACATGACGCCCGACATCTACCACGGCATCGCCGACGTGGTGGGCGACAGCCTGCAACTGGCCGTCGAGGCAACGCGCGTGGACGCCGACGTCATCGTCCAGTGCGGCGTGCATTTCATGGCCGAGACCTCGAAGATCCTCAACCCCGCCAAGACCGTGCTGATGCCCGACATGGAGGCCGGCTGCTCGCTGGCCGAAAGCATCGACCCCGAGGGGATCGCGCAGATGCGCGCCCGCTATCCCGGCGCGCCGGTGGTCAGCTATGTCAACACCACGGCCGCGGTGAAGGCCGCGTCCGACATCTGCTGCACGTCCTCGAACGCCGCGCGGATCGTGGCGGCGCTGCCCGGCGACACGGTGATCATGACGCCCGACAAGTGGCTGGCGCAGAACGTCGCCAAACAGGTGCCGCAGAAGCGCGTCGTCTGGTGGGACGGGGCCTGCATCGTCCATGAACGCTTCACGCCGCAGGATCTGCGCGACTTCCGCGCCTGGTATCCCGGCCTGAAGATCATCGCCCATCCCGAATGCCCCCCCGATGTCGTGGCCGAGGCGGATTTCGCGGGCTCGACCGCGCATATCATCGACTGGGTGGGCACGGCGCGGCCCGCGCAGGCGATGCTGGTCACGGAATGCTCGATGGCCGCCAATATCGCCGACGCCCATCCCGGGGTCGAGTTCCTGGGCCCCTGCAACATGTGCCCGCACATGAAGAAGATCACGCTGGAAAAGGTGCTGTGGTCGCTGCATTCCATGACCGGCCAGGTCGAGGTGGACGAGGCCGTCGCCGCCCCGGCCCGCCGGGCGGTGCAGCGGATGATCGAGATGTCGCGGCAACCGGCG
>NZ_JBHRXY010000114.1:0-1170 GCF_042648745.1 Paracoccus angustae
GCTTGTCTTAAGATTCTTCCTGGCTCCTGTGCGATACGGGAGCCGCTCTCCGGCACCTTATACATGCCGGAGAGCGGCGGGGGACGGGTCGACACGGAAGAGGTTTCCACGAACCGGTCAGAAGTAGGACCACCCCCGCCTTTCGGAAGACCTGAACGGATACATGGGGAAGGCGCATGTCCTTGCCCCGCATGACAAGCGCAGGAGACGAAAGGCGATGCAGGATACTATCGGAGTCGACATTTCCAAAGACACGGTTGACGTTCACCGTCTGTCGGACGGCAAGCACATGCAGTTCGGCAATAACAAGGCGGGGCTCAAGGCCCTTTGTGGCTGGATTGGAAAGGCGCCCGCTCGAGTCGTCTATGAGGCGACCGGCCGATACCACAGGGACCTGGAAAGCATGCTGGACGCGGCCGGTCACGGTCTGGTCAAGGTGAACCCGAACCGGGCCCGAAAGTTTGCCCAAGCCATCGGCCAAGGCGCCAAGACCGATCGTGTCGATGCCGCACTTCTGGCGCGGATGGGAGCAGTTCTGAGCCTCGACGCCAAGCCTGCCCGCACCGACAGAATGCATGAAATCAGGGAGTTGCACATTTACCGCATCGGCCTGATCAAAGATCGCACCGCATGCCGCAATCGCCTTCATGGGGCGCGTAACCAGGTCGTGCTGGCTCATCTCCGTGCCCGCCTACGGCAGGTCGAAAAGCAGATCGACCAGATCGACGTAGAATTGCGGCGCCTCGTCACCGAGGATGCCGACCTCGTCCGACGCTATGAGGTTCTCATGTCCATTCCAGGCATCGGTCCGATTGCTGCCGTTGCAATGATCGTGGAGATGCCCGAGCTCGGTACACTATCGGGCAAGGAGGCTGCTAGTCTCGCAGGTCTCGCCCCGATCACGCACGAGTCCGGGAAATGGAAGGGTCGCTCCAAGATCGGAGGCGGTCGAGGCGCCTTGCGCACCACGCTCTATATGCCCGCGCTCGTTTCGATCCGCTACAATCCCCAGCTCGGCCAAGTCTACAGGACGCTCAGCGACGCCGGAAAGCCCGCGAAAGTCGCGATCACAGCCGTCATGCGCAAGCTCATCGTCCTTGCCAACGCCCTGATCCGGGACGACCGAAAATGGGCACAAACCGCCCCTTGACCAAGACGGATATCTTCTGA
>NZ_JBHRXY010000115.1:0-1102 GCF_042648745.1 Paracoccus angustae
CGCGGGGTAGAGCAGCCCGGTAGCTCGTCAGGCTCATAACCTGAAGGTCGTAGGTTCAAATCCTACCCCCGCAACCAAATATATCAAACTATATAAAGACTTGCGCCCCGCTGAAATGCGGGGCTTTCGCATGTGCGCGAACGACTCACGCAGACTCAACAAAATGCCCCCGAAACGGGGAAGGTGGACGTGTGTAGTGCGGGAGATTGACCCGGATGACTGACCAGCCATAGTGGGGTGATCGACACCCACGATGAGTAACCGGATGGCCGAAGAAGATCCCAACATCATCACCTCGGGAAAAAGCCGGCGCATCACCGTCGGTGGCCTTCCGTTCTCCATTGAAATCTATCGGCTTGAGACCGATCCGCATTGGATCCTCGAAGTCGTCGATTGCGACGGCACCAGCCATGTCTGGGATGATCACTTCGCCTCCGACGAGGACGCCAAAGATGCCGCCGTGCAGGAAATCGAACGCGAAGGCGCTGCCGCCTTCATGCGCGGCGACAATGTCATCAGGTTTCCGACACGCTAGCGAACGAAATGTGAGAGGTAGTTCTTCGTTCCAAACAGGTCATCCGCTTATAGGCGCGACGCTGCGATACGGCCTTCAAAAGTTGCTTTTTGGGAACTAAGTCGAATTCGGGAATTCCAGAGGATAGAGTCTTTCGCAACAATGTTGCGCAGCAAGCTGGTTAAGGTTTTTTACCTTCAAGCATCGACATAAATTATTGGTAGAAGGCCCAAGCCTCGTGATCCTGCCCGAGTACGACTTGGTTCAAGTCTTGCAACAGCATCAGCGACCCAGGAATTACTTGGTGTTCGGTGAATTCTTTTCCAATTAGGTTCGGATCGGTTTCGATCTCGACATTCAAGATCCACCACCTGTCAATTTTAATGATAAGTGAGACAAGCTTTGGAAAAAGGCCTTCGAAATCGTGCTTGATTGTGCCGCCTAGCACGTATCGGAGTTCATGAGCGAGTCGATTCCGTTCTTCGGTTAAATTTCGTATTGTAGTTTCATCGGGCTCTGTTGCACAAATCGGCTGAACGCCGAGGTTCCCCTTTCCCGGACGGACTCATCCCATGGGCTCTGTGACGG
>NZ_JBHRXY010000116.1:0-1087 GCF_042648745.1 Paracoccus angustae
TGTTAATTTCCACCCAGAAGTGACCCAGGTTTTCCATCGAGAACTGACCCACCTTTGATTATGGTTTTTGGGTCATTCAGAGGTCAAGGCGTGATTGTTCTCCTTCTTTTGGCGCGCTGCGGCGGCTGAACTGGCTTTGAAGCGGAAGCTGTCGTTTCCGGTCTCCAGGATGTGGCAGCGGTGGGTGAGCCGGTCGAGCAATGCGGTAGTCATCTTGGCATCGCCGAAGACTGTGGCCCATTCGCTGAAGCTGAGGTTGGTGGTGATGACGACGCTAGTGCGTTCGTAAAGCTTGCTCAGCAAATGGAAGAGCAGCGCCCCGCCCGAGGCGCTGAAGGGCAGATATCCCAACTCATCGAGGATCACGAGATCGAGGCGGGTCAGGCTTTCAGCGATCTGCCCCGCCTTTCCCTTGGCCTTCTCCTGTTCGAGGGCGTTGACCAGTTCAATGGTGGAGAAGAAGCGGACCTTGCGGCGGTGATGCTCGATGGCCTGGACGCCGAGGGCGGTTGCGATGTGGGTCTTCCCCGTGCCCGGGCCGCCGATCAGGACGATGTTCTGGGCCCCGTCCATGAACTCGCAGCGGTGGAGTTGCCGGACTGTGGCTTCGTTGATCTCGCTGGCTGAGAAGTCGAAGCCCGAGAGGTCCTTGTAGGCGGGGAAGCGTGCGGCCTTCATGTGATAGGCGATGGAGCGGACCTCGCGCTCGGCCAGTTCGGCTTTCAGCAGTTGAGACAGGATCGGCACGGCTGCGTCAAAGGCCGGCGCAGCCTGTTCGATCAGGTCGGTGACAGCCTGTGCCATGCCGTGCATCTTCAGGCTGCGAAGCATGATGACGATGGCACCGCTGGCGGGATCATGACGCATGACGGCCCCCTGCAACGGAGGTGCGCAGGCCGTCATAGCGCTCCACATTGGCCTTTGGCTCACGGCGCAGGGCCAGGGCCTGCGGGGTATCGAGGGGCGGCCCGCCAATGACCTTTCCATCGACCAACCGGTGCAAGAGGTTCAGCACATGGGTCTTGGTCGCCACGCCCTCGGCCAAGGCCAATTCCACCGCCGTCAGCACGGCCTGTTCGTCGTGCTG
>NZ_JBHRXY010000117.1:0-1059 GCF_042648745.1 Paracoccus angustae
TAGAGCCTGTTGCGTTTAATCGGTTTCATATCCGGCGGCTTTGAAGAAATTGTAGCATTCCTCGTCGGTGAAGAGATCGCAGACCTGCCCGACAGTTTGCCAGAGAGCCTCGTAGGTTCGAGCGGCGGCTCTCCGGATCAGCGCCTTGAGCTTTGCGAAGGCCATCTCGATGGGGTTCAGGTCCGGGCTGTAGGAAGGCAAGAACAAGAACCACGCGCCGACGGCGCTCATCGTCGCCGCTGCCTTGGGGCTCTTGTGCGATGACAGGTTATCCAGAATGATCACATCGCCGGGTTGCAGTGTCGGGGCCAGTTGGGTTTCGACATAGAGCTCGAACAGTTCGCGGTTCATGGCACCGTCGATTACCCAGGGCGCATCCAGCCGGTCATGGCGCAGCGCGGCGATGAAGGTCTGGGTGTTCCAGTGGCCGAAGGGCGCATGGTCGACAAGGCGCGCGCCTTTTGGAGACCACCCGGTGGTCTTGGCCATGTTCGTCTTCAGCGACGTCTCGTCGATGAAACCGATGCGCGTCAACGCGCTGCGCATGAACGGTTGGCGTCGTGTAATCCAGATATGGCGTGCCTGCCGGATCTCAGGCCGCTTCTGCTCGAGCGCTTGCAGGTCTTTTTTTGTGTGTCAGCCCGAGGCCGCGCAAAAACCGCCAAACCGAGACACGGTGAATGGCGATGCCGTGATGATCTGCAAGTTCGCCGACCAGGTCGTTCAGGGTCAGATCGGGCTTCGCCTTCATGCGCGCGGTGATCCAGTCCCCCACACCAATCAATTTGCCATGACCACCACCAGGCCCTTGGACACGTGGAGCCAATCCGCCTGTCTCGCGCTTCAGGATCACCATGTCGTTGACGAACTTCACAGAAACCCGGAACCGCGCAGCGGCTGAGCGATGCGAGTTCCCTTCCTCCACAAACGCCACAACGCGCTCTCGGAGTGCCAGAGGATGCGGTCTACCCATATCATCCCTCCATCTGTCATGCAGGCAGGGAATCACAGATCAAGCCACAGGGGTATCCTGAATCGGGAATGGCGCAACGTGCTCTA
>NZ_JBHRXY010000118.1:0-1052 GCF_042648745.1 Paracoccus angustae
GGGCTTTGTTGCACAAATCGGCTGCTGATCGGACTTCCCCTTTCCCCGGACAGATTTATCCTGCGACCTCTGTGATGGGCGTGCCGAGCGCGGTGAAGCCGTTGAGCACGGCGACGCGCACCTGGAACTCCGCGACCTGACGGTCGAACTCGCGTGCGGATAGGCGCTGACCCAGCAGCTTGACGCAGTGCATCTTGGTTTCTGCGCGGCTTCGGCGGTGATAGCCGCTCCATCGTCGCCAGATTGTCCGCCCGACGCGCTTCGATGTGCGCAGGATCTCGTTGCGGGCGACAGCCCCGGCTGTGTCGGGCTTCCAGGGCTTGGCGTTCTTGCGAGGCGGGATGATCGCCGCGGCACCGCGCGCGGCGATGGCGTCGTGGCACTTGCGGGTGTCGAAAGCACCATCTGCCGTGACGCTGGCGATCTCCTGGTCGGGTGGTATCTGGTCCAGAAGTTCGGGCAGCATGGGCGCGTCACCGACGTCGCTGGTGGTGAACTCGGCCGCCCGGATTTCCAGTGATTTCTCGTCGATCCCGATGTGGATCTTGCGCCAGACCCTGCGCTTCGTGCCGCCATGTTTGCGGGCGTTCCACTCGCCTTCACCCTCGACCTTGATCCCGGTGCTGTCGACCAGCAGGTGCAGCGGACCGGCCGATCCGCGGTAGGGGATGTTGACCTTCAGGGTCTTCTGGCGCCGCGACAGCGTGCTGAAGTCGGGCACCGCCCAGTCCAGGCCGATCAACCGCAGCAGGCTCTCGACGAAGCCCGTCGTCTGCCTGAGCGCCATCCCGAACAGCACTTTCATCGTGAGGCAGGTCTGGATGGCTGCGTCGCTGTAGTCCGCTTGTCGCCCGCGCTTGCCAGTCGGCGCGGCCTTCCACGTCATGGCCGGGTCGAACCAGATCGTCAGAGAGCCGCGGCGCTTGAGCGCTTGGTTATAGGCGGGCCAGTTCCTGGTCTTGTAGATCGGAGGTGTCGGTCTGCTCATGCAGTCAAGCTACCACGCTGGATTCACGAGATGAATCCCTCACGCGATTTGTGCAACAGAGCCC
>NZ_JBHRXY010000119.1:0-1050 GCF_042648745.1 Paracoccus angustae
GGGCTCTGTTGCACAAATCGGCTGAACGCCGAGGTTCCCCTTTCCCGGACGGACTCATCCCATGGGCTCTGTGACGGGTATGCCGAGCGCGGTGTAGCCGTTCAGGACGGCGATACGGACCTGAAGCTCGGCGACCTGGCGGTCGAAGTCCCGTGCCATCAGGCGCTGCCCCGGCAGTTTCACACAATGCATCTTCGTCTCGACGCGGCTTCGTCGGTGGTATCCGCTCCATCGTCGCCACAGGGCTCGGCCGAGATATTTGGAGGCCCGCAGAATTTCATTTCGCGCGGCGGCGCCGGCGGTGACGGCCTTCCATGGCTTTGCGTTCTTTCGTGGCGGGATGACAGCATGGGCGCCGCGGTCAGCAATGGCGTCGTGGCATTTGCGAGTATCGTAGGCGCCGTCTGCGGTGACACTGCCGATCTCAACCTCCGGCGGGATTTGGTCCAGCAGGTCGGGCAGCACCGGCGCATCTCCGATGTGGCTCCCGGTAATCTCGACGGCTCGGATCTCCAGCGTTTCCTCGTCGATCCCGAGGTGGATCTTGCGCCAGACCCGTCGTTTGGGGCCACCATGCTTGCGAGCGTGCCATTCGCCTTCGCCCTCGACCTTGATCCCGGTGCTGTCGATCAACAGGTGGAGCGGGCCCTTCGACCCACGGTAGGGGATGTTGACGGCCAGGGTCTTCTGACGGCGGGACAGCGTGCTGAAGTCAGGCACCGTCCAGGCGAGGCCAACCAGCCTCAGCAGGCTCTCTACAAAACCGGTCGTCTGCCGGAGCGCCATGCCGAACAGAACCTTCATCGTCAGGCACGTCTGGACGGCGGTGTCACTGTAGGTCTGCTGGCGGCCACGCCTGCCTGTCGGCACGGCGTCCCAATTCATCCCGGGATCGAACCAGATCGTCAGCGAGCCGCGGCGCTTGAGCGCTTCGTTATAGGCTGGCCAGTTCCTGGTCTTGTAGGTCGGTAGTGTCGGTCTGTTCATGCAACCCAGCTACCATGCTGGATTCACGAGATGAGTCCCTCACAGGATTTGTGCAACAGAGCC
>NZ_JBHRXY010000120.1:0-1047 GCF_042648745.1 Paracoccus angustae
GCCGGCAGCACCTTTTGCACCGATGGCCGGATCGCCCCGGACGACGGGCCAAGACCGGAGCCAAAAACCGGGGCCAGAAACCGGGGCAAAGACCGGGACCGGCGCCACAATCAGCGCCCGATCCAGCCCCCCGACCCCGGCAACCGGTTTCGCAGAAGGCCCGGACAAACCCCCTCAGCAGCCGCCGCCTTCCTGACGAAGGATGCCGATGCGGCAAGCCGATGGACCATGGTGGCCCCGTCCACGTATCGGCCGTCAGGACGGCATTGAGAAAAAGGGCGCATGATGGCAGCTATTACTTCGCAAGGATGCGGCAGCAAGCCTGTCGGGACGGGGATCGGAAGTCAGTTCCGAAAACCGACACCGGCGGCAGCGCGGCCCGCCCGAGCGTCCCTTATCGGAGTGCCTGATCATGACCGCCTTTTTCAACGCGCCGGACGGAACCGGCAAAACCGTCAAGGGATCGCTCAAGGGGGCGGACGAGCCGGCTGATGACGGCCCCACGCCGGACATGGTCGAAATGGCGGCGCAGGGGGCGCGGATCAACGTCCTGGATGGCGTCCTCACCACCCCCTTGGCCGGTGCTGCGGTGCCCCGGCCGAACGGCAAGACGACCCTGAACCTGCTGGACCTCGCCGAGGCGCAATCCTTCGGCGCCGGTCTGCCGGGCGCGCGACGGGCCGTGGTTCATGTCTCGGCGGCGGCCCAGAAGCGCGGCCATCCGTCCGGCGAGGGCTACTGGCTTCCCATCGACAGCAACAACCATTTCGTCTGCGAGCCGGGGCAGCGGCATCGGAAATGGCATTTCGGGCGCTCTGCCGGATGCCTGACGCGGGCGCGGATCGCGGCCGATATAGGGCTACCGGAAAGGATCGTGACCGCCGCCTGGCTGCTGACCCGCCCGCAATACGGCGGCGCACCGGAAACCGCGCTTCACGCCGACCTGTTCGAGATGGTCCGCGACCATCTGGTCGCCGACAACCAGCCTTGCCGGTCGGATCATTATTTTCTGGAGCGCGGCCACGACTACAGCGGCTTTGACTGGGG
>NZ_JBHRXY010000121.1:0-935 GCF_042648745.1 Paracoccus angustae
CTGCTTCGACGGACAGGTGGCAGAGACCACCCAAGCCAGGAATGCGCAAAATCAATGGGTCAGAGACGGCGCATACGATCAGATCCATGTCGTCGTCCGCTTCACGGAGTGCCGAGCGGAGGACGCGGGTCCACACGCGGCGGTTATCTTTGCCAGCGCAAAACTCCTCGACGCTTTTGCGATGATGTCCCCCAGCATCTACGCCGCACGCCTGGATATATAGAATCCTTCCGTCCTCCGTCTCGAAGGGCTTGAGAAGGATATCCTCCTCCAAGATGTCCCAGGGCTCAGATGTTGCGGGGTCGCCCGGTATAACGTGATATCCCAGAGACCAAGACTCATCACCATCTCCCCAGCCCACGACTTCGCACTCGAGTCGCGCTCGGGTCTGGTCGGTCTTTCCGTTAGCTTCCCCGGTTTGGTTATCGACCCCGGCCGTGATGTATTTGACGCCAGCCGGGACTTTATCCCAGGGGACCTCGACCCGAGCCGCCAGCATCTCGGGCTTGGCTTCGAAATGGACCTGCTGGTCGTCAGACTCGAAAGTTTCGGCCAAGGTCTCGTTGACAAACTGCCGGAGCTTCGCCCGATCTCCCTGTGCGTCCAGCCAATCTTTGACAATAGACTCCAGGTTTCTGAAGGTGGTGTAGAGAGCATTCGCGCGGAATCCCGCGTGTTCGTTGCTGACCGCCCAGGTTCCGCATTCTGTGCATGTCGCTCTGTGAACCCAGCCGTTGTCGAACCAGGATCGCGTCTCTTCCGGGCGCTGGTTCTTTCCGCAGCACGTAAACGGACGCGTCTGACGCCAGCTGATGGACCCCTTGGTGGAAAGCTTTTCATGATCGGCGGCCAGATGATCGTAACCACCCGATTTCCACCGCCTGCCTGAGCGTGGGGTGATCGGCTAAGACACGTGCATAGCGACGTCGTTAACG
>NZ_JBHRXY010000122.1:0-892 GCF_042648745.1 Paracoccus angustae
CGGGGTAGAGCAGCCCGGTAGCTCGTCAGGCTCATAACCTGAAGGTCGTAGGTTCAAATCCTACCCCCGCAACCAAAATACTTCGCGTTTCCAAAGGCTTAAACATCGCCCTTCAGGGCGGCGTTTGCGTTTCCAATACCCGTGGAAGCACAGTGGAAGCAAGAGGGGACGGGATTCCACGTATCTCACGACTCTTCAAAAAGCACGACTGCTACTGCCAGAAGATCTGTGAGCTTCGGATATCCGCTCCCGCTCAACGACAGCAACTCGGACGAAGTCGATCCAGCCGAGTTGGCGCTCTCCAAAATAATCAGATCGTCGCGTCGCCGCAGCCTCTTGAAGTACTTGGCGCCGTTTTCGTCTATTGCGATCACAAGGCGCCCCTCAGAACCCCTCAGCGTCCCTTCGTTGATCGTCGTCATGCGCGTGATGACGTATTGGCCATCGAGTGCGATCGGCTCCATACTTCGCCCTGCGACCTTCAGGAGCCGGGAACCGTCGAGTGCTGTGCTGGTTAGAGCAACATCATCCAGTGGGCTGATTTCACCCGCAGCGCTGACCGCTCGCGCGCGCGACGACAGGAAAAGCGTACCATTGATCTTCCGCATGGGAAGCTTGTCGATCGGGGCGATGACTGGTTCAGGGAGAGCATATGGGTTCGTCGCTTGGCCTGTTAGGACAGCCATTCCAGTTTGTTCATCGGAGAGATTGAGCCGACGCGCGATGAATCGGTCGCCGTAGGCCGCCACAACGAGATTCCGAGCGTTGGGTACACCGTAGTTCTTAACCAGAACGACATCCCCGATAGCCGCGACTGAACTGGCCCCCCTTTCGACCGGACACCAGGCATAACCATGGAGGCTTAGGCACATGCCTAAGCACGTGCTTATGT
>NZ_JBHRXY010000123.1:0-882 GCF_042648745.1 Paracoccus angustae
GGCACGCTTGGGTGCGAAAAGACGATACGCATTGCTGACCTGCCGAACCTGGGGGCCGCGGCCTTCATTCGGGGTTGGCTCGAACCGGCGCAGCCAGTCCAGAAAGCCATGGTCGCGTAGTGCCTTCAAGGCGCGAACAACAGCGTCCCTCGACCGCTTCAGCTTGTCCATGATCCAGTCAAGGGACGGGTCTAGGCGGCCGGTCTTGAAGCTGACCAGGTTCCCGAACAGCGCCAGGATCTCCAAGGCGATGCTGCCCAAGGGTCCGTTGCGTCTCCCGGGCTTGCGGCCGTGCAGCTCGTATCGCTGCGCGGCCCTGATGATCCTCTGCACCTCCTGCCGGGTGGTGCTGCGCCAGAACGTGCCTTCGCAGGTTCCCGCTCGGTGAGAGTTGCGGTGCAAGCGCGTCCTGCCTTGGGCGCGCGCGCCGGTGCAAGCCTGGGCCAGAACGCCAAGGCGCTTGAAAAAATCGCCGCCTGCTGCGGCTGCTACAGTCGTCAAGTGCTGCTCCTGTGTCACAAGAAGCGCGGTGTCCGCAGGCAAGCCTCATCCGTTCGCACAGATGCGCTTTTTGCTCTTGATTTCCGGGAGTAGGCAGCTAACTATAGCAGGTGTAATCCGCTGCTAATCAGGTCGCCAAACCTGTGTTATGCTACCAAGCCCCCTCGTGCGGACCCCCGCGCGGGGGGTTTCCTTTTGGGCTGGTGGTTTATCCGATTCCGCTCGTCCCTCCCGTTTTGGGTATTTTGCCGAACAGCCTACGCCAGCAAGGGCTTAGCGGCAATTCTTTGTGTAGACCTCGGCGGTGATTCATCAGTAGCTCACCCATTCCGTCATGGATGCGCCCGTGTAGTCCTGCATCCGAACCACGATGCTCCTGAA
>NZ_JBHRXY010000124.1:0-842 GCF_042648745.1 Paracoccus angustae
CTAGGGCGTGTTGACGTTTGAGGATTTCCAAACTGGTCGCTGGCTGATTCAAGGCTGCCAAATGGGAGGCAACCTTGATCCGCACGACGTTGACCGACACACAATGGGCACTTATCGCTCCACATTGCCTTGGCCGGGAATGTGACCCTGGCCGCACCGGCCCCGACCCTCGGCTTTTTGTTGAGGCGGTTCTCTGGATAGTCCGGACCGGTTGTCCATGGCGCGACTTGCCGGCGGATTTCGGTAAGTGGAACTCAGTGTTCAAGCGGTTCCGGCGTTGGGTAAAGGCCGATGCGTTCTACCGCATGTTCCGAGCCTTGGCTGAAGATGCCGATTTTGAATACGCCATGATCGACGGCAGCATCGTCAAGGTTCACCGCCACGGACAGGGCGCAAAAGGGGGACTCAAAGCCAGGCCATCGGGCGCTCTCGCGGAGGGATAACAACCAAGATCATGGCTTTGGCCGATGCGGTCGGCAACCTGACCGACTTTCGGCTGCTGCCGGGACAGGCCCATGATCTGCGCGGCACAGGGGCGCTGATCGATGGCCTGACGTGTGGCCAACTTCTTGCCGACCGGGCGTTCGATGCCGATTGGCTGCGCGAGGCGCTAACCGGTGCAGGGATCGAGCCGGTCATTCCGCCAAAGTCCAACCGCCGCTTCCCCGCCGAATTCGACCGCGAAACCTACAAGTGGCGGCACCTGATCGAGAACCTCTTCGGCAGGCTCAAGGAATACAGAGGCATCGCCATGCGCTGCTGCAAGACTGATGAAAGTTTCAGCGCCTTCATTGCTCTCGCCGCAACCGTCATCCGACTCCGGTGAACGTCAACACACCCTA
>NZ_JBHRXY010000125.1:0-807 GCF_042648745.1 Paracoccus angustae
CGCCGCAACCCGGCCGTAGGAGCCGGTAAAGCCCAGCTTGACCAGATCGGCATGCATCTGCTTCAGCGTCCGCCGCTTATAGCGCGGCAATCTGGGTGAGACCTGCGCGACAATCAGGATGAGATTCTATGTCGCGGCATCTCTGAGGTTATCACGCTGATTGTCGCTGGCAACGTCGTCGTCACACTCTGATTGTCGCGCCGCGTCAGGCTTTGGGGTGTTCTTGATTGTCGCGTAGGCCGCCGGACGGCCCCGCTGGCGTTTGCCCTCGAGGGCGGAGCGCCGTCGATAGCTTTCGACGTTCATCTCGAAGATGGTGGCATGGTGAACCAGGCGGTCGACAGCGGCCAAGGTCATGGCGGGGTCCGGGAAGACCCTGTTCCATTCTCCGAATGGCTGGTTGGCCGTGATCATGATAGAGCGGTGTTCGTATCGCGCCGAGATGAGTTCGAAGAGAACACTGGTTTCGGCCTGATCCTTGGAGACATAGGCAAGATCGTCGAGGATCAGCAGGTCGAACTTGTCGAGCTTTGCAAGGGCGGCCTCGAGTTGCAGCTCCCGCCTTGCGAGCTGCAGCTTCTGAACCAGGTCGGTGGTCCTGGTGAAGAGGACGCGCCAGCCGTTCTCGATCAATGCAAGGCCAATGGCGGCCGCGAGATGGCTCTTGCCGCCACCTGGCGGGCCGAACATCAGCACATTGGCCCCCTTGGCCAGCCAGCTGTCGCCGGCAGCCATGGCCATCACCTGGGCTTTCGAGATCATCGGGACCGCCTCGAAGGCGAAGCTGTCGAGCGTCTTCCCGGGCGG
>NZ_JBHRXY010000126.1:0-775 GCF_042648745.1 Paracoccus angustae
AGCATCTTTGATGGCGCGTGCTCGGAAAGACCTCGTCAAGCGCCTTCCAGAACCCCATGGCCCCATCGCCGACGGCAATCTCGGGCGGAACCCCGAGGCCGCGTGCCTTGATGTCGACCAGGAGCTCGCGCCAGCTTTGTGCGCTCTCGCGCACGCCGACCTGGAAGCCGACGAGCTCCTTTTTCCCTTCGGGCGTTGCCCCCAGAATAACCAGCATGCATTCGGCCTGCGGCTCCATCCGAGCCTGCAGGTAGACACCGTCCGCCCAGATGTAGACATACCGCCGGGCCGAGAGATCGCGGCGCTGCCAGCGGTCGTAATCCTGCTGCCACTCCCCGGTCAGGCGCGAGATCACATCCGGCGACAGGTTGGGCGCGTCTTTCCCCAAGATCGCGGCCAGCACCTCCTGGAAATCTCCCATCGAGATGCCACGCAGGTAGAGGACCGGCAGGAGAGCATCGAGGCTGCGCGAACGCCGCGCCCATTTCGGCAGGATCGCAGAGGTGAAGCGGATCTTCTTCTCGGCCGGCTGATCGGTGGCGCGGTCGCGCACCTTCGGGCGCTGTACGTCGAGCGCACCGATTCCGGTCAGGATGCTGCGCTCCGGCCCGTAACCGTGCCGGACAACCCGCTGGCGGCCGTCTGGCAGGATCTCTTCGGCATGTTGCGCGACGAAGGCGTCGGCCTCGGCCCGTAGCGCGGCAGCCAGCATCCGGCGTGCCCCATCGCGAGCGATCTCGGTCAGCGGGTCCTCAACAGATTCCGGCTGACGAAG
>NZ_JBHRXY010000127.1:0-753 GCF_042648745.1 Paracoccus angustae
CGCCCCCGCCTTCTGGGTCTTTCGTCCTTGCAGCCCAGCACGATCTTGAGGGTGTTCCACATGATCCACAGGTCCAGCCGGATGTCGCGGTGGCGCTGATAGATCAGGTCGATCTTCAGCTTGGCGGGCAGGCAGCGGCGGTAATAAGCCCGCTCGGTCGCCTCGGCGCTGGTGCAGCGGGCCAGGATCCGGTCCTCGTGGCGGTGATAGATCAGCGTGGCCAGGCCGGTCACGCCGGGGCGGCTTTTGAGCACCTGCGCATAAACCGCCGGAAAGCGTTCCACGTATTCGCGCAAGGGCGGGCGGGGGCCCACAAAGCTCATGTCGCCCTTGAGGATGTTGAACAGCTGCGGCAGCTCGTCGATGCGGGTGCGGCGCAGGAAGTGGCCCAAGGGCGTGATGCGCCAGTGCTTGTGGGCGCCGGTGGCGCCGAAATCCTTGTTTTCGGGGATCATGGTGCGGAACTTTAGCTGCCGGAAAGGCTGGCCCGGCGCGCGCATCCGCTCGGCCGAATAAAAGATCGGGCGGCCCTGCTGGACCAGCATCAGGGCGGCCACCACCGCCATCACCATCGACAAGGGCGCCAGCAGCACCAGCGCCAGCGCCACGTCGAACAGCCGCTTGCGCCGGGGCGAGGGCTTGCTGATCTGCGAATGCCCGTCAACCGCGAACCAGGCCATCTCCGGCGCGGCCAGGCGTGCCGAAGCGGTCTTGTCCCAGTCGTGGTGGATCGTCACAATGCCTGCCCTGCAA
>NZ_JBHRXY010000128.1:0-714 GCF_042648745.1 Paracoccus angustae
CCTGATCCAGCACGGCGCACTTTGACAAAGCCCGCCCTGCCCCCACGGCAATGAGGGCAGGGCATCCATAACAAAAACCATCCGTCGCAAAAGGACCATTCCCATGAAGCGCGAAACCATCGCCCCCGCCTCCATCCAGTATTTCCCGCTGGCCCAACTCTATGTCTCCGACCTGAACCCGCGTCAGGACGCCGACCCGGAGGGGATCGACCTGCTGGCCGACAGCCTTGCCATGATCGGCCTGATCCAGAACCTGTCCGGCATCCTCGATGGAGAGGGCCGCGTGGGCATTGTCGCGGGAGGCCGCAGGCTGCGGGCCATTGCCCGTGCCGTCGAGCGTGACGCCACCGTGACCGAACGCCACCCGGAACTGGCTTCCATCCCCGTCCGCATCGCACCCGACGAGGCCACTGCCCGCGCATGGGCCAGTGCCGAGAACGCGGCGCGGGAGGATCTGGCCCCCGCTGACGAGATCCGCGCCTATGGCCGGATGAAGGAGGCAGGCGCAGACGTGTCGGCCATTGCCCGCAGCTTCGGCAAGACCGAGGCCCATGTGTATCGCCGCCTTGCCTTGGCAGCCCTGCCCGCCCCGGTTCTGGACGCGCTGAAAGAGGGCCAGATCAGCCTTGGCATGGCGAAAGCCTTTACCGTGTCGCAGGACGAGGCATTGACCCTGACTGTTCTGGCCGAGGTGAAGGGCCGCGACGTGTCGGA
>NZ_JBHRXY010000129.1:0-646 GCF_042648745.1 Paracoccus angustae
TTAACGACGTCGCTATGCACGTGTCTTAGCCGATCACCCCACGCTCAGGCAGGCGGTGGAAATCGGGTGGTTACGATGGGGAGATCCCCGCGACGGGCGGGGATCGAGGCAAAGGCGCGGGACCGCGCCTGGCCGGGGGATTCGGACAAGCCGAACGCCCCTGCCCTTTGTGGGGCCACGCGCGAAGGGCGCGTGTCCCGTGTCATGGGAACCGCCGGTTCCCCCACGCAAGGCCGTCCGCTTGACGGGGCGAAGGGGTTTCCCCGGCCTTCCTGCGCCTGCGGCTCCGTGCAGACCGGGTGATCCCCCTCCCCTTCGCCCCTACGGACAACCTTGCCTGGGTCCCCCTCCTGCCCTCGCCGGGAGGCAGGGTTTCAGGAGAGGCGCGCGCTTCGCGCTTCCTCGCCAGAAACCCCGCCCGATGATCCGGCACCAGACCGGCAAAGGGCACCACCACAAGGAGGCCGAAAATGGCTTTGTTCGAGATTGTCACCATGACCGATGACTGCGGCATGAGCCGCGTCGTGACCGATGACTTGGCCGCATGGGTCGAGGACATGGGCACTGAGATCACCGGGACCGAGACCCGCACCCGCCTGCGCCCCGAGTTGCAGGGCCAGCCGAAGATCGCGGGCTTTGTCGGCCC
>NZ_JBHRXY010000130.1:0-610 GCF_042648745.1 Paracoccus angustae
CGGCCAGAACAAGACGGTTGCGGCGAGCATGATCGCAGAGAAGAACGTTTCCGGGCACCGGTCGTATCGGGCTGCAAGGCGCCGCCAGTCCTTGAGACGGCCGAACATGATCTCGATGCGGTTGCGCCGTTTGTAGCGCCGCTTGTCGTATCTGGCAGCCTTCTTGCGAGACTTCCGGTCCGGGATGCAAACCTTTATCCCCTTGTCTTCAACGAGTGTTGGAACCAGTCAGCGTCACAGCCTCTGTCGGCGAGCAGCCACCCCGCCTTCGGCAGGCTGCCCAGCAGCGCCGCCGCGCCGGTATAATCGCTGACCTGCCTGGCGGACATGAAGAACCCGATCGGCCGCCCCTTCGCATCCGCGACAGCGTGCAACGTGGTGTTCATGCCACCTTTGGTTCGTCCGATCTGGCGCGCTCGCCCCCTGTTTTGACCCGCGGGCTCGATGCCGTGCGGTGTGCCTTGAGATAGGTCGCGTCGATCGTGATCGTCTTGCGTTCGGCGCTTTCGGCGGCCAGGCCCACCAGGATCCGGGCGAAGACCCCGTTGTCGCTCCAGCGCTTCCAGCGGTTGTAGAGGGTCTTCGCCGGACCGAATTCCTTCGGCGCGTC
>NZ_JBHRXY010000131.1:0-586 GCF_042648745.1 Paracoccus angustae
CCGGCCATGCCGCCCATGCGGACGGCGGCGATGCCGCGCCCGCGCCAAAGTCGCCCTATTCCGGCGCACTGGTCGAGGACATGAAGGCGATCCGGCTGGCCGCGATCCAGACCGCCCTTCTGGACAAGCCGGAAATGGTGTTCGACCTGCTGGCCTTCGGATTGTCGCTGGCCTCTGGTGTCAGCACGAATGTCTTTGACCTGTCGCCGGGACGCCCCATGAACTGCCCGAGCAAGACGGATGGTCTGGAATGGTCCGACCGGCTGGCCCATCCCCCGGCAGGACATGAGGCATGGAGCCGCCCGGAGTTGCGCATCGAGGATCTGGCGCAAGCCTTCCGCGACTTCACGGCGGCAGGCAAGAAGGCCCGCAATTCCGCACTGGTGGAAGGCATGGCGCGGACCTTGCCCTATGACGCAGGCAATGCCGATTTCTTTGCGCTGATCGAGGCCGACAGCGGGGCCAGCATCCGCAAGGTCTGGACGCCGACCGCCGAGAACTTCTTCAACCGCGTCAGCGCCGACTATCTGGACAGCCTGCATCTGGAACTGACCGGCTGCGATCCCGAGTGCAACGGCTTCAAGGC
>NZ_JBHRXY010000132.1:0-566 GCF_042648745.1 Paracoccus angustae
AGCTCGCCCTGCAGATAGTAGTTTTCCAGCAGAATGCGGTTCTTGAGGGTCTGGTGCCAGCGCTCGATCTTGCCCTGTGTCTGGGGATGATTGGGGGCGCCGCGGACATGGGCCATACCATGTTCTTCGAGGTATTCGGCAAGGTCACCGGCGATGTAACATGGGCCGTTGTCGCTCAGCAGCCGGGGCTTGTGCAGCACGGTGACGCTGTCACATCCCGAGGCGGCAAGGGCGATATCAAGTGTCGCGCTGACATCGTCCGCGTTCATGGTGGTGCACAGCTTCCAGCCAACAATGTAGCGGGAAAAGTCATCCAACACGGTGGACAGGTACAACCATCCCCAGCCTGTCACCTTGAGATAGGTGAAGTCGGTCTGCCACATCTGGTTTGGCCGAGAGGTCTTGTCCCTGAACTCGTCCCCGGCCTTGATCACCACATAGGCCGGGCTGGTGATGAGGTCATAGGACTTCAGCAGCCGATACACGGACGCTTGTCTTAAGATTCTTCCTGGCTCCTGTGCGATACGGGAGCCGCTCTCCGGCACCTTATACATGCCGGAGAGCGG
>NZ_JBHRXY010000133.1:0-537 GCF_042648745.1 Paracoccus angustae
CATGCGGTTGCTGCATGGCAGCAATCCGAAAGGATCCATTGTGCAGATGCAGCATCGGCGCCATCTTGGGGTCATCGAAACGGCGCCGGGCCAATCCGGGCAAGGCGCAAACGCAAGAACAAAAGACCCCCAAGACAAAGGAACACGCCATGGCTGCCATCGCCCACACCCACAACGCCGCCGCCACCCCTGGCTTCGCCGGCCGTCTGATGGCCGCGATCCAGCACATGCAGGAAAACCGCGCCCGCCGCGTCATCTATCGCCAAACGGTGCGCGAACTGAACGCCCTGACCAACCGCGATCTGGCGGACCTGGGCATCAGCCGCGCGATGATCGCCGGCCTGGCCCGGGAAGCCGCCTGGGGCAAGTAAGAAGAACACGCCATTCCGCCCCACCCTCCTCCCAGGGGCCGGAACGGGCGGCATCCCCTCCTCCTCCCGGAGGGTGCCGCCGACAACAGCGCCGGAACCCTTTCTCCTCCCCTCGGGTTTCGGCGACAGGCGGCGGCCCCCTCCTCCTCCCTCGGGGGTCGCCGCG
>NZ_JBHRXY010000134.1:0-520 GCF_042648745.1 Paracoccus angustae
TATCCTTGGCGATGTAAGGCGGCCCGTTGTCGGTCAGCATTTCGATTGTCGCTGGCGCACGCAGCGCCCTGACCCGTCGCTCCACGGCTTCGAGCATGATGTCGCGAATGTCGGACCCGCTGATGCCGGCATTGACCACAGCCATCCACGCGATGATCTCCCGATCATGGGCATCGATGATAAAGGCGCCCCGCACAATATCGCCGTTCCAGCAGGTGAACTCGAAACCGTCGCCGCACCAGCGGAGGTTCGAGCGCATCACGATGACCTTGCCGTCATGGATGTGCTCCGGTCGCTCAGAGTATTTCCGCGCCAGCAGCAGGTTGTGTGCTTTCATGATCCGGTAAGTGCGCTTGTGGTTTACCGGTGCCGAACCTTGCAAGCGCAACTGGCGGTTCAGGACCGCCGTGATCCGCCGGTAGCCATAGGTCGGCCACGCTGCGACGAGCGCTGTGATGAGCGGCACCACCGCCGCGTCTTGCGCTTTATGGTAGCGCCGCCGCGGCTTCGCTTTGCCCTT